>JBEGTL010000219.1:0-12249 GCA_041179425.1 Pseudomonadota bacterium | reverse complement strand
CTCCGGCTTGAGCCACTACGTGCGTGTGGAGGGACCGCGCGACGTTCATCTGTACGCGATAGAGAGCTTGCCGGGGTGGGTGGAGCGTGTGCCGGCCGATGCGCACTTTGTCGAGCATCGGAGCGACGTCCTGTTCGCCGTCGACCCGGGGCAGCGCACGCAGGTTTCATGGGGGCACTGGGGCTGGGCGCTCGACGTGTCGAGCGAGGAGCGCGCCTTGTGCGAGCTCTTGCACGATGTTCCCGAGCGCGAGACGTTTCATCAAGTCGACATGCTGATGGAGTCGGCGAGCACGCTCAGCCCGCAGCGGGTGCAACTTCTCCTGGAAGCGTGCCGCAGCATCAAAGTAAAGCGGCTCTTCTTGTGGTTTGCCGAACGCCATCATCACGCGTGGTTTTCGCGTCTTGATGGGGGCCGGATCGACCTTGGGCGCGGCAAGCGGCAGCTGGTCGCCGGCGGGCGCTACGACGCCAAGTACCAGATCACGGTTCCGGGAGATCTCGATGGCTACGCATGAGGTCTACGGTGTGCAGGTGGCGCTGCTACTTCGAGCCCTGCCCTTCGTCGATGAGGAGCCGGTGTTTGCCCTCAAGGGTGGTACGGCCATCAACCTGTTCGTGCGGGACTTGCCACGGTTGTCGGTCGATATCGATCTCACGTACGTGCCCATCGCGGACCGCGAGACGTCGCTGCGCGAGATCGATATGGCGATGCGCCGCATCGCGGAGCGCGTCGGAAAGGGCATCCGCGAGAGCCGCACGCAACTCGTCCCGCTGCGCAACGAGGGCGGGGCCGTGACCAAGGTGCTCGTCAGGGCGCGCGGCGTGCAGGTCAAGATCGAGGTGACGCCCGTGTCGCGCGGCTGTGTGTATCCGCCTGAACGCCGAGCGGTGCGCCCGCAGGTGGAAGAGCGGTTCGGCTTTGCGGAGGCGTCGGTGGTCTCGTTCGCAGACCTATATGCTGGAAAACTCGTCGCGGCGCTCGACCGCCAGCACCCGCGCGACCTGTTCGACGTGCGTGACCTCCTCGCGAACGAAGGCATCACGGACGAACTACGCAGAGCGTTTGTGGTCTACGTGCTGAGCCACAACCGCCCTATGGCCGAGATACTGCGTCCGCGTCTGCGGGATCTACGTCAGGAGTACGCTTCCGGCTTTGTCGGCATGACGCGCACGCCAGTCAGCCTGGAGGAGCTCGTCACGGTGCGGGACACGCTCATCATGGAGATCGTCGGGGGCATGCCCGCGGCGCACCGGCGCTTTTTGTTGTCGTTCAAAGGCGGGGACCCCGCGTGGGACGAGCTCGGCCTGCCCGAGGCGCGGCATCTGCCGGCCGTGCGCTGGAAGATCGACAACTTGGCCAAGCTGGACGCGGACAAACGCGCACACCTTTGGGAAGCGCTGAAGGCCGTCCTGGAGTCATAGGAGTCCATCCACACGCCGGTGCAGTGCGCCTCGCTCCTGAGCGCTGACGCGCTCGATTCCGATCGCCTTCACCGGCCGTGCGTGCTTCGTCCCAACACTCCGGGCTCGTCTGCCCCAACGGTGGATTGGTGGGACTATCCGTTGACGAAGAACATGTCATGGTCCAGGGTTGACCGGTCAACCCCGATGCCAAGTGCAAAGCCCTTTGTGATTGCATACATCAGCAAAGACGCTGCAGAGGCGCTTGGGAAGGAAGCGGACCTGCTGAGCGAATAGGCGGCGTTCTATCGCTCCGAAGGCTTCGTCCAACCGCAGTTCGGCGTCCCCTCGGGGCGCGTGCAACCTGGGCAGGTGGCTGCGGTTCAGATTCAGCACGGCGTGGCCGATTAGCCCGCCGCTCTGCGGCACGATCTGCCCGACGCACTGCGGCCTGTTCGACAGAGATGGCTGCTCGAGCCCGCGCTCTATGGAGCGCTCCGGCGACGCGCCCAAGTCTCCCAGCGCAGTCTGTCGGACCTCGTCGCGCGCATGGTGTAGCCTCTGCACGAGGCGCGTGCGCGTAAGTTCGATGTGGAAGATGCCGGGCTTCGCTTCGTTCCGCCTGTGTGGGCGCAGGTTGTGGCCAAGCAGAGGATGCGCGAAGTTCATCAGGCGAGGAGAGCCGAGCAGCGCAAGCGGCGCCTGCGCGAAGAGGGCGGTCATCCCGAAGACCGTTGGCCGTGGAGGTCAGTTGCAGCGTAACCCCTCCGCCAGGGACGTTCCCCTGGGGCCACGGCCGCGTCCAGCTGCTGCTGCGGAAGAAGCGCGCCAGCCTGCCGAGCTTGGCCTCGGCCACTTCGGAGCTGTGGAAGTTGCGCGTGGCGCGCAGCTGCATGAGCAGCTCGGCACCCGGCTGACCGCGCAGCGTCAGGCGACAGCGAGGCGTTGGTTCGTGGTGGGGCAGCGGCACGACCGCGAGTTTATCTCAGGGCAGCGCGAATGCCTCTGCCTTGCTCGGGCTGATCAAGCGCCACGCGCAAAGTCGGTGGACGTCGCCAGCGTGCGCCACGCGGCCAGCTCCTGGCTCACGCTCTGATGCTTCTGCTCGATCGCGGCCACCGTGTCGCTGCCCAGCGGCAGACGGCGCGGCGGCGTGGTGGACTCCACCAGCGTCAGGATGGCATCCGCCAGCTTGCTCGGATCGCCGGGCTGCTGCTGGTCTGCGCCTTCCGCAAACGTGCGCATGGCGCCCACGGTCTCGGCGTAGTCATCGATGCGCGCTGCTGTGCTCTGCAGCGAGCCACCGCTCAGGAAGTCCGTACGGAAGTAGCCGGGCTCCACCACCGTGGTGCGGATGCCGAGCGGCTCACCTTCCTTGGACAGCGCCTCGCTGATCGCCTCCACCGAGAACTTGGTGGCGCAGTAGATGCCCCAGCCTGTCGACGCGCTGTAGCCGCCGATCGACGACATGTTGATGATGTGTCCGCTACGCTGCTTGCGCAGCTGCGGCAGCGCACCGCGCGTGACATTCAGCAGACCAAACACGTTGGTCGCAAAGACACGCTCCACCTCGAGGCCGCTGGCCTCTTCGATCGCACCGAGCAGGCCGTAGCCCGCGTTGTTGACCAGCACGTCGATGCGACCAAAGCGCGCCACGGCCTGGGCCACGGCCTCGCGCGCCGACGCCTCATGGGTGACATCGAGCGGCAGGGCCAGGAAGTGCCTGGCCTCTGCAAAGCGCGCGCGGAGCTCGGCTGGATCGCGCGCGGTGGCCACCACCGCATCGCCCGCAGCCAGTGCACGCGCCGTGATCAGCGCCCCCAGACCTCGTGACGCACCCGTGATGAACCAAACTCTCATGACGATCTCCTTGTCTGCAGAACAACGTGGAAAAGAAAGCTCAGAGCAACTGCGCCAGCTCGATCAGGTTGCCCCATGGATCGGCCAGGAACGCGAGCCTGCGCCCGATCGCGGGCAGCTCGAAGGGCTCGGTCACAATCGTGACGCTGCGCCTCTTCAGCTCGGCCACCGTCTGATCGATGTCCGCAACCTTCAGGCAGAAGTGGTGGAAGCCCGCCAGGCGCAGGCTATCGCCAAGGTCGTCGTAGACCGGCTTCGGGATCGGATGCGGCTCGCCGTCACCCAGGATCTCCACGAAGAAGTGGTCATCGGTGGGCGGCGCCACGTAGGCCAAGTGCTGATCCGCGTAGTCCCACTCGTGCACCACGCGAAAGTCGAGCTTCTCCACGAACCAGCGCTTGCTGGCCGCGAAGTCAGGCACACGCACCGCGACGTGGTGGCCGCGCATGGAAGCGAAGGGGCTGTCGGCGCGAGGGGCAGGAAGCTGCGTGAGCGACATGAAGAGTCTCCTTTTCCGGGCTGGGCCGTCTCGTTCGGCCCGGCGATGAACCCAATCTAGGCCGCGCATGCTCAGTCGTGAATCTCGTCAATGGTTGGCAGCTTGTGAACCTGGAGCTCATAATCCAGAGATGCGCGCAGCGAACACGGAGCGGGTCGGTACCCCGCAGGTTCACCTTCCCGGGCTGCTCGCGTTCGCCTGCGTGGCGCGCGAGCTCAACTTCGCGCGCGCCGCCGCCGAGCTCCTGGTCACACCCACGGCGATCTCCAAGACCATCAAGCAGCTGGAGGCGCAGCTCGGCGTGCGACTGTTCAATCGCACCACGCGCAGCGTCAGCCTGACGGAAGCCGGCGCCCAGCTGATCGAGTCGATCCAGCCCGCGCTCACGCAGATCCAGCATTCTGTGCAGCAGCTGGGCGAAGTCACCGCGCGCCCACACGGCACGCTGCGCATCAATACTTCGTTCGTCGCCTACGCCTCGCTGATCGAGCCGCACCTGCCGGCGTTCCTGGCGCGCCATCCGCTGATCACGCTGGAGATCGGGGTCGACAACACACTCAGTGACATCGTGGGCAAGGGCTTCGACGCGGGCATCCGGCTCGGCCACGCGCTGCACCGCGACATGGTGGCGCTGCCGCTCGGTCCGGTGCAGCGGCGGCTGGTGGTGGCCGCGCCCGCGTACTTCGCGGAGCACGGCACGCCGCAGACACCCGAGGACCTGCTGCGCTGCGACTGCATCCGCCAGCGGCTGACCAGTCGCAATCGTTACTTCGAGTGGAGCTTCCAGAAGCGCGGCAAGCCGCTCACGCTCGAAGTGTCAGGTCGGCTGGTGTTCGACGAGATGCGCTCGGTGCTGCACGCCGCCGTGCAGGGCTGCGGCATCGCGTTCGTGTTCCGTCAGTTTGCAGCGCGCGAGCTGAGCGAGGGCAGCCTGGTGAGTGCGCTGGAGAAGTTCTGTCCACCCAGCGAAGCGTTTCACATCTACTTCCCGCATCGCGCACAGATGCCCGGCAAGCTGAGGGCGTTCATCGACTTCATTCGCGCCGCCAACTGGAAGCTGCCCGGCTGACCTACTGCCCGAGCCGGATCTGCCGCCCGAGCGGCATCCGTTCAAGGTGGAGAGCTGAGCACGAGCGCGAGGCCAATGCGCGCGAGCTCGAGCCGCACCGGCTCGCTGTCCACGTCGACTCGTTCATCCGGCGCGTCGAGGTGAGCGTCGCCGACGGCGGCTTCGTCATGATCACCGGCGACCCTGGCACCGGCAAGAGCGTGGCCATGCAGCTCTTGAATGACCGGCTGTCCAGACTTCCCGACGTCATCGTGGGCACCATCGAGCAGGAGGCCTATCGCGTCGTAGTGGTGGAGTGCTCGCACCGTGAGACCGGTGAGCTTGGCTAGCTGGCCAACCGTGAACGCCGTGGTGGGGAAGCTAGGGCCTCGCGCTACGTCAGGGTCAAGCGCCATTCGACAGGCGATGCCACTTCGCGATCGGCCTCGTGGAGCGGCCTCACTGGTCTTGGAAGAGCCGAATCGCGATGGCGCACAGCGACGTGGGCTCTGCTTCGGCCTCGACCGAGACGGTGACACCGTTCTGAAAGCCGTATACGACTTTGCTGGGTCTGGCAGCAGAGGTCACGAAATAGAAGTTGTCGCCCGCATCACTGAACGTGCCAGCAACCTGTCCGCGACTGTTGAACTGCTCATTGGGTTCGAACTGCTCCAGCGTGGTCGCCTTGTCGAAGAGTGCGCGACGCATGGGCTCGACCAACTCCGTCGGTACGTTCAGGTCGCCAGCGTCGATGGCCTTGAGCAGGCTGTGACGAAAGAGTCGGCGAAACAAGCGCGCCATGACTTTGACGGGAAACAAGTAGCTTGCACGGCTCTTGACCCAGGTGTCGTCTTCAGTGAGCGCGCCGGCGCTCACGATCGCGTGCACATGCGGATGAAAGACGAGCTCGCGCGTCCACGTATGCAGCACCATCGTGATCGCAGGCACTCGGGCTGGTCAAAGCATCGCCCAAGGCCGAGGGTCGTTCGGTGAGTGCTAGCTGAGACACGGCGTGACCGATCGAGAGCCCGTCAGTCCGCCAACCGTATCCCAGGCGGCAACGACTCCCCGAAGACGCGACCCTCCTCCGCAGCGGTCAGCTCTCCTCCTTCTCGGATGAGCTTGATCCACAGCTCGGCATCCCGCGCGCGGCCCAGCGCTACGGCCGCTCGCTCGCGCAGCGCGGGGGCGAGATCGCGCTGTCGATCGTGGGTGAGTCGTGCCAGCTGGGCGACCGCGAAAGGCGCCTGCTCGACCGTGGCCAAGTCGCTCTCTAGCGCGCGCGTGAGCCAGGTCGCCGCGACGTTGCTGGGGACGACCGCGTGCGCGCTTCCGTACAACGGCGCGCGCGCACCGATGCGGCCGATGGCCCACCACGCGCTCTGCGCGGAGATCTCGCCCTTACTCAGACGCGAGAGGAGCCACTCGCCGAGCTTGACCTTGCGTGTGGCCGGGACGCGTTCGAGTGCACCAGCGAGGCGCACCATGTCTTCGAGTGCGAGCGCTTTGGGACCCTTGGGGCGCGCTCTGGGGCGCGTGCCCTGCGGCTCGATGTAGTAGGTGAGCTCGTCGAGGAGCGCGGTCTGCCTGGCTTCGTCGAGCCCGCCAGCGATGCGGCGCCACAGGATCCACCACTGCGCCCACACCTGAGCGTCGGGCACGAACTGCAGACTCTGACTGCGCAGCGCCCACACCTGGTCGACACGGAACGGGTCGAGCGGATACCCAAAGCCCGGGCGCAAGCAGTAGCCCGTGAGGTGCAGCCACAGCCGCTCGTGATCGGCCGAGCGGCGCCGACGCTTCTCTCCCGCGAGCAGTGCGCCAAACAACTCGCGCAAGAGCGCGGTGTCCCAGCCCTCGCGCGGACCGAGCACCTTCTCGAGGTCGTTGCGCAAGGTCTTGATGCGCTTGCCCTCGAGCTCCTTGTTGCTCTTGCCGTAGTAAGAGTGGATGAGCTGGGTAGCTTCTTCGAAACGAGGGTGCAGCTGCGTCACGCGCTGCGGCACCTGACTGAGGCCGGCACCACGCGAACCGCGCAGCTCGAACTCGAGCTTGTAGCGCCGCGACGGAGTGGCCTCTGCCACGCAGCTCATCTCGAGCGTGCCCACCTCGGTGAGGCTGGTGTGGAGCTCGACGCGCAGCTCTTGTTCGTCGCCGGCTTGCGCCTCGAGCACGGCTGCGATGGCGGGCAGCTCTTGGTAGGAGTCGTCGAGGTCGACCAGCTCGCCGATGCGATGCGCGCGCTCGAGCGTGCTGGTCCACATCCGAAACCGAACGGGCTTGCCCACGCGCAACAAAAACGTGCGGCTGCGCAGCACCAGCTCCTCGCCCTCCTCGGCGCCGCGGTGCAGCACGCAGAGGCCCTTTTTCTCGGCGTTTTCGGCCTCGATCAGCAGGTAGTAGCTGCGCGGTGAGCCGCCGCCGATGCGCACACCCACGCCGCGTCGCGCAAGTCCGTAGGCCACGGCGCCGCGCGCCACGGCAAGCTCGGGCTCGAGGTTTTCGAGCTCGCGCAGAGGGCGGCCGTTACGAAAACCAGCGAGCACCTCGGACAGGCGCGCTTTGAGCGCGGTGGAACGAAACACGCCGCCGTTGAACAGCACGGCGTCCGGCAAGATGGGCGTCGAGGGGTCGGGCGCGCGCGACAGCGCCTCGGCAGCCGCGCCTTGATGTCGCAGCAAGAACGCCGCGACGTGTTTGGTGATCGCGGGCTCGGACGCGTACGGCAACCCGAACTCGACCAGCCCCATGCGCCTGGTCTCGAGCTTGGTGTCGAGCGCGATGCGCGGCATGAAGCCATCGACGACCAGCTCTTCGACGCGCGCTCGCGGCAGCGTGGTGGTGCGCGTGCCGCCGATCAACTTGGAGCCGTGGCCGAGCACGCTGATGCTCTCTTGCTCGGGAGGATGGGCGCCGAGCAAGCGCTCCTTGGCGGCGCGACACTGCTCGACCAGCTGTGCAAAGCGCGCAACGGGCAGGCGTTGGTCGCCTCCTGCCAGAGCGGGCTCGCTGGCACGCGCGAGCGCGAGGTCCATGTTGTCGCCGCCGAGCATGAGGTGGTCGCCCACGGCGATGCGCGACAGCCGTGCACCACTCTCGCGCAGCTCGACGTGGATGAGCGTGAGGTCGGTGGTGCCTCCGCCCACGTCGACCACCAGCGCAAGCTTGGTATCTTGCAGCTCTGTTGCAAGAGCATCTTGGTGGCGATTGAGCCAGTCGTAGAAAGCGGCCTGCGGTTCTTCGAGAAGCCGCAGCTTGGCCAACCCCGCGCGGTGCGCCGCCTCGAGCGTGAACGCGCGCGCCGCCTCGTCGAACGACGCCGGCACCGTCAACACCACCTCTTGCGATTCGAGCGGGTGCTCGGGGTGCGCGGCGTTCCAGCGCGCGCGCACGTGGCCGAGATAGCTTGCGCTCGCAGACACCGGAGAGATGGTGGGTACGCCTTCGCCCGCGCCCCACGGCAAGATGGGGGCCGCACGGTCGACGGCGCCGTGAGACAGCCAGCTCTTGGCGCTGGTGACCAGACGCCCCGGCACCTTGCTGCCCAGGTTCTGCGCGATGGTGCCCACCACGCCGGTGGGCAGGTCGCCCAGGAACTCGAGCTGACCGAGCGCGATGTCGTCGCTGCTGAGCTCGCCCTCGGCCGGGTGGTAACGAAACGAGGGAAGCAGCTTGCGCGACTCGACCTGACCCGGTGCGACCAGCTGCTCGATGGCAAACACCTCGATGGCCGCGCGCGCCTCGCCCTTGTGCCGGGCCAGGTCTACGTAGCCCACCACGGTGTGGGTGGTGCCGAGGTCGATGCCCACGACGTAGCGGGGGCGAGGCTCGCTCACGCTTCGGCTCGCGTGTCGAACTCTACCTTCCAGCGCTGCGCGCCCTCGCGCTCGACCGCCTCGAGCTCGAGCGTGCCCACCTCGGTGACGCCGGCCTGCAGCTGCACCGTGATGATCTCGCCCGGGCTGTGGCGCTCGGAGGGCAACAGCGCCTCGATCTCCTGCAGCTCTTGCATCTCGTCGCCGGTCCAGCGATCGAGGACATCACCCGCACGGTCGTCGCGGCGCACGGACGAGCCGAAGAACCGGAAGCGCACCGGCTCGCCCGTCACCAGCCCGAACTCGGCCGCGGGGAGCTCGGCGCGCGTGCCCTCTTCGAGGCCGAAGGGGGCCACACACACGGCCTGGATCGGCGGTGGAAGCCCCGGCACTGCCGGCATCGCGCTCTCGACGCCCACGTAGTAGGCCATCGCGGTGCCGCCGCGAATGCGGATGCCGCCACCCTGACGCACCTGTCCGTAGTACGCGGCGCCGCGTGCGACGGCCAAGTCGAGGTCGGCGCCTTCGAGCACGCGAACCGGCTCTGCACCGGTGCTGATCAGCCACTGATCGAGCACGCCGACCAGGCGGTCTTGGAGCAGCTGCGACTTGAACACGCCGCCGTTGAAGAGCACTGCGGTGGGGCGGGCGAACGGGTACGCTCCGTCTTCGAGCGCGCCCGCCTGACGCGCCAAGAAGGCGGCCAGGTGCCGGGTAACGGCCGCATCTTGTGCGTAGGGAAGGCCCAGCTGCGTGAGCGCGGCGCGCGCGCGGCTGAGCGGGCGCGCGTCAGACTCGACCAGCGGGAAAAAGCCCTCGAGCAAGATGCGCTCGAGGTCTTCACGCGTGAGCTCGGTGTTCAGCGCTCCGCCGATCAGCTTGGAGCTGCGGCCCGGGATGGTGACTGGCACGCTCTGCAGATCGAGATCGGTGAGCAGCTGCTCTTTGGCGACGCGCGCGGCCTGGGTGAGCGTGGCGGCCTGCACTGGGTCGAGCGTGGTGCCGCTCTGCTCGAGCTGCGCGCGCAGCCAGTAGGCGAGCGCGAGGTCCATGTTGTCGCCGCCGAGCAGGATGTGCTCGCCGACCGCGATGCGCTCGAGTGCGAGCTCACCGTCGTGTTCGCGCACGGCGATCAACGAGAAGTCGCTGGTGCCGCCGCCCACGTCGATGACCAGGATCGCGTCGTGGACGCCGACCTGCCGGCGCCAGTCGCCTTGGGAGCTCGACACCCAGCTGTACAGCGCCGCCTGCGGCTCCTCGAGCAGCACGGCGTGACCGAGGCCCGCAGCGCGCGCGGCTTCGGCGGTGAGCTCGCGGGCGGCCGGGTCGAACGAGGCCGGCACCGTGATGGTGACCAGCTGTTCGCTGAGCGGCGCGTCGGCGTGTGCGGCGTCCCAGGCCGCGCGCAGGTGCTCGAGGTAGCGCACGCTGGCCTCGAGCGGGGACACCTTGGGCACGTCGGACGGTGCCCCGGCGGGCAGGTTGGGTGCGCGGCGATCGATGGCGGTGTAGCCGAGCCAGCTCTTGGCGCTCGAGACGAGCCGCGCCGCACTCTTGATGCCGAGTGCGCGCGCGATCTCGCCCACTGCAAAGTGCTGCGGGTGGTTGGGCCAGGGCAGGGTGAGTGCGCCGGGGGCCAGCTCGCTGTCGTGTGGCAGGTACAAAAACGAGGGCAACAGGTCGCGTCGTTCGACCTGTCCAGGGGCGACCAGCTGCGTGATGTCGAACGGCGCCTCCGCCACCTGCTCTCCCTCGCTCAGCTCCAGATCGATGCTGGAGACGGCGCAGTGGGTGGTGCCGAGATCGATGCCGACTGCATGGACAGGTTCACTCACAGCTCTACCTCCGCGGGCGCGAGCACGCGCACGTCGTAGCCAGGACTGAGCTTGGGAAGCTCGATGTTGACGGCGCGCCAGCCGGCGTGGGCGAGCGTGCCGGTGAAGGGAGCCTCGCCGACCACGTGGCCGGTGAGACGAATCTCGTGCGCGGAGAAGCCACTCTGCACACTGACGCGCGAGCCCTCGGCCTCGCCGCGCACGCGCTCGAGTGCCACGTGCGCGGCGAGCGCCTTGTTGACGCTGGCGTGGACCACGCGCGCCGCTGCGCCGATCTCGGCGTCGGAGTAGTTGCTCACGTCTTCTTGCAGGAAGTCGATCAGGCGACCCTCGCGCTGCAGCAGACCGAGCAGCTGGAGGGCGCTGTCGGTCGGGACCTCACGGAGCTTGGGCGGCTCGGGGGTGGGCGGCGCCACCGGTGCGCGATCAGGCACGGGCGCGCTGACGGGAGCGTCTCCGTTGGCCAGGCGAAGCACGCGCCCGGCGTACGCGGCGTTGAACAGCACGCGAAAGAACGCGGCGAAAGCCAGCGCCAGACGCGCGAAAAAAGAGGGGTCGGTTTCAGCCACGGACAACGGCTTAGCAGCCCATCGCAAAACTGCGACTCGTGCTACCAACCAAGTGCATGGCCAAAAAGCGAAAAGGCGGGGGAACGCATGTAGGTGCGGGGTCTGGTACGCACGCCAAGTCCGACGGCTTCGGCGCGCTCTTCGGCGGCGCGTCTGATCCTGGCTCGCGGGCCGGTGGGCGCGCTTCGACCGGGCCTCACCACGGGCAACGCGAGCAAGAAGACGAGGGCGACAAGGTGGTGCTGCCCAAGGCTCCCGAGCGGATCTCGTCTCCGTTCAAAAACGCGCTCGGCTCGCTGAAAAAAGAGCTCATCGAGCGCGAAAAGCAGGCCAAGCTCGACCAGCTCAAGCCCAAGCAGCCGGCGCCTCCGCCGCGCCCGGTGGCGCGCAAAAAGCGTGAGCAGACCGAAGACGAGGCGTCGGCGCTGAGCATGGCCATGCAGGGCGTCAAGCCGCTGCGCAACGACCGCCCGGGACGCGTGACTGCCAAGACACCGCGCGTAGAGAGCCGCACCGCGATGGTGGTGCCGTTCGGCCGCAGCGCCGAAGACGACGCCCGTGCTCGGCTCGACGACCTGGTCGCGTTCGAGGTCAACTTCCGCATCGAGACCGAGGGAGGGTTCGTGCGCGCCGCGCGCGCCGATGCGCAGCCGCGTGTGGTGCGCGAGCTCGGCCGCCGCACGCGCGCCAGCGAGACGCTCGACCTGCACCGCCACAACCAGCGCGAGGCGCGCGATGCAGTGGTCAGCTTCATCCGGCAGGCCCACAAGAAGGGCCTCTCGGTGCTGTGCATCGTGCACGGCAAGGGCCAGCACAGCGAAGGTGGGCTCGGCGTGCTGCGCGACGTCGTGGTGCGGGCGCTGACCGAGACCGGCGCATCGCAGCTGGTGATGGCGTTCGTCACGGCCCCCGAGGCGCTCGGCGGGAGCGGCGCCATGCTGGTAGAGCTCAAACACTAGCGTGCGCGCCCGTTTTCAGTCGCGCTCACGCGTTCCGGTGTGAGACGCGCTTGTCAGTGCCGTGCATGCACGTTAGCTGAGCCGGTGACCCGCACCCTCGAGGCTCCGGCTATGTCCCGCTTTTCGCGCGTTCTTTTGTGCGCGCACGCTGTCGTGCTCGCAGCGTCGTCGCTCGGCTGCGATGCCCCCAACTGGGATGCAAACGCGCCCGAACACGAAGACGCGGGCGAGGCTCGACCCGGGCGCGACGCCGGCTGCGCA
>JBEGTL010000218.1:0-12255 GCA_041179425.1 Pseudomonadota bacterium | reverse complement strand
TGGATCGCATTCCTGGATGCGAACTAGCTAGGCTCAAACCCCTGCTCGGCCCAAAGATCAGACAAAGCCCCACGGAAATTCGCGACGATCAGAGCCTTCACTTCAGCAGTGGTCACGCACGACAGAGCAGCCAGCGTAGTCGACACCGCAAGTGGCATCTCGATGCGCTCGATGATTGCCCGAGCTAGTGGAAGATACCCAACGTCCACGGACAGCTGATCGTAGCCAAGCCCCAACAACACAGGAACAGCCAGTGGATCCGCAGCCATTCCCCCGCAGATCGACAGCTCGATCCCTGCGCGCTTGGCAGCGCTCGCAGTCATCTCCAACAACCGCAACACAGCAGGATGTAGCGGACTCGCCAGGTGTGCCACGTTGGGATTCGTGCGGTCGACGGCCAACGCGTACTGCACCAGATCGTTCGTCCCCACCGAGAAAAAGTCGCACTCCTTCGCCAGTGCGTCGGCCATCAGCACTGCCGACGGCACCTCGATCATACAGCCCACCAGCACCCGTCCCAGCGGTACGCCCTCACTCAGCAGCTCCGCCTTTGCCGAGTCCACGAGCTTGCGCGCTTCGCGCAGCTCTTCGACGCTGCTCACCAGCGGAAACATGATGCGCACGTCACCCGCGTCCGTCGCGCGCAACATCGAACGCAGCTGCGTCGTCAACAGCGCCGGCGTCGCCAGTCCGAGACGCAGCGCGCGCAGCCCGAGGGCAGGGTTGGTGTGGTCGCTGCTGGGATGAAAGCCGTGCAGCTTGTCCCCGCCGATGTCGAACGTGCGAAACACCACCGGTCGCGGCGACAACACCTGCGCCACGTCGCGGTAGATCTTGGTCTGCTCTTCTTCGGTCGGCGGCGCGGGCCGGTCGAGGTACAGAAACTCGGTCCGATACAGGCCGATGCCGGTAGCTCCCTCTTGCAACGCCACCGCAGCCTCGGCCGGTAGCTCGACGTTGGCGCACAGCCGCACCGGCGTGCCGTCGGACGTGGTGAGGGTGCGCGCAACGCGCTCGCGCAGGCTCCGCGTAAAGGCTCGGTATCGATCTCCACGGGCGCGCGCCTGCTCTTGTTCCTGCTCGCTCGGCCACAAGATGATCTCGCCCCGAAAGGCGTCGACGATGATGACGTCGTCGTCGGCCACCAGCCGCGACAGCTGACGCACACCCACCACCGCGGGGATCTCGAGAGCGCGCGCGAGGATGGCGGTGTGGCTGGAGGCACTGCCCAGATCGATGGCGATGCCGCGGGCGGTGCTGCGCAGCAAGAGCGCCGCGTCGGCCGGACCCAGGTCGTCGGCCACGATGACCGACGCCTCTGCCATCTGCGGCATCTCGAACGAGCCCCCCACCAGCTGGTGGAGGATGCGCTCGCCCACGTTCTCGACGTCGACGGCTCGCTCTCGGAAGTACGCCTCGCTGGCCCCGCGCATGCGCTCGGCGATGCGCGCGGTGATCTGCGCGAGCGCCCACTCGGCGTTGATGGAGCGCTCACGCAACAGCTCGATCGCGCCGTTGATGAGCAGTTCGTCGCGGTGCATGAGCAGCTGCGCGTCGAGCAACAAACGATGCTCGGTGGCAGGACCGATGCGCTGACGGATCAGCTCGAGCTCGTCGCGCGAGGCCTCGATGGCGTCGCGCAGCCGCTGCTCCTCCGCGTCGATCTGGTCGCGGGCAATGTACTTGCGCGGCACGTACAGGTGGCCGCGCACGAAGAGGCAGACCTTGCCGACGGCGACGCCCGGGGACGCGGCGATGCCGCTGAGCACCTGCCGCGGCAAGCTCATCAGCTCGGCTCTCCGAACCGGTCGGCGATCAGCTCCCCAATGGCACTCACCGCGTCGGTGGCGTCTTCACCGCGCGCAGAGACCGTAATCTTGGAGCCCTGGTGTCCACACAACAGCAAGACGCCCATCACGCTCTTGGCGTTGGCGACGTGACCGTCTTTCTCGATCTGCACGTCGGAACGAAAGCGCGAGGCTGTCTGGACCAGCTTGGTGGCGGCCCGAGCATGCATGCCCAACCGGTTCACGATCTCGAACGTGGCGCGCGAATCCATCTGCTATTTCCCAGCCCTCTCCACATCGCGATGCGCCACCACGACCGGCTCGTGGGTGAGCTTGACACCGAGCGCCTCGGCCATCGCGACGGAGCGATGACGGCCGCCGGTGCAGCCGATGCCGATCGTCAGGTACGATTTGCCCTCGGCAGCGTAGCGCGGCAACAGCTTGCCGAGGAGCGTCGTGAGATCGGTCAGCAGCTCTTGGCCCTCCGGGGTCGACAGTACGTAGTCGCTGACCGGCCGATCGAGTCCACTCTGCGGACGAAGTTCTGGAACGAAGTGCGGATTGGGCAGGTAGCGCAGGTCGAACACCAAGTCCGCGTCCTGGGGCAACCCGTACTTGAACCCGAACGAGATGACCCGTGTGACCATCCGAATGCCGTCGGGACGGCCCGAGACCACCTGGACCAGCTGCCGCCGCAGGTCGTGCACGTTGAGGTGGGTGGTGTCGATGACGTGCGTGGCATGCCGGCGCAGCGGGGCGAGCCACTCGCGCTCGAGGCGGATGGCGCCGAGCACGTCCCCCTCGCTGGCCAACCGATGGGGACGCCGTGTCTCGCTGAAGCGACGGACCAATGCGTCGTCGCTGGCGTCGAGGAAGATGACCTCCGGCGGGAAGCCGCGCGCCTCGAGCTCGCTCAGCGCCTTTTCTGCGCCCTCGAGGAAGGCGCCGCTGCGCACGTCGATGCCGAGGCCGACGTGCACACGATCGCCCGCGCCTTCGAGCAGCTCGAGCAGGCCAGGCGCCAAGCTGGGCGGCAGGTTGTCGACGCAGTAAAAGCCGAGGTCTTCGAGCACGCGCAACGCCGTCGTGCGGCCTGCGCCCGAGAGTCCGGTCACTACGACGAGCTGGACCCCGTCCACCGAGAGAGCATACAGCAAAAAGGCTGGCCGGCCGCTGGCTGTACGTGTGCTCGCTACGTCTTTTTTGCGTTGAGCTCGCGCTCGAGACGCTCGGCAAAGCGTTTTGCGCCGTGCACGCCCTCGCGCTTGAGCAGGTGGTTGCGTGCCGCCATCTCCAACAACACGCCCATGTCGCGTCCCGGACGCACGGGGATGCGCAAGCGCGAAACCTTGGTGCCCAGGAGCTCCATGGTCATGTCGTCGAGGCCGAGCCGCTCGTACACTTCGTCTTCGCGCCACGGGCACAGCTCGACCACCAGGTCGATGTGGGCTTCATCGCGAACGGCCGTGGCGCCGAACAGATCGCGGATGTTGAGGATGCCCACGCCACGAATCTCGAGGTGGTGACGCAACAGGGGCGCGGGCGAGCCGAGCACGAGCGAGCTCGGCATGCGGGTGAGCTCGACCATGTCGTCCGCGACGAGGCGGTGTCCGCGCTCGACCAAAAACAGCGCGCACTCGCTCTTGCCGATGCCGCTCGGCCCGATCAGGAGCGTGCCGACCGCGTACATCTCGACGAGGACGCCGTGCAGCCGGGCGCGCGGGGCGAGCAGGCGATCGAGCACCGCGTGCAGCGTATTGATGGTGGTGCTCGAGCGCGTCGGAGACCCGACGATCGGAGTCCCCATGCGCTCGCCGCAGTCGACCAGCTCGGGCAGCGGAGCGACGCCGCGGGTCACGACGATCATGCTGATGCCGAGCGAGCAGAGAAACGCGAGCCGCTCGGCACGCGTGACCGGGTCGAGGGAGTGCAGATAGCTGACCTCGGTCTCCCCCAGCACCTGCACGCGCGAGCGCACCAGGCCTTGGGTGTGGCCGACCAGCACGAGGCCCGACTTTTGGACGCGCGGGTGGTCGACCGTGCGATCGAGGCCGGCCGAACCGGCGTACAAGACGAGGCGGTCGCGCAGGTCGGGGTGCTCGAGGATGGTGCGGACGGCGACCGTGACCTCGGGCACGCCGCTGGGGCGGTCGGAGTCGGGGCGATCGGAGTCGCCGCTGACATCCTGCCGGCTCGCCATCGGATTAGCCTGCGTCCGCCCGCGCGATGATGGCAAAGGCTTCGTGGGCGTCGCGCGCCTGCAGCAGGCTCTCGCGCACCTCGGGGCTACGCAACAGGCGGGACACGCGCGCCAGGACCCGCAGGTGATCGCCGGTGTGGTGCTGCGGCGCGAGTACGCCGACCACGATGCGCACCGGCGCCCCGTCGATGGCCTCGAAGGGGATGCCTGCGGGACTGACGGCGATGGCGGCGCGCAGTCGCTCGAGCTGGGCGATGCGCCCGTGCGGGATGGCCACGCCGCTGCCGATGCCGGTGCTGGCCAGCCGCTCGCGCTCGCTGAGCACCTCGTACACGGCCTTGGCGTCGAGCGTCGCGTCGTCCTCGGTGAACAGCTGCGCGAGCGCAGACAAGGCCTCCTCCTTGGTGGTGGCCGTGAGCTGCGTGGTCACGCGCTGTTCGTTGAGGATTTCCGTGAGGCGCATGCCTTTTCGCTCGCCCAGACTGTGGAGGAAGAAAATACGCTGGGTCGCGCAGCGAAGGCTACTTCTCGCTGTGCGCGCCCCGCCGGTGGTCGTGCTCGGCCGACTTGGAGCGCCGGATCTGCTGGTCGATGCACTCGGAGACCAGGTCGATGGACGCGTACATATCGTCAGACTGTTTGGTCGACACGAACGTGTGCCCATCGGAGCGCAGCACCACCTCGCACAAGTGCAAGTGACGCTCGAGCGACACCGTGACGTCGGCGTCGAGGGGGGCTCGTAGGTACTTCTGAAGCTTGCTCAGCTTCTCGGAGGCGTAGCTCTTGATGGAGTCGGACGAGTCGATGTTCCGGAACGTGAATGCGATCCTCATGTCACTGCCTCCGATGTGCTTGCCGTTCTCGAAAAGCTAAGCCTGCCTTCAGAAATACTTTTTGCGCTTGGACGAGCTGAGGATGCCGAGCATCTCGCGATACTTGGCCACCGTACGCCTCGCGATGACGATGTCGACCTGAGCCAGGATTTCGACGATCTTTTGATCGCTGTGGGGCTCGCGTTGATCTTCGTCGGCAATGATCTTTTTGATTGCCTGCTTGACGCTCTCGGACGCGATGTCGTCCTCGTGCTCACGGCGAATCGCGCTGTTGAAGAAGAACTTGAGCTCGTACAGGCCTTGCGGCGTGTTGACGTACTTGTTGCTGGTGACGCGCGAGATGGTGCTCTCGTGCATGCCCACCGTCTCGGCGACGTCGCGCAGGATCATCGGCTTGAGGAAGTCGATGCCCTTGTCGAAGAACTCGCGCTGCTTCTCGATGATGCACTCGGTGACGCGCACGATGGTCTTGCGGCGCTGATCGATGCTGCGGATGAGCCACTGCGCCGAGCGCAGCTTGCCCTGGATGTACTCCTTGGCCTTGGGGTCACCCTGCATCGCCGAGCGATAGAAGTTGCTGATCTTGAGCCGCGGCATGCCGTCGTCGTTGGCGCGCACGAAGTACTCGTCGCCCACCTTGATGACCTCGACGTCGGGCGTGATGTAGCGCGGTTCTTCGGTGACGAAGTTGCGACCCGGGCGCGGCTCGAGCTCGCCGATGACCTGCGCGACGTCGTAGACCTCTTCGATGGTGACCTTGAGACCCTTGGCGATCGCCTGGTAGTTGCGCTTCTCGAGGTTGCCGATGTGGTCGCTGAGGACCGAGATGACGAGCGGGTCGAGCCCCAGGTGCTCGGCCTGCACCAACAAGCACTCGCGCAGGCTGCGCGCGGCCACGCCGATCGGATCCATGCGCTGGATCATCTTGAGGACTTCTTCGGCGTCCTCGGCGTTGAGACCTGACTCTTCGGCCAGGCGCGGCACGATCTCTTCTTCGGTCACGCCCTCGACACGCAGGTAGCCTGCCTCGTCGAGGTTGCCGACGACGAGCAGCGCAAAGCCCTTTTCGTCGTCGAGCAGGTCGCTCATCCGGATCTGCCAGGTGACGTGATCACTCAGGTCTTCGGCGCGGGTGGCGGTGGCCTCGTAGCTCGGCAGCTCGTCTTCCATGCCGCCGCGGAACGACGGCAGGGGCGCCTGCATGGCGTGGTTCTCGAGGTAGCGCTCCCAGTCGATCTCCTCGGCCTTTTTGTCGTTGGCCTTGGTCTCTAGCCCGCTGGCCCGCTCGTCGGCGCTGATCTGCTGATCGATGGTAGAGATCTCGCCCTGCTCGACGTT
The DNA here is from genome assembly GCA_041179425.1 of Pseudomonadota bacterium. Taxonomy (GTDB): domain Bacteria; phylum Myxococcota_A; class Polyangia; order Polyangiales; family DASUME01; genus DASUME01. Next base: position 6,097 of record JBEGTL010000218.1, on the reverse strand, counting down.
GTGCTCGGTTCGATCGGCACGCACGCCCTCGGCTTGATCGCCCGTGTCCTCGAGGACCGGGTTCTCCATGAGCTCTTCGCGGACCATGTCGACGAGCTCCATCCGAGACATCTGGAGCAGCTTGATGGCCTGCTGCAGCTGGGGCGTCATCACGAGCTGCTGTGAGAGCCTGAGCTGCTGCTTGATCTCCATCCCGTTCTCCTTGCCGAAGGCCACTGGCCATCGGGTTGGGGGTTTCCAAAGTATAGGCCCGGCAGGGGGGCCTGAGAAGGCAGTTATCGGTGATTGATTAGAGCGTGTAGCGCGGTGAAAGAGCTCGTGCACACATCGTTTTTTGGAGCGTGCGCCGAAGCGCGCCCTCGGGCGCGCGAGCAGAAAGGGGACGATGGACACGGACGCACGAAGCTCGTACCCTCCGGCGTCTTGTCTGCCTGCGCATCCGACTTCGCCATCCGCGCCGAAGACCTGTGCGTACACTTCGGCGATACGCTCGCCGTCGATCGGCTGAGCCTCGAGGTCGCGCGTGGCGCGCTGTTCGGGTTCTTGGGTCCCAACGGCGCCGGAAAGTCCACCACCGTATCGGTCCTGTGCACACTGCGCGCGCCGAGTAGAGGGCACGCGCTGGTGGCTGGCTTCGATGTGGCCCGAGAGCCGCACGAAGTGCGACGTCGGATTGGTGTGCTGTTCCAAGACCCCTGCGTGGATGATCGCCTAACGGGGCTCGAGAATCTCAAGCTGCACGCCATGGTGTACGGTGTCCCACGCAAAGAACGCACGCGCCGGCTGTCCGAGGCGGTAGCGCTCACCGGCCTGGGGGATGCCATCGGTCGCTCGGTTCGCACGTACAGCGGCGGCATGCGGCGCCGGCTCGAGCTCGCGCGCGTGCTGCTGCACGAGCCCGAGGTCCTGTTCCTCGACGAGCCCACGGGAGGCCTCGACCCACAGACACGCCGGGCCTTTTGGGCGTACCTGGCCGAGCTGCGCAAGCGTCGCGGCATCACCGTCTTTCTGACCACTCACTATCTGGAGGAGGTCGAGTCGGCCGACGCGGTCGCCATCATCGACAAGGGCCGCCTGGTCGCCCAAGGCACCCCGGCCTCCCTCAAGGCCAAGCTCGCGCGCGAGGGAGACCACGCCGATGCCGGGCTCGAAGATGTGTTCGTGCACCTGACGGGCGGCGGCATCCGCGACGAGCAAGCGTCTGGCCGCGACCACGTGCGAGGCGCGCTTCGACAGCGCGGTAGCGTGCGCTGAGTGCAACCACCGAGCTTCGATCTGCGGCGCGAGCTCGAGACCGTCTGGGCGCTGTGCTACCGCGAGCTGCTCCGCTTCGTGCGCGAACGCAGTGCGCTCTACGCCACGCTGGCGCGGCCGGCACTGTGGCTCGTGGTGCTGGGCAGCGGCATGCAGAACGCCTTTCGGGAGCGCACCGGGGTGCCCTACGGGGCCTACCTGCTGCCCGGGGTGGTGACCATGACCATCCTGTTCGGAGGCTTGTTTTCAGGCATTTCTACGGTCTGGGACCGCGAGTTTGGGTTCTTGAAAGAAGTGCTGGTGGCGCCCGTGTCGCGCCTGTCCATCGTGCTCGGCAAGCTGTGCGCCGGCGTGGCGGTCACCGTCACCCAGGCGTTGATCACCCTGTTGTTCGCGCCTCTGGTCGGGGTGTGGCTCGGCCCAAAGCAGCTGCTCTACACGCTGCTCGTCGTGGTGCTCGCCAGTGCCGGGGTGGTCGCGCTGGCGCTCAACATCGCGGCGCGGCTGCGCAGCTTCGACGGCTTTTCCAACTTCGCCAACCTGCTCGCGCTGCCGCTGTTCTTTTTGTCGGGCTCCATGTACCCGCTCGAAGACGCCCCGGCCTGGCTGGCGCCGCTGGTGCGCGGCAACCCGATGACCTACGTGGTCGACGCGCTGCGCACGGTGGCCCTGGGGTCGGGCAACTTTCCGCTCGCGCTCGACCTGGGCGTGGTGGCGGCGTTCAGCATCGCGCTCACCACCCTCGCCGCCTGGTCTTTCAAGCGGGCGTACTGACGCGCTCTACGGACGCGCTTTGGTGACGCCCAGGCGAAGGCCGCCGAAGAGCAGCAGCAGGGAGCTGACAAGGACCGCGTAGACCGCACCGCCTAGCGGGTGGCCGTTGCTGCCGCCAAGGCGGATGAACGCCCAGATCAGGGTCGCGGGCGAGACCAGCGCCAAGAGGGGCAGCAGCACGCGCAAGCTGCGCAGCGCCCGCGGCGTGCGTCGGCGCGAGAGGGCGAAGAACACCGTGAAGGCCACCAACATGAGCGTCCCCAAGCTGGGGATGGCGTGCGCGAGCTGATACGTGCGCGGGGGGTCGGCACTCGGGAGCTCGAGAGGTCGCAGCACGAGAGCCAGCAGATCGAACAGCGCGCCCACGGCGACCAGACCGCGCCCGTAGCGGGGGTCGAGCAGCGCCAGCCGACGGTCGTCCACGGGCAGCGCGGACCGGGCCTCGTCGAGCTCGTCGTCGGGCTCGTGGGCGCCGTCGTCCGGGCGCAGCTGATCGAACGAAACCAGCGTCAATTCATGGTCGGGACAGCTGCCGCGGCCCTCGAAGCTCTCGCGACAAAACGGGCAGAAGAGTACCTGGTGTTCGGCCATGGTTCGCTGATATCGTGCGCCAGCTTTGGGCTTGCTTCTGTGCCAGGGTACCCCGGCGACGACGCAAGCCATTGTTAGCTCGCGGCGCCCGAGAAGGCGCGCTGCGACTTCCGAGCAGGGGTAGGTAGCATGGGCACGCACGGCACGGGCATGGCGCGATGATCATCCGCGGTATTCAGAAGCGAGACTTCGACTACATCGTGTCGGTGTTCGATCACTGGTGGGGCGGCCCCTCGAGCGAGAAGGCGAGCCCGTTCTTTTTCCACGAGCTTGGGCAGTACGCGCTGATCGCGGAAGAAGACGGCCAGGTGATCGGCTTCTTGCTGGGCCTGGTCGCGGCCGGCAGCAAGACTGGCTACGTGCACCTGGTGGGCATCGACCCGAACCACCGCCGACGCGGGGTGGGCAAACGACTCTACCAGCACTTCTGCGAGCGCTGCCAGACGAGCGGCCTGAGCGAGCTCAAGGCGATCGGCATGGTGGGGCACGAGGCCTCGGCGCGCTTTCACACGGCGCTCGGCTTCGAGGTGCGCGACGTGAACGACTACGCAGGCCCCGGACGCGCGCGCGTCGTCTTCACGAAACAGCTCTGAGCGGCGAAAGGCCGTAACTGGTCCTGGAAGCCGTGGATTCAGAACGTTATGCTCATTGCCATCTGTACTATGGGATGGGGCCGAACTTTCCAGGACTGGGAGCATCGATGAGTTACTCAGGAGCGCTGATCGCGCGGGGCGCTCGCGAAGAGCTGGGCAAGGCTCTCGCGACGCTGCAAGAAGACCCGCGCACCCCTCCCGACGTCATGGGCGTCGCGCAAAACATCGCGCAGGCGGTGGGTGCGCTGTTCGATGCAGAGCAGGCAGCCGACGAGCGCACGGGCAAGGCGTGCATTCGCAACGCGCTCAGCTCGCTCAGCCAGACCATGGCACTGCTGCAAGACCTCAAGAGTGGTCATCGCGGCGTCGTGGCGGCCACCGCAAGCATCGCGGGCGCGATGAGCAAGCTGCACCCGCTCACCGTGATGCCGAGCATGGCGCCACCACGCCATTCCTCGGCACCGCCCCCTCCGCACGCCCCGGGCGCACGGAGGGCCACACTCGAGGCCAACGTCGGCGCAAGCTCCGAGACCAACTTCTACGTCGGCTTCTCCGGCGAGATCGCCGAAGGGGGAGTGTTCGTCGCCACGTACAACACCCTCGACGTCGGAAGTCTGGTCGCGGTCACCGTGACCCTGCCAGGGGGCTACGAGTTCCACGTCCCGGGGTATGTGCACTTCGTCCGCGACCCGATGGATATGAGCGACGAGAGCGAGCCGGGGATGGGCGTCAAGTTCGAGCATCTTCCTAGTGATGCGCGCGAGCTCATCCTCAGGTTCGTGCGCAAGCGCGCCCCCATGTTTTACGACGATTGACCTGCCTTCGTGCACGTGCACGTGCACGTGCAGGGCGTCGTCAGCGCAGCACCACCGAGGTCGCCTCGAGAGAGAGCGGCCCCATGGCCTTCATGCCTTCCCCGGCGTAGTGCGCCTTCTGCGCATCCGGGAGGTCTCGGCGCTTGAGCTCTCCCTCCACGACCGCGAGCTGCCCGACCGCATCCTGCGGGATGAAAAAAGCGTGCGCCGCCATCGGCACGCGGAGTCCTTCTCCTCCCGCTTCGGGCTGGAGCTCAAGCCAGCAGCCTGCGGCTTGGCAGACGCGGGCGACCTTGCCCTCGCACTTGATGGTCTTGCCGACGTGCGGCTCGGGCGCGGCAAGGACGGCGGAGACCGGGACCGGATCGCCAGCGAGCGTGGGAGCCGCGCCGAACTGACGCTCGGCGGGCGCTGCGCTCTGGGTGTGCGCAGCCGACGGGTCGGCTGGCGAAGGAGCGGATGGTTGGGTGGGTGCAGCCTGCCGCTTCAGCTCGACTGGCTGGGCCACCTCGCTCGGCGAGGGAGCGGACTTGCTGTTGCAGGCGGACGCAAGCAGCGCGGCGACCAGCAGCGAGCTCGCGCGGCTCACGAGAAGACTCCGAGCAGCTTGGCCATCGACGCCTCGTCGGCGGGCGTGAACTCGTACTTCTCGAACTCGTCGGAGCGCACCCAGCGCAGGTCGGCGACGTTGCGCCCCGAGACATTGTCGGAGGTGAGCGAGCACTCGTAGAGGTACAGCTCGACCCGGTAGTGTTCGTACGGGTGGCTGACGAAGGAGATGAGCTGGCCGACCTTGACGTCCGCGTCGAGGCGCTCGCGCAGCTCGCGGACCAGCGCAGCTTCATCGGTCTCGCCGGCCTCGACCCGACCGCCCGGGAACTCCCAGAGCAGCGGCAAGATAGCCGTCGCACGTCGCTGCGTGATGAGGTAGCGATCGTCGCGCGCCACCATGGCAGCCACGACACGGATCGTCGGCGGTTGTGAAGACACGACGTTGGCGGCATAACGCGCCAGCCTTTCCATGTCGAGCAACCTGTTTCGCTTCGCCTACTTCGGACTGCCACTCGGTGCTCTGGCCCTCGCTCGCGCAGGGTTTGTACCGAGTGTCGTCGTGCTCGGGCACACGGACACGCCCGGCGCCCGTCGGGTGCGTCGGGTGCTGGGCAAACGAGCCCTCCTCCTGGCGCGGCCCGATCTGGACGACCCCGCCGTGATCGCCGCCCTCGCGAGCGTGCGACCCGAGGCCATTCTGAGCTGGTTTTACCCGAAGCGGCTACCCGAGCGCGTGCTGCGGCTCGCCCCGCGCGGAGCGTTCGGTGCACACCCTTCGCTGCTGCCACGCTGGCGCGGGCCGGACCCAACGTTCTGGGCGATCTACAGCGGCGACCACGAGACCGGAGTCAGCCTGCATCGGCTCGAGGCCGAGTACGACACCGGCGCCGTGATCGCCTGCGAACGACTGGCGATCGGCGCCAACGACACGGCCTGGCGCTTGGCCAAACGACTCGACCGGCCTGGGCTCGCCTTGATGGTGCGCTGCGCAGGGGCGCTCTCGGCGGGCGATGAGCTGCGCGGCGTCCCGCAGGACGACACGCTGGCCACGCCCGCCCCGCTGCCCGACGAGCAGCTCCTGAGCATCGACTGGGCACGACCTGCCGACGAGATCGTACGCCTCGTGCGCGCGGCCGCGCCTTACCCTGGCGCGAGCGCGGAGCTCGGCGACGAGCTGGTCGACGTGCTGGAAGCGACACCCTACGAGCCGGCGCTGCCACGTGCACTCGAGCCGTGCGACGCGGTGTGGACCCCCGCTGGCCTGGTCGTGTGCGCGGGCGATCGCGGCGTGCTCGTGAGCGCTGCCCGCGACGACGCGGGTGAGCTGCTGCGGGGCGATGCCTTACAAGAGCTGTTTCCTGAACCGCTAGCGCGCGTGCATTTCCGGCCTGCAGCAGACTGACTTGCTCCTTGCCGGCAAAAGCGGACTGCGCACGAAGTTCTGGTAGAACGTTCGGGTGAGCCACCCGCCGCCCGTGCTGCTGCGCCCCGACAACTTCACGCCAGCCACACGCACAC
>JBEGTL010000217.1:0-12342 GCA_041179425.1 Pseudomonadota bacterium | reverse complement strand
GTGCGCCAGGGCGCGATGGGATGAAACTCGTGGACCTCCACGCCCGCGTCGCGCAGCTCATAGAACATGGCCGTGCCGGCCTCGAGGCTCCCGATGGCGTCGTAGGTGACGCACACGCGCACGCCCTTTTTTACGCGCTCGAGTAGGGCGTCAGCGAAACGTCGGCCCGTGCGGTCGGAGCCAAACCAGTACATCTCGAGCAGCACTTCGTGCGCTGCACCGTGGATGGCTTCGAGCATGGCCGGCAGCGCTTGTGCACCGTCGTGGAGCAGCGTGATGCGGTTGTGCGTGGAGCGCGCGTTGAGGCGCACACGCCGCTTGCGCTGCCGCCAAAAACGGACGGCTCGGAACACCCTGGTTTGCGCGCGTTTATCCGTGGACTTGGACACAGAGGGTTCAGCCGTAGCTCATCAAGAGGGCGCGCGTCACGAGCAGAAAACCATCGGCCGCGACGAACAACAAGAGCTTGAACGGAAGTGCGACCAGCGCGGGCGACAAGCCCACCACACCGAGCGCGAGCAGCGCGTGGCCGACCAGCAGGTCGAGCACCAGGAAGGGCAAGTATACGTAGAAGCCCAGCTCGAACGCTTCTTTGAGCTCGACCAACGCGAAGCTGGCCCAGAGCACGGAGAAGTCGTCTGCCGAGCGCGACACGCCGCGATCGGCGGACAACGAGAGCAGCATTTTGGTCTCGGCAGCGCCTGCGTTTTTTTGCAGAAAACCGCGGGCCGGCTCGCGTGCGGAATCGAGCAGGCCTTCGAGGGTGTCGCGTCGCGCGGGCTCGAGCGCGAGCGAGCGTGCTGCGACGGCCTCTGCCACCGGGCCCATCGTGTACACGCTGAGTGCGAGTGCGAGGGCGCTGACGATGGCACTCGAAGGAACGTCGGACGCACCGAGCGCGTTGCGCAGCGCCGAGAACACCACCGCGATCTTCGCGAACGAGGTGAGCGTCATCAAGGCCAACGGCACCAGCGCGAGCGCCACCAGGCCCAGCGCCGCAGACATCGAGCTGCCCCCCGCCAGCGCACTCATGGGGGCGCGGACTCGGGCAAGCGCACGCCGTCGGTGAGGACGGCGGCGCCCGGGGCGAGCTCGGCGATCAGACGCGCAGGGCCATGATCGCTCGTCGCCAACAGCAGACGCCGCTCGTCGACGCGCACGATCAGCAGTGCGTTGCGCAGGTCGAGGCCGAGGCGCTCTTCGACCTTCATGCGCTCGCCACGCTTGCCGACGAGGCCCCCTCCGAGCAGAAATCGGCGCGCATACCAGACGACAGCCAGCACGAGGAGCAGCGCAGCCACCGCTTGCAGCGCGGAAAAAACGGCCGAGCCGGCATCGGCGTCGACGCGCTCGGCGCCGCGTGCGAGCGAGGCTTGGAGCAACGCGCCGAGCAGCGCGTTCACAAGGACGCGCTCACAGCACCCACCGGATGACGCTCCCCGTCAGCGCCACGATGAAGGCGGTGATGAGTGCGGGCCAGAACCCGCGCACGTCAAACCGACTCGAGAGCGCGGAGGTGAGCATGATGACCAGGGCCGCGGCGATCCAGCGCGTGATGAACCACAGCAAAAAGCCGAGGCCGAGCGTCCCGATGCCGAGCAGGACGAAGATAGGCCCTTGCAGCACGGCCTGCAGGATGCCGAGCAGCGCGCCCGCCCACACCGCATCGGCAAATGACACCAAACGAACGCCGTCGAGCACTCGGGAGGCAAACCACAGCCCCAGTGTCGCGGTAACCCAGCCCAACAACAGGCCCATCAGCATGCCCCCACATTTGTGCACGAATGGGCCGTTGTCCATGGGCCGCGTGGGGGGAGGTGCCCAGGAGCCGGGTAAGCTGGGCCGTTCGCGCTTGGCCCACTCCGCACCTATCCTTTGTCCATGTCGCGCACCCAAGTTGCCGTCGTACAGATGAACTCGACGCCCGACGTCGAGAAAAACCTGAGCGCCGCCGAGCGCCTGCTGCGTCAGGCCGCGGAGGCGGGCGCCAAGCTGGCCGTGCTGCCCGAGGCCTTCGCCTACCTCGGCCCGGAGGAGGGCATGCGCGCGATCGCCGAGGACCTGCCCGGCGGTGGCCCGGTGCTGGCGCGCTGCCAGGGCTGGGCCCGCGCCCACGAGCTGGAGCTCGTCCTGGGTGGCTTCTGGGAGAAACGCAGCAGCGACGAGCGCGTGTACAACACGTCGGTGCACCTCGGTCGCGACGGTGCGGTCAAGGCGCTGTACCGCAAGATCCACCTGTTCGACGTCGAGCTGGCAGACGGCACGGTGCTCCGTGAGTCGGACAAGGTCGCCCCGGGCGAAGACGTCGTCGTCAGCGCTGCGCCGTTTGGGCAGCTGGGTCTGAGTATCTGCTACGACATCCGCTTCCCCGAGCTGTACCGCAAGCTGGTCGACCGCGGCGCGATCGCGATCACGGTGCCGGCAGCATTCACGCTGCACACGGGCAAGGACCACTGGCACGTCCTGCTCCAGGCGCGCGCCATCGAGTCGCAGAGCTACGTGCTGGCAGCTGCGCAAGCAGGGCGCTGCTACGGCTCGCGCGTGTCGTACGGGCACGCGTTGATCGCGGACCCCTGGGGCTGCGTGATCGCGCAGTGCGGTGGCGAAGGAGAGGGCTTGGCCGTGGCCGCGATCGACACCGAACTGGTCGATCGTATCCGCGCGCAGCTGCCGAGCCTCAAACACCGGCGCTTGGGCTGAGCGCGCTACTTCACCAGGCGCAGCGTGGGGATCGGCGCGTGGGCCTCGATCAGGCCGCTCTCTTCGGCGACGTACAGCCAGCCGCGCTCGTCGACGCGCATGAAGTCGGGAATGATGCGGTCGGCGATCGGCCCGCCGATCAAGCTGCCGTCGGCAGGGCGTACGACGTGTACGCTGGCAGACGGCAAAAACAACGCGCCTCCGCGCAGCACCGGCTCGAGGCGGCGTGGCACGTCGTCGCGCGTGGGGTCGGACAGGCGGTGCTGCCAGCGCAGTGCGCCGGTCGCGACGTCGAGCGCGTGCGCCGACCCCGCCGGGGAGTTGATCACGAGATGTTGGTCGACGATCAGGGGGGCACCCCCTTCGCCGAGACCCGGGTCTTCGGTGCGCCAGACTTCTTTGCCGGTCTGCAGGTCGAAGGCCGTCAGCATGGGACCGCTGGCGCTCTGGCTGGCCACGATGGCGAGCTGCTCGGTGGCGACTGCGCTGACGTTGGTGGGCCCGCTGAGCTCTCGCCGAAAGGCGAGCTGACCGCTGAACAAGTCGAAGCACAACAGCGCCGAGCTGCCTGGACCCTGGCTCGCGATGGCGATGGCGTGCTCGCGCGTGACGGAGGGCGATAGGCTGAGCCGGCCTGGATCGGACCAGCGCCACGCCACCTCGCCGGAGGCCACGTCGATGGCGTCGAGGGTTCCGTCGCCGGTGACGGCGAGCAGGATGCGGCCGGCGCGCGTGAGTCTAAACTCTCCGCGGCCATGCGACCGAAAGCGCCAGCGCGCGGCGCCGGTGCGCGCGTCGACGGCGACCAGGCGATCGCGGCCCTCGCTGAGCACGGCGAGTGGAGGTGCACCGCGCGCGCCCGCAAAGACGCCGAGCATCGGCCGACCCACCCGCGGCGCGATCCGAGTCCGCGCGAACACCTGGCCGTCTTCGAGATCGCTCAGCGTGAGCTCGCCATCAGGGCTGGCGCAGAGCAGCGATGTGCCCGCCATGAAGCTCGCCGCGGCGGGTGCCTCGCGCATCCACAGCAGCTCGCCGTCTTCACGGGAGAGCGCCAGCTGCGAGCGCGGGGTCGCGATCACGATCCGATCGCCGCACAAGAACGTGGAGCCCGCGTCGAGCCCATCGACTTCGGCCCGCCAGCGCGGAGAGAGCCTGAGCCGTCCGCTCGGCTCGTGGAGCGCGCCGTGATCGCCATCGCGGCTGGGTATCCCGCCGGCGCTCGCGCGAAGTAGCTCCGGGTCGCGATTGACGAAGCTCTTCTGCGTGCTGCGCGTGCGCAGGATGCGGCGCAGGGCCCGTACCTCGTCGCGTAGGGCCGACAGGCGCAGGTTCTTGCTCTGCGCGCGATCGGTAGAGACCACGGTGCGCACCAGCTCCGCGGCCACGCGCAAGATGGGAAGCAGCGCCGTGGACGGATCGAGCGCGGGCAAGGTGATGGCCTCGGCAGTGGTCTCCGCGGCGCTGGCCAGCGTGATGCGCGACTCGCCGTCGCGGTTGATGCGCAGCGAGATGCCGAACTCTCCGGCCTTGAGCTTGAGGCTCACTGGCTTGTGCGCCTCGAAGGCGTCGACCGCCGAGCGCACCGCGCTGACCATGCGCGCGATGGCGGGGAACACCGGTCCACGCACCAAGGGGACGCGGCGGCCCCGCGCGTAGCCCCACAGCTCGCCGTCGAACAACAGCGCGTGCACGTCGGCGCGCGTGCCAGAGTCGACCGAGAGCGAGTCGCCGGGCGCGAGCTTGACCGAGAACCCAAAGGCCAGCGGGGCGTCGACGGGCGCGCTGAGCGCACCACCGCGGCGCACCACGTAGCTGGGCGCCGACTGCGGATCGGCCCGGATGACGGTGCGACGCGCGCGATCGGTGATCAGCTCGCTGCCCTGCTCCCCGGCGTAGGGCTCGGCCAGCTCTTGTTGTTCGAGAGCGGCCTCGGTGGCGACCGCGAGCAGCTCGTCGAGCGGGAGCGGTCGATCGCGAACGAACACCTGTGGCACCGGTCCGGCGTCGTAGTAGCTGACCAGGACCTGCTCGCCGCGGCGCACGAACGCAAACTCCCCCGTGCTGCTGGCGAGCGGCAGGATCGCCTTGCGCCTCGTCCCTTCGGCGAGCGCGAGCAGCGCCGCCAGCAGGTCGGTCAGCGGCGGCAGCTCCGTCCCGGCGGAAGCGGACGGGTCCTCCGTGCGCGAGCGATACATCGAGCCGGCTCCGATGAGTCGCTTGACGAGCTCGTCGAGGCGAGGCCGCTGCATGGGAAGCGGTTCGGCGAGACGACCGTTCATGGCAAAGCGGTCCGTTCTGTGGTGAGGCGTCATGGCGTGCTCGGGGTGTCCCTGAGCCGAATGGTAGGGAGGCGTGCGCCGAAAGCAGAAATTCCTGGTCAATCACCCTTGCACCTCTAAGAAGTTGACTTGATGGATTCGGCCCACTCGAGTCAGTCATTCGTACGGGGCCAGCACGTCGTCGCGGCCGCGGCGCTGGTGCTGCGCCGGTTTGATCAAGAGTTGCGTGTGCTCGCTCTGCGACGTGCGGCGAACAACCGCGCCGGGCCCGGACTGTGGGAGACCGTCGCGGGTCGCGTCGAGCACGGCGAGTCACCACTGGCTGCGGCAGAGCGCGAGATCGTCGAGGAGAGCGGACTCGTGGTCGAGGTCGAGCCGCGGCCTTTTGCGAGCTACGCGGCACAGCGCCGCGGCCTGCCGATGATCGTGATCGCGTTTCGCGCGCGGCATCTATCGGGCGAGGTGGTGCTTTCGAGCGAGCACGACGGGGCCGAGTGGCTTAATGCCACCGACTTTCGAGCGCGTTCGACCTTACTGCCCCTCGTCACCGTCGTGGAACAAGCGCTGTTCGACCCACGCTGGTGAGCTCGCGCGCACAGCGCCGCACTCGCCCGTTCTTCCGACGCGTGTCGCAAGGTTTCCACGAAGACAAGCCACGCAAACGCAGCGCGCATTTGGGTAGAATGGTCTGTCACGTGCAGGAGCCTCCGAAAAAAGCCTTGCTAGAACGACTGCTGGCGGAGCGGAAGATCAGCCGCGAGCAGGCGCAGGCCGTGCTGGAGCACGCAGTCGGTGCCGAGGTACGCATCGAGGATGCGCTGATCGAGACGGGCGTTCTCGACGAAGGTTCGCTGCTCGCCTGGCTGGCGGCCATCTACCAGACGCGTTTTGTCTCCACCGAGAAGCTGGCGCGCGCCGAGATCGAGCTCTCCACGCTCAACCTCATCCCGCGCGAGCTGGCCGATCGCGCGAGTGTGTTCCCGGTGATGTTCGACCCGAGCACCAAGACGCTCGCGTTCGTCACCGGCGATCCCGACAACCTCGAGCTGGCGCGCGAGGTGCGCGCGGCCAGTCGTATGCCCAACGTGCGACCTTACTTGGCGCGACCGGCCGTGGTGCGTGCCGCGATCGCCAAGCACTACAAGGGCGACATCCACGCCTTCAGCAAGCTCGAGCAGCGCATCGCAAAAAAGACCGAGCAGCTATTCACCGGCTACGGCCACACCATGTTCGACGAGGAGACCATCGCCTCGCGCAGCGCCACCGGGCTTCGCTCCGCACTGACCGCACTGACCGACTCGCAGCTGACGCCGCGCCCCCTGAGCGCGGACCCGCCATCGTCCGAGCGCTCGCTCGATGCTGCGTTGTTGCGTGGAGGTGGTGCGCCCTTCGACGGGGAAAACCGCGGCTCGTCTCCGCAGCCATTCAGTGGGCCTCCCACCGGGCGCGACCTGGGTCTGGCGGCGCGCATGACGCCGGCCACGCAGAGCGGCTCGCAAGACAAGGGCGTGACCTTCGCCTCCAGCATCGAAGTGCAGAACGTGCTGGTGTCGCTGCTCGAAAACCAGCGCCAAGAGCTGCGCGGTCACTCGGCGCAGGTGTCGCGCTACATGCACAAGCTGGGCGAGCACATGCAGCTCAGTCGCGCCGAGGTGTACGCGCTCCGCGTGTGCGGTCTGTTGCACGACGTCGGCAAGACCTCCACCTACCACCTGACGGCGCTCAACGTCGCGGAGTACGAGGGGCACCGCGTCGAGGCGCAGCGCTGCTTCATGGGTCCGGTTCGGCTGTTCGACGGAGCCAACCTGCCCAAGTCGTGCATCGAGGGCTTCAGCTCGCTGTACGAGCGCTTCGACGGCCAGGGCTTTCCCGAGCGCCGTGCGAGCAAAGACATCCCGCTCTCGGCGCGCATGCTCGCCATCGCGGAGAGCTACGCCGACCTCACCTCCAACCCGCGCAATCCGTTCCGCCGCGTGCTGACCGCCAAGTCCGCACTCGAGGTGTTGGGGCGCTACAAGGACAAGCTGCTCGACGGCAACCTGGTCGACCTGTTCCGCGTCGCGGCCATCGGCGAGGTCATGCAGTCCAAGCTGCTGCACGATCGTGCCTGCGTGCTGCTGGTCGACACCGACGCCGAGGAGACCACGGTACTCGAGCTCAGGCTGGTCGAGCAGGGCCACGAGGTAGTGCTGTGTCGCAGCGCGGAGCAGGCGTTCAAGCGCTTTCAGCAGGGCGGCATCGACGCCATCATCGCCGAGGTCGACCTCAAGCCTCACGACGGCTTCACACTGGTCGAGCACGTGCGCAAGCAGCGCGGCGGCGGCGAGGTACCGGTGCTGTTTTTGACGCGTCGCACCGAGCGCGCTGCGGTGGACCGCGGCTTCGCGCTGGGCGCGGTCGACTACATCAGCAAGCCCGCGGCGCCCGACGTCGTGGTGGCCAAGGTACGCAGCGTGCTGACCAAACAAGCGCGCCAGCGCAGCCCGCGCGGCGTCACCGGTGCCCTGGCCGAAATGCCGCTGCCCGACGTCATCCAGGTCCTCTCGCGCACGCGCAAGACGGGCTTGCTCAAGGTCTCGACCGGTGGCTACACGGGCTCCATCGAGCTTGGCACCGGCGCCCTCTACAACGCCGAGTTCATGAACCTGCGCGGCGAAGAGGCCCTGTTTGCGCTGCTGGCGTTGACCGAAGGGGAGTTCGCGCTCGACCCGAGCTTCGTCCCCGTCACGCGGACCATCCACGAGGGCACAGAGCAGCTGTTGCTCGAGGGGATGCGACGCATCGACGAGAGCGCACTAGGCGACGCGCCGGAGCAGGAGCCGGACTTTTCGCGCACGAGGGTGGACGACCCGGATACCGACCAAAGCTGAAGTTCCACGTACGCGTGCCCGTCCACGATCGCCGACGTGAGCCGCACGGGCTCGTGGAGCGGGCCAGGCTCAGCGCAGCTGCAGAAACCCGTACACCACGGCTCCGCTCGCCGCGACCGACAACAACCAGGTCAACCTGCGCGTGCGCTCGTCGCGCGTCTTACTTTTGCGGTCGGCGCGTAGTGCGGGGCCGACCAGCGCCAGCATCAGGGAGCCCGAGAAGCCGGCGGCGAGCGCGGTGAGGGTGGCGCCCTCGGGCGCAGCACGGCCCCACTGCTCGCGATACTGCGAGGGCGACGCCCACGATGCCCACATGGTCACGAACATGGTGCCGACCAGCAGCGTCCACAGCACACTCGCACCGAGCATCTGTTTACGCGCCTCGGGTTCGATGGGAGCCACCTCGCCGAGGGGACGCTGCTCGACCTTGCGCGTGCCGAGCGGCGCTGCGCACAGAGACACCGCGGCTGCCGCGTACGCGCCCAGACTCAAGAATGAAAAGCCGAGCACTGCCGGCGAAAAAGTGGTCACCGCGACGTCGTGCTCGAGCCGACTCATGGACAGCGCGAGGGCGATCGGAAAGCCGGTGAGCAGCAAGTAGGCCGCAACCTTGCGGCGTGCCGGCGAAAACCAGAGACCGGCAGCCAACAGCGCCGGCGGCAGCGCCAGCAAGGCAAACGCGGAGCGCGGTACCAGTGCCGCCCGATGGATGGTCGGCAAGAGTGCACATGCACAAAAGGCGAGCGCACCGAGCGCGGCGACGTGCGTGCGACTGGGTGCGTAAGCGCGCGGTCGAAGCGCGCCCTCGGGCGCGTGAGCGGAAATTAACTTGCGCGCAGGCGACAGGGACCAAGACGCCATGGGCTCACACGGTAGCCAAGCCCTCGCAAAAAGTCAGGGAGGAGTTGGGGGTGTTGTTCGATTGTGCGCAAAACAAGCCCAAGCTGGTAGGATCTCGCGATAAGGGGAGGGCCGGAGTGAGCGATGAGGCCGACGCGGTAGATGTCCTCATCGGCCGCACGATCGGAGACGCCTACGTCATCCAGGACCTGCTCGGGGTGGGCGGCATGGGTCGCGTCTACCGTGCCGAGCAGCGGGCACTCGGCCGCGTCGTCGCCATCAAGGTGGTGCACAGCCACCTGCTCGGCGATCGCGAGACGGTGAGCCGCTTCTACACCGAGGCACGCGCCGCCAGCTCCCTCAACCATCCCAACAGCGTCAGCGTGTTCGACTTCGGTCGCACCGACGACGGGATGCTCTACCTGGTGATGGAGTACCTGCGCGGCAAAGACCTCGCGCACGTGATGCACGCCGAGTCGCCGCTGGTGATCGCGCGCATCGTCGACATTGCGATCGGCGTGTTGGGTGCACTCGGCGAGGCGCATGCCCGCGGCGTGGTGCACCGCGATCTCAAGCCCGAGAACGTGATCGTCGAGCGCCTGCGCGGCGGCGGCGACTTGGTCAAGGTGGTGGACTTCGGCCTCGCGCAGATCCGTGGTGTCGAGCCCTCCGAGGCGGCGCGCGGTCTGGTGGCCGGCACGCCCGACTACATGGCGCCCGAGCAAGCGCGCGCGCTCGAAGTAGACGGTCGCGGCGACCTCTACTCGCTCGGTGTGGTGTTGTTCGAGCTGCTCACGGGCCGCCTGCCGTTCCTCGCCGACACACCCTCCAAGATGATGCTGCGCCACGTGGTCGACCCGGTGCCCAGCCCGCAAGAGGTGGCGCCCTACCGCGGTATCCCAGAGCCGTTGGTGCAGCTGGTGATCAAGGCCCTGCAGAAAGAGCCGAGCGACCGTTACCAAGACGCCGACGAGATGGCCGTCTCGCTGCGCCAGGTCGCAGCCAGCTTGCGCGCCAGCCTCGATCGCGTGCGCTGTCCACGGTGCGGCGCGTTCACCGAGGCGCAGCGTGCGTTCTGCGGGGACTGCGGCATGCGCCTGTCGATGCGACCGGGCTCGGGTCCGGGCACCGGCACCATGAGTATGCCGCCGCCCGGGCAGGCACCGCTCGTGGGTCGCACGGAGGTCTTCGAGCGACTCATCAAGGCGGTGCGCGAGACCGGCGGCTCGCGCGTGCTCTACGTCATCGGCGAGCTCGGCATCGGCAAGACGCGTCTGCTCGCCGAGCTCACCTCCAACATCGAACGTGAGGGGTACGTCGTCATCGAGAGCGGCCCGCACGCGAGCGGCGCACCCGTCGCGTACGGGGCCATTCGGCGCGCGGTGGTGCAGCTGCTCAACGTGGCAGACGATCGTATGACGGCGCTGGCCGAGCACGAGTCGTTGTGGCGCGATCGGGTCGGGCGCGCGGGCATTCGTGAGCTGGTCCATCCGGAGGGTGTGCCGGGCCACGAGGGCACCTCGCGCGCCGGTGCCGTCGCCGCGGCGCTCGCACGCGCGGTAGCGCTCGCTTCCAGTCGTTCGAGCATCGGTCGCGTCGTGCTGCTGTTCGACGACCTGATGCGCTGCGACGGACTCAGCGCCGAGGTGCTGGCCGCGTTCAGCGAGCACGCGGCCGCGCTGCCGGTGTTCGTGGTCGTGACCTCGCAAGATCCTCTACCGCTGTGCCTGCGCTGGCAGGGCAGCACCATCGAGCTCACGGGCCTGGCCGCCAACCTGGCGAGCGAGTGGGTCCGTGCCAGCGTGGTCATGCCGTCTGCGCACCTCGGAGGCGTGCTGCCCCTGCACCTCGAGCAGCTGCGTGCCTTGCGCTGGGAACCCACCGTCGACGAACCCACGCCACCGTCCTTGGCGGACGCGGTGACGCGTCGGCTCGCCCTGCTCGACCTCGGCGGCCGGCGCGTGATGCAAGCACTGGCGGTGCTGGGCGAGCGCGTCCCCCTCAGCGAGCTGCGCGAGATGGTCGAGGTCACGGACATGCCGGGTCTCGAGAAGTTGGTCGATCAAGCGCTGCTGCGCCTGCACGGCGGCGAGTTCGTGTTCTCGCACCCGTACCTGCGCGACGTGGTCGCGGCCAGCACGCCGGGCGAGACGCGCAAGTTGCTTCACGCGCGCGCGTTCGATCTCGCGACCAGCCTCGACAAGCCCCTCGAGGTGCGCGCCGAGCACGCATTCCGCGCGGGCGATGCGCTCACTGCATTGATGTTGCTCGAGCGCATGGGCCAGGACGCCCTGCGCCGGGGCGATCCCACAGTGGGTGTGCTGGCGTTTCGGCGTGGCCTCGAGCTCGCGCGACGCGAGCTGCTCGACACGGGCGACGAGGCACTCGACCGGGCCATCGTGAGCTTCAGTCGGCAGCTGGCCGAGGCACTGGTGTGGAGCGGAGACATCACCGGTGCCGCCGGCGTGCTCAGTGAGGCCATCGCGCTGGCCGGCCCTGCCAGCCTCGAGCGTGCGCGCATGACGTTGGTCCAGGGCCGCGTGGCCGAGCGCCGTGAGCGACCGCAAGACGCCACACAAAAGCTCTCGCTCGCTGCCGAGATCGCCAACGGCCTCGGCAACAAGTCGCTCGAGGCGCGGGCGCTATGGGCGCTCGCGCGTGTGCGCAAAGCGGGCGGAGACGGCCCTGGCGCAGTCGCGGCGCTCACCACGGGCCTCGATTGTCTGGTCGAGTCCGAGCCGCGCTCGGCACGTCGCTGCTTGGTGGAGATCGACCTGGCCGAGCTGCTGGCCGACCTGGGCGACACCGACGCTGCGGCCGATCACCTCGACCGCGCGCTCGACCTGGCCAAGGACGGCGAGTGGCGCGCGCTCGAGGCCTCGGCGCTCGGGGTGCTGGCGTCCATCGACGAGCTCGAGGGCGAGCCGGAGCGCGCGCTCAAGCGCTACCGCGAGGCCTGTGTCCTGGCCGCCGACGCAGGGGACCTCGTGCTACGCGATCGCTGGGGTCGCGCAGCGCGCGCGCTCACCGTCTGAGCGCGGTGCTATCGTGCGGCCGTGCCGGTTCGTCGCTCCCCTTCTTGGTTTCTCCTCGCCTCCGCGCTGATGCTGGTGTGCGTCGGCTGTGACGACCTCAAACAGTTCGCGGGCACACGCGAGAACCCCATCGTGGGTGGCAACTTCGTACGCAGCTGCTTTGGCGCCAAGACTGTGCTGACCCTGCACTTCGTTCCCAGCCGCGCCACGGCGCTGCCGGACTCGGGGCTCGACCCGCTGCCCAACACCATCAGCACCGACGACGGCACCTTTCAGGACACGCGCCTCGAGTCGATCTCGCGGCTGCCTCACGATCCGCTCAGCGAGCTCGACTTCCCCGGTCCGCAGCGGCTGCGCAACTACATGCTGCTGGCGCGGCCCGAGACGGGGCCGCTGGCCGGACGCGACGCGCTGGTCGTGATATCGCTGCTGGCCAGCGAGACCATCGAGGTGCGCGTCATCGCTCGCTCGGCCGACGGAGTCACCAGCTGTCCGAGCGACCTCGAGGGAGCCGACGCGGGCAGCAGAGACGGCACCACCCTCGTGCCCGTCACGAGGCGCGAGTACTTCGGTCTGTGGAAGTTGAAGAAGAAGTGAGCCGGCCCGGTCGGCAGC
>JBEGTL010000216.1:0-12434 GCA_041179425.1 Pseudomonadota bacterium | reverse complement strand
CAGCTGAGCCAGCGACACCTGGGTACGAGAGGCAAGCGGGGAGACCTGCTTGCCTTTTTCCGTTTGCCTCGCGAGTGAGCGCCGATCCGGGTCCGGGTGGTACGCGTGCCCGTGCCCGCACGCGATCCTCCCGGCGACACGGCTACGATGCGCCGACACTCGGGGGGCCCTCTGTCGGCCTATGAACGGCGAGGTGGGCGCGCTTGGTCATCTTTGCAAAAAGTGACCAGCGAGCCGTACATCACCCGTTGACTCGCCTGGGGGCGACGTTATGGTCTCGGCGCTGTTAGCAGTCGCCTGTGGCGAGTGCCAACGGCGGAGCTCAAGGGGCCAGCGGCTCACGGCGGCGCACGCACACAGCGTGTCGTCGATTGCCGTGGGGCCGTGCCCCCTTCGTCACGAGACACCTGGAGGACAGACATGGCAATCCGACCGCTGCACGACCGCGTTTTGATCAAGCGCGTGGAAGAAGAGCAGAAGACCAAGGGCGGGATCATCATCCCCGACACCGCCAAGGAGAAGCCTGCAGAGGGCAAGGTAATCGCAGTCGGCAATGGCCGCGTGCTCGAGGACGGCAAGGTTCGCCCCCTCGACGTGAAGGCTGGAGACCGCGTGCTGTTCGGCAAGTACAGCGGCACCGAGGTCAAGGTCGACGGCGAAGAACACCTGATTCTCCGCGAGGATGACATCCTCGTGGTGCTCGAGAAGTGAGGCGATAACCATGGCTGCCAAAGAGATTCTTTACGACACCAACGCGCGCGACCGCATCCTTGCCGGGCTCAACGCCCTGGCCGACGCGGTGAAAGTCACGCTTGGACCCAAGGGTCGCAACGTGGTCATCGAGAAGAGCTTCGGGGCTCCCACCGTCACCAAAGACGGTGTGACGGTCGCCAAGGAGATCGAGCTCGAGAACAAGTTCGAGAACATGGGCGCCCAGATGGTGCGCGAAGTTGCCTCCAAGACGTCTGACGTCGCGGGCGACGGCACCACCACCGCCACCGTGCTCGCCCAGGCGATCTATCGCGAAGGCAGCAAGATGGTCGCTGCGGGTCACAACCCGATGGAGATCAAGCGCGGCATCGAGAAGGCTGTCGAAGCCATCGTCGCCGAGCTCAAGAAGATCTCCAAGCCCACCAAGGATCCCAAAGAGATCGCACAGGTCGGCACGATCAGCGCCAACGGCGACCAGGACATCGGCAAGATCCTCGCGGACGCGATGGAAAAGGTCGGCAAAGAGGGCGTCATCACCGTCGAAGAGGCCAAGGGCCTCGAGACCACGCTCGACGTCGTCGAGGGTATGCAGTTCGACCGCGGCTACCTGTCGCCCTACTTCGTGACCGACCCCGAGCGCATGGAAGCCAAGCTCGAGGACGCCTACATTCTCATCGCCGAGAAGAAGGTCGCGAGCATGAAGGATCTCCTGCCCGTGCTCGAGGCCGTGGCCCGCACGCAGAAGCCCCTGCTCATCATCGCCGAGGACGTCGAGGGCGAGGCGCTTGCCACGCTCGTCGTCAACAAGCTGCGCGGCACGCTCAACGTGGCGGCCGTCAAGGCGCCCGGCTTCGGTGATCGCCGCAAGGAGATCCTGAAGGACATCGCCGTCCTCACCGGCGGTCAGGTGGTCAGTGAAGATCTCGGCATCAAGCTCGAGAGCATCACCATCGCCGACCTCGGCACGGCCAAGCGCATCACCATCGACAAGGACAACACGACCATCGTCGACGGCGCCGGCAAGAAGAGCGACATCAAGGGTCGCATCGAGACCCTGCGTCGCCAGGTCGAAGAGACCACCAGCGACTACGACCGCGAGAAGCTCCAGGAGCGTCTTGCCAAGCTCGTCGGCGGCGTTGCTGTCGTCAAGGTTGGCGCGGCCACCGAGGTCGAGATGAAGGAGAAGAAGGCCCGCGTCGAAGACGCCCTGCACGCGACGCGCGCAGCTTCTGAGGAGGGCATCGTCGCCGGCGGCGGCGTCGCGCTCATCCGTGCCCAGCACGTGCTCGAGAAGCTCGACGTGAGCCCCGAGCAGAAGGTGGGTGTGAACATCATCCGCCGCGCCATCGAGGAGCCGCTTCGTCAGATCTCGGCCAACGCCGGCGTCGAGGGATCGATCGTCGTCGACAAGGTCAAGAACGGCAAGGGTTCGTTCGGCTACAACGCTCGCACGGACGAGTACGGCGACCTGCTCGCGCAGGGCGTCATCGACCCGACCAAGGTCGTGCGTTACGCGCTGCAGAATGCGGCCAGCGTGGCTGGTCTCATGCTGACGACTGAGGCTCTGATCGCCGAGCGTCCCAAGGACTCTGAGGCGGGCGGCTCGCACGCTGGTCACTCGCATGGCGGCGGCGGTATGGATTTCTGATTCTCTCTCTGGGTGGTCTTCTTGATCATCTATCGAGACAGACGGTCGGCTCCTTCTTGGAGTCGGCCGTTTGCTTTTGGGGCTGATCTCGATCGGGTCGCTTCTGAGGGTCTCGCTCGGGGGTGGGCGGGGTGTCGATACGACCAAAAAAAGTGGGTAGGCGGCCCGTCGGTTCACTTCGCGGCGGCCGGTTGACATGGGGTGGCCGGTGGCCGGCGCGCGCCTGCGATCGCGCGGCGCTGAGACGGCTTTGGTGAACGCGAGGCTGTCTATGAGTCTGGTCGTGGTCTGCAGCCGGTGGACTTTTTTTGGCCGTATCGACACCCCGCCCACCCCCGAGGACTGACACCGTCAGCGCGCTCTTCCCGAGACGAGAGGGGCCTGGGTGGACTGGGGCGAGTGACTTTGTTTTTGGGTAACGAGAAGCGCCGGAGCGCGTTGGGCACGGAGAGGATGCCCGAGCGAGCCTTCGCCTGCGCTCGGCCCGAGCATCCTCTCCGCACCCAACGCGACAAATCGCCAAGGCGAAGCCGCCGCAGATCTGAGGGTGTCTGTTCGTGGTGGTGGGTGGGGTGTCGATGCGGCCAAAAAAAGTCCACGGGGTGGAGACCACCACGAGTCTCACAAACAGATTTGCACGCGCCGAGTCCGTCTCAGCGCCGCGATATCGCGGGCGCGCTGGCAACCAGACATCTCATGTCAACCGCCGCCGCGAAGTGAACCGACGGCCGCCTACCCACTTTTTTTGGTCGCATCGACACCCCGCCCGCCGCCGAGCAAAACCCCTCAGAAGGGAGCGACCACGGGGACTTGCAGGTAGGAGGCGTGGTCTGCACCCGTGTGGATGACGTGGGTGCCTTGGTTTAGTGTTGGTAGAGGCAGCGGGGGGGCCTTTACGTATGTGCCCGCGATCGTCAGCTTGAGCTGCTGACCCGCGTGCCAACGCATTGCTGTTGGCATGATCGCGATGTCTACCGGGACCACTTCTCCCGGGGTCAGCTTCTGCACGGACTTGAAGGCGTGGACAGGGAGGAAGTCGGTCGACTTCTGACTGTCCAATGCACGCAAGGAGACCCGCTGACGACCCGGCGCTCCCGGCGGTGGGGCCGGGAAGTACATGGTCGCGATCTGCGAGGGCACGAGCGCAGTCCCGTCGGCATCTAGCTTCTCGACGAGCACGAACAGATCCATGTCGTCTGCCTCTTGTGCCTCGACGTACAGGCGCGCCATCAAGTGGCCGACGAGCTGAGTGTCTTCTGTGAACTTGATGGTGACGGTCGTCGTGCCGGTAGTGGCCGGATACGACGCGCTGGCGGCCGTTGTGGGTGCCTGCGTGGAGAGGGTGCCGTCGCGGGCCTGCAGGTAGAGCTTTTTGTAGTCGGTGTCCGGCACCGGCCAGTTGTCGTACGGGGTGTTGGGCTTTTCTGTGCCCCCCGTGCCGGGATCCATCGGGGACACGCGGACCTTTGCGGTCTTCTCCCAGCCGTTGTCGGTTCCCTTCAAGTAGTGGTCGAAAAAACGCAGCAGGTCCTTCTCGTTGTCCGGCGTGTACTGGTCGTACCACTCGTGGGTGTTGTTCACGCGCAGCCGCTTCTCGCGCGAGCCAAGGCGACGAAATGCATCGAGGGTGCCTGCGGTGTGCAGCGCAGTCGCGATGTCTGCACCTACGTACGCAGCGGCCGTGATGTCTTCGACCCTGGCGCGTTTGGTTCGCGAAGAGGATGTCGAGCAGCAGCCGCCACGCTTGGTGGACGGTGCGTTGTTCGACTTGGCACACGCGCGGCTCGTCCTGGGACACGTCCGCGACCGTGAGCGCGCGCTGCGCAACATCGTGCACGCAGTTCGTCTGGGCGGCTGGGTGCTCATCGAAGATGTCGACTTCTTGTGGACCGAGCTGGGCGAGCAGCCGCTCTATCCAGAAGACAGGATGACGCCTTACTTTCACGTCTGGAGCGAGGTCGTCAGACTGATGCGTGAACGCGGCTACGCGGTGCACTTCGGACGTCGTTTGGCAGGCGTGCTTCGGAGTGCTGGCCTCGAGCTCGTCGCGGGCGAAGCCGTGATGACCATCGGCGATGCCTCTCTGCAGCGCGCAATGCGACTGACGATCGAGCGCTTCGCGACCGAGCTCGTCGCGATGGGACGGCTCAGCGAGGATGCGTTGCACGCATGCCTCTGCGTGATGGATGAGCCCGACCTGCTGTTCACAGGGTCCCCCATGTTTTCCGTCTGGGGCCGTCGCAGAGAGCACAGCTAACGCGCTGGCAGCTCTTCGCGCCAGGCAGCGAAAAGCTCGGCGGGCAGCCCGTCGGCGAACTGCGGTAGCTACGTCTCCGTCTACGTCTCCGTCTCGCTCTCCGTCTCGCTCTCCGCCTCCGTCTCTCTTTCCGTTTAACCCTACAAGCGAGATCTGAGGGTGTCTGTTCGTGGTGGTGGGCGGGGTGTCGATGCGGCCAAAAAAAGTCCACCGGGCAGAGACCACCACAGGACTCATAGACAGCCTTGCGTTCATCAGGGCCGTCTCAGCGCCGCGCGATCGCAGGCGCACGCCGGCCACCAGACACCTCGTGTCAACCGGCTACCACGAAGTAAACCGACGGGCCGCCTACCCGCTTTTTTTGGTCGCATCGACACCCCGCCCGCCACCGAGCGAAACCTCTCAGAGGGAGCGACCGCGCCAGCCGTGGTCCAGCACCGCCAGTGCCGATGTGCCCGGAAAATAGGCAGTTCGTAGAGCGCCGTGGACGTAGTCCGCAGCGTCGTTGCACGCAGCTCTGAGCTCGTTGCCGAGGGCGAGGGAGGCCGCGATGGCAGAGGCGAGCGTGCAGCCCGTGCCGTGTCCCTCGACGTCGAGCCGCGGATGGACGTAGCGCGCGCGGGCGACGCCGCTCCCCCATCGATCGATCAGCTCACCGCGACTCGGCATGTGACCTCCCTTCAGCAAGACGGCGCGGGCGCCGAGTGCGAGCAGCTCGTCGAGGGCGCGGTCTGCAGACTCGTCGTCGACGATCGAGCGGCCGAGCAGGAGCTCTGCCTCGGGGACATTGGGAGTCAGGATCGTCGCCAGTGGAAACAGCCTCGTGCGCAGTGCGTCGAGGGCATCGCTCTCGAGTAGGCGCGCTCCAGAGGTCGCCACCATCACCGGATCGACCACGACGAAGCGAGGTCGGTGCACCTCGAGTGCGTCGGCCACGGCGTGGATCACCTCCGCAGTGGCCAGCATCCCGAGCTTGACCCCAGCCACGGCGAAGTCTGCAAACACGGCGTCGATCTGCGCGCGCAAAAACGCGGGTGGCGGCACGTGGACCGCGGTCACGCCGCGTGTGTTTTGCGCCGTGAGCGCGGCGATGGCCGAGGTGCCGTGCACGCCGTACGCGGCAAACGTCTTGAGGTCGGCCTGGATGCCGGCGCCCCCACCCGAGTCGGAGCCGGCAATGGTAAGGACGGAGACGGCCTGCGTGCGGGTCATGTGCGTAGTTTAATGCGTGCAGGTCACGAAGCCCGGCTCCGCGTGCCCGTTCAGTCCGACAGCGCCTGCACGTCGACCCGTCACCCATGCGACCTTGCTGCCCGACCACGCGTGAAAGCCAAGCACCTTGGCACGCTCGCGTGCCGCCGCTTCACACGAGCCGTCCGACGATGCGCGCAGGAGCTTACGTTCTAGGTCAGGTTCGGTTCGATCCAACGCCGAATGCGCTGGCACGTCTACTGCTGCAGGCGGCCCCGTGCACACCTCGAGCCGCCGTCGCCGCGTTCTCTCTGCTTTCTCGAGTCTGACGTTGTTGTTGGGTCTGCTGCTGCTCGCGGACATCGCGCGCGCAGAGCCCGAAGTGAGCGCGGAGGTGGCACTGGGTGTCATGGGATTCGGTGAGGGCCCCAGCCCGTTGGAGGTTGGGTTGAACCTCGACATCGGGGGCGCGCTGGTGCTTGCCGAGTACTTGGTGACGCGAGCAACTCTCGGTATTGCGCCCGTCGCCGACCGGCACAGCTTCGACCTTCTGCTGCGCGCACGCGTCGAGCAGGCCGTGCGCATCAAGCTCGACTGGTTCGTTCCGATGGTCGGGCTCGGCGGGTCCGTGCTCGGCCGGAGCCCGGCCGCGCACGGCCTTTTGGGCCTGGGTTTCGAGGTCGCCCCAGGCTGGCTGTTCGGCGTGGACCTACGCACCGGCGTGCTGTGGGACCGCGACGCGGCGCGCAGAGGGGGCACACGCTTTGGAGAAGGACAGCTCCGCTTGAGCTGCGCGCTCTGAGCGTGGCCCTCTGTTACTGCGGCGTCGGCGTCGAGCGCTCGAGGATGATGAACGCGACACGACGGTTCTTGGCGCGACCCTTCTCGCCCTTGTTGGGCGCGATGGGCTGCGTCAAGCCGTAGCCCTTGGCCTCCAGGCGCTCCGGTTCGACGCCCGCACCTGCCAGCCAGTTCTTCACGCTCTCGGCGCGGCGCTGCGACAGATCGGCGTTGAAGTCGGCCGCGCCCACGTTGTCGGTGTGCCCTTGGACCTCGACGCGTTGGATGGCCGGCGTGCGCAGCAGTGCGTCCGCCACCTCGGTCAACAACGGCAGGCTGCGCGCCTCGATGTCGGCCGTACCCGTGCTGAAGTAGACGGTCTCCTTGAGCTGAATGCGGGTCTTTTCGACCTTCACCAGCGCGTTCTTGGGCTTGGGGACCAGCGCAATCTTGTGGGTCTTCTCTTTGCGCAGCTCGATCTGCAAGGACGTGATCGAGATCAGGAAGCCCTCTTGGTCGACCCGCGCCTTGTACTCGCCCGGCGGCAGATCGAGATCGCGGAAGCTGCCGTCCGCACTGGTGATGAGGTTGCGCGAGATGGGTCCGTTGAGCTGCACAGTGGCGCCGGCGACAGGCGCACCGTCGAGGCCCACCAGCTGCCCGACCAGCGTGCCCACGCGGGGCAGCGCCACCATCTCGCAGAACACGTCGGCGTCGCCACCCTGCACAGGCACGGTGCCCGTGCACGATGCGGGTTCGTAGCCCTCTGCCTCGAGCGCAAGCTGGACGTTGCCCACGGGCAGGTTGCCCGTCACGAAGGTGCCCTGGGCGTCGCTGGTCGCCGTGAGCTCGGTACCAGGCCCGCTGAGCGCGCTGCCGGGCACCGTCACGCGCGCAGCAGAGACGGGGATGCCGGCGCCCTTCTCGACCACGCGACCGTGCAGGCGTCCCTCTTTGGGCGCGACCGGCACGTCGATGCGCGGCGGCGGCTCGCGCTTGGGCGTGGGCTTGAGATCGAAGTTGTAGCTGGCAGCGAGCAACACTCGGTAAGGCGCGGTGGGGGCGAGCTCGCGAACGAAGTTTTTTTGGCCGGCGATGCCGATCTCCACCGCGGCGAGCAAGCTGAAGCCGGCCGCTGCAGGGTACAGCCGCGCGCCCAGGGTGACGCGCTGTGGGAAGCTGCTCGCGCCCTCCTTCTTGATGCAGCTGTCGTCCGCACGCCCTGCGCCGACCCTGCGCAGGCAGTCGTAGTTCTGACGGTTGACGGGGATCCACAGCTCCCACTCTGCGATCGGATGCAGCGCCGCACGCTTGCTCAGCGCGAGTGGCGCCTCCAAGCCGAACGCGACGGCGGCGTGGTCCACGCGGTTGACGCCGTAGCCGAGCCGCTCGTTGCGACGGGCCAGGTGCCGGTACTCTTCGTAACCACTGGGGTCTGGCGTCTGCCCGCCGCCAATCAGTGCGGCCAGCCGGTCGCGCTCGGTCTGCTCGACGACCTTACTCGACTGATCGAGGTAGTAGCTGCCGTTGAGGCGCAGCTCGAGAGGCACCCGAGCCGAGGTGCGGCGCAGATCGATCGAGAGGTTGCCGCGGAAGCCGGCAGACACGCCCGCTGTCTCGAGCGAGTCGCCCGCGGGCTTGGTCAGCAGGTTCAGCAGGACGTCTGCACCAAGAGTCAGACCCGGGGCAACCTCGCCGTAGGTCTTGATGTCGAAGTACGGGTCACCGATGGACTTCACCACCTCGGAGCCGTCTTCTGCATTGGCGCCCGCTGCGTTGCGCACGCGGCGCATGGTCGCGGCGGCCGTCAGCTCGAGGTGCTCGACCGGCGTGGCGTTGAGCGAGACTGCGCCGCCGACGTAGCGGATGTCGTCGTTTGCGGACAGGTAGTCAGACTTGAGGAAAAAGTCTGTCATGACCTGGAGGCGAAGTGATGCGGGCGCGCCGGAGCCGGCCTCGATCACGTGGATACCGCCCACGGGTCCCAGGTACGAGCTGGCCCTTCGCATCAGCTCCGCACGGCGCGTCTCGTTCGCCGTCTCGTCGTGATCGTTGTCGAACGCCTGCGCGGCCTGCGTATCGGGTGCTTGCGCGGACACGAGTCGCGTGGTCGCAAGCGCGAGTAGCAGCAACAGCACTGCGCCGTGTACCACCCCTCGATCTTGATGCGTGCGGAACATGCTGAGTCTCCTTTTCGCTCGCGCGCAGCAACCACCCACGCAGCTCGATCGCACTATTGAGGCAGCTCCGTGGCGATACGTACAAGTTCGTCGTTGTCCGCCCGGACGGTCGGCTCGCTGCGCGTGCGACATTGGCAACGTGTGACCTCACGCGTTGAGGCAACGCTCCGCGTTGGAGGTTGACCTTTGTGCGCGCGGATCGCGATACTCGCTGCCGGGAATCTCCCGTGCCTGCTCAGCGAGACTTGTCGGTCGGGCGCCCGACACCGGCCTCTCGCAACTTTGCCGAACAACCCCAAAAGGGTCGGCAGAAAGCAGACATCCATGACTCGACCTACACCCGCCCTTCGTGGGAGCGCGGCCAAAGCACGCGCCTCTACCCATCCGGCACACTCACGCACCATGCTGCTCGGCCTCCTCTTGCTCGCCAGCGCGGCCTGCTCCGATATGCACACCGTACCCACCGATGCGGACGGTCGGGGCGATGGAGCGGCGGGGACCAACGGCGGCGATGGCTCGACCGGGGGCGCGCCACGCGATGGCGGGGGCGGCACGAACCCAAGTGATGGTTCGTCCGCAGGCGGGCCGCGCGACGGCGCGCTGGGCGCCGACGCGATGGCGAATGCGGCCGATGGGAGCGCGACCGGTGGAGCAGACGGTGCCACCGGCACCTTCCCGGATGGCGGCGGCGCGCGGCGCGGTCCGAGGCCGGTCTCCCTCGGCGCGGCGGCGGGTTTTGCGCTGCTCGCCAAGACGGCAGTCTCGAGCGTTCCCACCTCCGCCGTGACGGGAGACGTCGGGCTCAGTCCTGCCGCAGCCAGCTACATCACGGGCTTTCCGTACACGCGCGCGGGCATCAAGTGGACCTCGCCGGAGGTGACGGGCAACATCTTCGCCGCCGACAACGACGCTCCGACGCCGAGCAACATGACTACCGCAGTCAGCAACATGGAGACTGCGTACGTAGACGCGGCCGGCCGCACGACGCCCGACTTCAGCGAGCTGGGCACGGGCGCCCTCGGCGGTCGCACGCTGGTACCGGGGCTCTACAAGTGGAGCACGTCGGTCACCGTGTCGACGGAGGTGGTGCTCGCCGGCGGCGCCGACGACGTGTGGATCTTTCAGATCTCGGGGGGTCTGACGGTCGCGGCCAACACCCGCGTCACACTGACGGGCGGAGCGCGCGCACAAAACGTGTTTTGGCAGGTGGCAAGTCCGGTCGACCTCGGTGCGGGGTCGCACGGCGAGGGGACCATCCTGTGTATGACGTCGATCAACCTGCAGACCGGTGCATCCGTGCACGGACGGCTGCTGGCGCAGTCTGCAGTGAACATCGCGATGAGTAGCGTCACCCTGCCCTGAGCGACGACGTCAGTGCTCCGTAGACTCCACGGGAGCGGCGCCGAGCTCGCCGTTGAGGCGCTCGTTGAGGCGGCGCTCTAGCTGCTCGATGCGTGCGTCTCGGCGCGACAGCTCGTCGCGCAGCGAGTCGACCGCGCGCTCGCTCTCGGTGTGCGAGTCACGCTGCGCGGCGTACGCCAGCATGATGGACGAGTGATCGTTTTCGTCTGCGCCCACCCGGCTCGCCAGCTGCGACAACGCGGCACGCGCATCGGCCAGCGCCGCACGTGCGGCGTCTCGCTCGGCCTCGTGACGCTCTGCCTGCGAGAGCCGTGAGGCCGCCTCGGCGACCACGCGCTCGGCATTGTCCTGTGCGCGGGCCAAGTCGTCTTGCCGCGAGTTGAGTGCGATGCGCGCCGAGCGCAGCTCTTCTTCGACCGACCGCAGCTCGTCTTCGAGGTCGTCGAGCCGTCTGCGCGAGTTCTCGAGCTCTGTCTCCACGCTGTTGAGACGCTCGGCATCTTCGGCGTGCAGCTCTGCAAACCGATCGGCCTCTTCGAGCTCGCGGGTGAGCTCCGACAGGCGCAGATCGGCGCTGTTGAGCTGCTGCTCGAGCTGCTGTGCGCGCTCGAGCGCGGCGCGCGCGTCGGCCTCCGACTCGGCGAAACGGGGACGTATGTGCATGTTGTGGGCGGGAGCTTCGCGTATCGCGTGCAGCGCCGCCTCGGTGGTGGCCAGGCGCAAGCGCAGCTCGGCCAGCTCTTTGCTCTGCTGGTGGGAGCTCTCGAGCTTGACCTCGATGGGCGTCGAGAGCGTGGCCAGCGCCAGCTCCGCCTCGTTGAGACGCAGACGCAGGCCCTGACACTCCCCGCGCTGGCGTGCTGCGTCGTTGCGTGCTCGGGCGAGCTCGAGCTCGTTGCCGGCAAGCTCGGCACCGCGCACCTGCGCCGGGTCGGGTTGGCTTTCGCGCGCGGTCTTCTCGTGCTGTTGCGCCCGCTGGGCCGACAGTTCCTCGAGCTCGGAGCGCAGCTCGTCCGAGCGCATCTGTGCGGCCTCGCGCGCGACCTCGGCCTCGAGCGCGCGCTGCACGGCACGCTCACGCTCGGCCTCGAGCTCGGCCACCCGCGCGTCGTGCTCGACCGCAGCGGTCTTGTCGTGCTCGAGGCGACGCAGCTCTTCGAGCAAGTCGCGCGCAGTCTCTTCGTGCTGCTTTTTGTCCTGCTCGAGCGTGAGCACTTGTTTGCCCAGCTCGACCAAGCGCTGCTCGAGCTCGGAGAGCTCGCGTGCGGACTCTTCGTACTCGGTGCGCGCGGCCAGCCGCTCGTTCTCGCTGCGCGTGAGCTTGTCGGCTGCGCCTGCGAGCTCGCCCTTCACGTGTGCCAGCTCGCGCTCGCTGGCTTCGCGACGCTCGCGATCGTGGCGCACGTTGGCCTCGTGCTCGGCCGCCGCGCTCTCGAAGTAACGTACGCGCGCCACCGCGTCGTCGTAGTCGGCCTCTGCGGCCAGCAGCTTGCGCTCGAACGAGCGCGCGCGCTCGACCTGTTGCTCGGCCTCTTGCCGCGCACGGCGCTCGAGCTCGAGCTTGCGCAACAAGTCGGACTCGCGGTGCAGTGCCTCGCGCGCTTCGTCCTCGGCACGACGCAGCTCTTCGATGAGCCCGGGCTGGGGGCGCTCTTCGGGCTCGGCCTCTTCGCGCGCGGGCAGCTCGATCCACAGGCGCGGCTCGACCGGGAAACGTGCGTCGCTGGCCAACCCGATGATGCGCCCGGGCTCGCCGCGCTCGCCTTCGACCAACGTCGAGTCGATGGTGAACTCCTCCCCCCGTCGACGCTCGAGATCGCCCACGGCGTAGCCGGCGAGCGGGGCCTGCGCGAGCACGCGCACGTTGCGAAACTCGGCCGCGAGGAGCTGCTCGAGCTGGGTCTGCACGGGCGGACCACGACGCTTGCGCTTGCTGGCCGCGCTGTCTGCGTCGCTGGCCAAGGCCAACAGGCCTCCGGGCTCGAGCACGCGATGCAGCTCGCGCAGCGCGCCGGCCGTGGGGTCGGGCAGCGCAGCGACGTCGCACACCAGCACCAGGTCGAAGCTCGCGTCGTCGAAGGGAAGCTCTGGCACTTCGCCCCGTGACGGCTCGCGCGTGACGGGGTCGATGATCTCGAGGTGCGTGGCCACACGATCGAAGCGGTCGGCGAGGACGCCTTGCGCCTCTCCGAGGAGCAGCACGCGCCGACCCTCGACATGCGGCTCGAGGTAGACGGCCAGTGCGAGGTCGGCGTGCGCGCGGTTCGAAGCGCGCCCTCGGGCGTGCGAGCTCTGAGAAGGGGCG
>JBEGTL010000215.1:0-12450 GCA_041179425.1 Pseudomonadota bacterium | reverse complement strand
GAACCTCGACCGGGAGCTGCTGCTCCTTGAAGCCCGCCAGCCGGACCCGCACGTCGTACGTGCGCGGAAGCAGGTTGCCGACGCGGAGGGGCGTGACGCCGCTGAGCGCCTGCCCGTTGAGCACCACGGCGGCACCCGAGGGCGAGGTCTCGATGGAGAAGCCGCCGGTGGCCTGCTGGGCTGCCGCGCCGACGGCGAGCGCCTCGCCCGTGTCGGTCGCCGGCTGCAGCGTGACCGGGAACTGGACCGTCTGCCCGGCCTGCACCTGAAAGTCTAGCGTCCAGGTGCGGTAGCCGGCCTTCTGCACCTCGACGTTGTGCTTGTCGTTGGGCGACACGCCCGTGACGAAGAACGGGCTCGACGCGCCGACCTGCTTGCCGTCGAACAGGAGCACGGCGTCGGCGGGGTGCGTGGTGAGCTGAACGACGCCGGGCTCGGTGCGCGCGAGGAACACGTACCCGACAAAACACATCAACACGACCGCGGCGACGGCGAGCGCGGCGTAGAGCGGGTTGCGCCCTCGGTCGCCTGGACGCTCGGTGGTCATGCTCATCGTCTGGTTGACGGGCGGCGCACGCAGGCTGCCGGCCGGCTCGACGTGCGGCGCCGGTGGCACCTCCGAGTTGGCGTAGGCGCGCGGCGAGACGTGCACACCGTCGGGCGCGGCGCCTGGGCCAAACGCCGCGTACGGGTCTTGTTGGTACTGGTTGTTGTCGTACTGTGCCGCGACCGCGGGGTAGCCACCCATGGTGCCGGTGCCGTAGTTCGGCTGCTGACGTGGCGCGGTGGTCTGCGGCTGCTGCGCCACGGGCTGTGCGTACTGCTGCTCGGGACGGCCGTAGTGCTGCGGCTCTGGGTAGGCCTGGGCCTGCGCGGCCGGCTGCGCAAAGCGCTGCGACTGCGAGTACGGCACGGGCGTGTCCGGGTACTCGTCTCTCTCCTGCTGCTCCTCGTCGTAGGCGCGCGCGGCCGCGAGCGACTCGTCGAAGCCGTTGTCTTCGGCACTCTCGTAGAGGTAGTCGCTGGCGTCGGCCGGCCGATCGTAGATCTGTGTCGACAGCTCTTCGTCGTCCCAGTCCATGTTGAGCGACGGACCGCGCGCGTTGGCGCTACTCGGCGAAGGCGGCGGCGCCGTGCGCGCAGGCGGCGCCGACGGCTGCGGAGCGCCGCGACGTGGCGCGGGCGTCGACTCGGCGGCGCGATAGCCGGGCGGCGGCGCAGGCGGCTGCGTGCGCGGCGGGGGCGGCGGCACACTGCGACCGAGCCCGGGCGAAGGCGGTGCGGGTGGACGTGTGCTCAGGCCCTTGCCGCCCCGTGGAGGAGGCGGCGGAAGCGAAGCTCGACTGCCCGGGAGCGGCGACGCGAGATCCGCGGGCGGCAACACGGCAGGCATGCCGAGGATGGTGGAGGGCTGCTTGTTCTTGGCCTTTTCGGGCGCGTCACGGGTCTCTTTGTACACGGCGTTGGACTCCGTTGGCGGGGCGATGGGTGTTACGTCGGTTGAACTTGATGCGAGCGACTCGGCTCCCTCGAGGTCACCGACCTCTTCAGGATCACGTGCGGCGTCTTTGGGGAAGTGCTGGACCATCCAGGCACTCAGCTCTTTGCGCCCGAAGGTCTGGCCGCGCCGAGCGCGCTCGTGCAGAACCGTCTGCAGCTCATCGTGGAGCTCGAGCGCGGACTGAAAACGTGTGTCGCGATCGCGCGAGAGCGCGCGCATGACGGTGCTCTCGAGTGACTTGGGAATGTTGGCGTTGAGCTCGCGCGGCGGCACGATCTCGACGCTGCGCACCTTCTCGATGGTGGAGAAGTCGCTGTCGCCCACGAACAGGCGCTCGCCCGTGAGCAGCTCGTAGAGGACGATGCCGATGCCGAACAGGTCGCTGCGCTGGTCGATCACCTCGCCCCGCACCTGCTCGGGCGACAGATACCCAAACTTGCCCTTGAGCACGCCGGTGCGCGTGTGGCTCGACTTGCCCGCGGCCTTGGCGATGCCGAAGTCGATCAGCTTCACGTCGCCATCGAACGAGATGAGCATGTTCTGCGGCGACACGTCGCGGTGGATGAGCTCGAGGTCGCGCCCGCTCGAGTCGCGCTTACGATGCGCGTACTCGAGGCCCTCACAGATCTTCATCATCACGTAGCAAGCCAGCTCGATGGGCACGCGCAGCGAGCGCTTGCGCACCATGTCGAACACCGCGCGCAGGTCCTTGCCGTGCACGTACTCGAGCGCGATGAAGTAGTTGTCGCTCACCTTCCCGAGGTCGAAGATCTGCGCGATGTTGGCGTGGTTGAGCTGCACCGCGAGCTTGGCTTCATCGATGAACATGGTGATGAAGTCGGTGTCGGCCGCGATGCTCGGCAAGATGCGTTTGACGGCGACGATGCGCTCGAAGCCCTCGA
Organism: Pseudomonadota bacterium; assembly: GCA_041179425.1. Lineage (GTDB taxonomy): Bacteria > Myxococcota_A > Polyangia > Polyangiales > DASUME01 > DASUME01. The sequence continues at coordinate 10,047 of JBEGTL010000215.1, read as the reverse complement.
CGCCAAACGCCTTGGCGCGAAACACTTCGGCCATGCCGCCCGTGTTCACACGGTCGAGCAGGTAGTACTTGCCGAAGGGAATGGGTTTGAAGCGCATCTCGGACGACCTTGGTCTCCCACCAGACGGAGTCGGGCGCGCGGCCAGCGGGGCAGCTGACGCGACGGCCTTTGCTGATGACGAAGGCATCAGCCCGTTGGGAACGTTTTGGGGAGCTCCATCTATCACGCGACGTTGCCCCCCTGCTGGAGAACGCTGTTCCAAAACCTCGCACCAGCGCGACCATAAACGGGACGCGACCGGACTAGGTTTCGGGTAGGGGCCAGTCTACGCAAGCGCCGAGGCGGGGGTCAAGCGCTGCCAGCGCCGTCAAATTTGTGGGTTTTACGTGCAGCGACGAGGGGTTATCCGCGAAAGCTACCGCCCATACAGTGCTGCCTCACCGTATTCCTACATGGTCGGGCGTCATCTTCCTGACGCCCACATGCTCCCCTGCCCTCGCCCGCTCAGGGCGCGGCCGGGTCGATCGCAGTCTGCGGCACCCGCGACGTCGGCTCGCTGGTTCGGAAGTAGCGCACCCGCTGGTCTTGGAGCGAGGCCCAGCGCACGTAGGGGATGGGCGCGTTGTCGGGGAACAGCAGCTCTACCGCGGGTGTGGAGGTCGCGACCAAGCGCAGGGCCGGCTTCGACTCCTTGAGTCGGGTCGTGGCGTCGACGGCCAACAGGCCTTCTTTGAACTTGAGCCCGAGCCGCACGCCGTGGGGCAGCGCGATGGCGGCCGTCACGCCGGCGCCCGCGAGCGATTGTTGCAGCGCGCCTGCCCGTTTGTCATCCGTCTCACCATAGACGAGCAGCCCGTGGGCATCGACGCCGAGCGCGGCCTGCGCCTCGGGGCTGCTCGCGAGCAGGGCGCCGCGCACCACGATCTCGCAGTCAGGAGACGGCACGCCGACCGCGTAGCGACGGCCCACTAGCTCCTGCTCCGCGTAGAGTGCGGAGTCCTCGAGCTTGGGCTCGCCCAGGTCGCCGTGCAGCTCGGCCAGCACTTGTTCGATGCCGCTCGGCTCTCCGGTGACGGGCTGCGCGCGCGCCGGGTCGATGCGCAGCACGCGGGCAGTCGGTCCAAGCGAGCGCGAGAAGGCAGGCGGCCAGCCGGCGTGAGGCAGGTCGCCGCTCGAAAAGACCAGGTCGTCGCTCGTGCTCGGCGCGGTCTCCAGACCGGGCTTGAGGGTCAGATAGAAAAAGTCGCGCGGATCGGGACGGATGTAGCGCGGCAGCACCATGCCCATCGCGGTGACGGCCTTACGCGCGCGGAGCGTGTAGCCCGGCAGCTCGGCCAGCGTGCCCTCGTAACGGTACGGCTCGCGCTTGGTGATCTCGTCGCGGGGCTCGTCCGGGGCGAGCACGTTGTACAGCTCCATGCCCGAGTGACCCGCGTTCATGTCGAGGTGCATGGCGCGTACGCAGCGCGCGCGAAGCAGCGCGGAGCCGAGCGCCTCGGGCGAGGCAGAGTCGCCCCACGCGTAGATCATAAAACCCTCGCGCGTAAAACAGAGCGCGCTGCGCTGGGTGAGCGTCTGCTCGCTCCGTTGCTGCGGGGCCGCTCCCCACCACCAGCGGCCCCAGGGGTTGAAGCGGTCGTCCTCCACCAGGCTGGTCAGGTTCTGGCGGAACGCGACCATGCCTGCCGGGATCTCCTCGACGGCACGCGCCTCGTCGTAGCCCGTCTTGCGATCCTTGGGGCCTGGCCACGAACCCATGCCGACCCGCCCGTCCGAGAACACGGCCACGGTGGCGGCCCAGGGCTTGGGCGGCAGGTAGACGCGCCCGTCGGCCATCATCCCGAACTCGCCGTGCATGGCCTGAAAACCACCGTTGAACGCGCCAACCAGACGCGTGAGCGTGGCCGCGTTGCGCGGGATGGCGCCCTTGCCCGTCTCGCCCGTCGCGCTGACGGGTTCTTCGGTACCCGCCACGATGTGCAGCTGCACGATGCGTGGATCCCACACGGTCAGGTACACACGTGCGAACGAGCGCTCCGGGTCGGCACTCAAGAACGTCTGATAAAAGACCGGCTTGCCGGTGGGTAGCGTACGCGCGTGCGGGTCGTCGACCAGCGCACGCCACTTGCCTTCTCCTGCCACCGCCTCGCCCACGGCAAACGGCTCGAGACTCGGTGGGGGCCAGCCGCTCTCGGGGTTGGGCACGGCCAGCCGCTCGACCTTCTCCTGCACTTGCGACAGCTGCTTGCGCTCGATGCCGAGCTCCTGCGCAACCTCCGCGGTGTTGTCGACCTCGTTCACGCTGCGATAGGCGCGCTTGTACTGATCGCGCAGCGCAAACACCCTGTTTTCTAGCCACGCGATGCGCTCGGCCCCCACGAAGGGCAGCGCGCGTACGGTGTCCACCAACCACGGCAAGGGCGCCGACACGGCCGGCTTGTGCGAGCGCACTTCGAACAGTGCGGCACCTTCCACCATGCGTTCTTGCGTAGGGTCGATCACGGCGCGCGCACCGTCGACCTCGAGCGTGTAGGCGCGCCCTTCGCGCTTCATCGTGTAGGCGGCAGACGGCACCGCGAGCAGGTACGACCTGCGCCCCACGCCGTGCCAGCTCCCGGTCGCCTGCAGGTTGCCGATGCCGCGCTGCAGCTTCGCGAGCAGGCCCCGCTCGAGCGGCACTTCACCCTCCAGGTCGACCAGCTCGAAGCCCACCACCCGGCCCTGGATGCGACGCGCAAACAACGCCCAGCGCCCGAGCAGCAGCGGCGTGGTCTCGTCGGCGCTGGAGGTCTGTGTGAGGTTGTGCAGCCGGCCGAGATCGGAGACCTTGCCCGACTTGGCCACCACGGCCTCGGCCAGCCATACGTCGCCTAGCTCCCCCTCGGCGCGCGCGCGCAAGATCAGCTTGCTGCGCTTGCCCGACTTGCGCTGGGTCTGGATGGCCAACACCTCCGACGCATCCGCGATGAGACCGTGTCGAGCGAGCGCCGTGCGCAGCGGCTCGTAGCCGGCAGCCAGCACGTCCCCTCGCACGGCGTGGACCAGCAACAGACCCGCGACACAGATCGCGATCAGCCGAAGCCGTGCGGCGAGCGGCGGCCACGACAGTGCACGAACCACGCGCTGCACACGGGACGGGGAGCGCAGCGCGGCGCTGCTGCTGCTGCGACGCGGCACCACGGGCTGTGCCGCAATCGTGATCTCGGTCGACTCGTCGGCCGCAAAAGACTCATCGTCGTCGGGCTCATCGCGCGGCTCGTCATCGGGCTCGTCGCGCGGCTCGTCGCGGAGGTCACCGAGCTCAGCGCTCGGCTCGCGGTCCGCGTCGCTCGACGCGAGCGCGTCGGTCGACGCGAGCGTGTCGGTCGACGGCTCCCCCGCGCTCGCCTCGTCGGAGCCTCTGGGCGTGCTGCTCGCAGTACGCTCATGACCACGCTTTCTGAGCTGATCGCGCCTGTCTGCCTGACTCTTTTTCCGACGACCTGCCCCACTCACAGTGCGGCTAGTGTGCCGTGATCGCGACGAAGCCCGCCACTCATGCGCGCACGCTCGCGACAAACAGCCATCGCGCGCCGCCTACACCGGCTGCTTTCTACGCCCGTGCACCACGCTCGGACCCGGTGTCGTGCGCACGTGCGCGCAGCGTGTTTTCGGCGCGTGCGAGGGCTCCCATAACCACGTTGGACACTGCGTAGAGCCGCGCGTCACCGGCTTGGAAGCGGTCCGGGTGGAGCTTCTGCGCCAGCTTGCGCAGGGCTCGGCGCGCGTGTTCTCCACTGGCCGCCTCAGGCAGGTCGAGCAGTGCGCTGGCGCTTGCGTTGCGAGACAGCTGACGATGTTTGCGCAACAGCAGGGCGTACGCGTCTTCGTGTGTGGGTCGCTCGATGGCTGCCCCCAGCACGCGCAGCACGGCACGCAGCGCGTATTGCTCCGGGCAGGGACCGGGGCGCAACGCCGCCTCCAGAGCGGCCGCCGAGAGCGCGTCGGGTGTGCTGTCGAAGCTGCCCGACCGCTGCTCGTTTGCACTCGAAGCGCGGGGCTCGTCGCAGCGCGCGCTGGTGTACGAAGGCTCGACACGGGCGCGCAGGAACGCGCGCCTACGAAACGCCGCACCCAGCTCGCCTGCATCGATGGCGCGCAAGAGACCATGCACACGCCGCTTGCCCGCGACGGTCAGCTTCAGCGCGGCGCTACCCGACAGCTGCGCGCGCAGCGGCACGGGCAGCTCGCTCGCGATCACCCAGAGCGCACTCCACACGGCCCCGGCGACGTCGATGGTGACTCGGTTCTCGACGCGCGCCTCAATCTGCGCTGCGAGCTCGGTCGTGCAGGTGCCGCGCGGCGGCTCGTGCTTGTCGGGCAGGCGCAAGAGCTCCACCCGCGTCGCTGGCCAGCGCAGGAGCGTGTGAACGCCGTCGGCGAGCTGTACTTCGAGCGCGCACGAGACCGCTGCTGGAGACGTCGCACCGGCAGCGACCAGGCGCGCGCCGATCGGCGTCAGGCACTCGGCCCGACCGAGCACCCCACGCTGCGAGTCGGTGTCGAGCGCGCCCAGTGCGAGCAGTGTGTCGCCGAGGGGGGCGTGCTCGACGCCGCCAATGGCCAGCAGGCGTCCACCGGCGACCGAGAGCTGGGCCGCGCGCACCGGCGGCTGCGCGGCGACACGACCAAGGTCGTGCGAGCGCAACGGTCTGTCGGACGGCTGGGCCGGGCAGACGCGAACCACGTGGATGTCGCCGTCGCAGCCAGACTCGGAGGCCGCGAGCAACAAACGAGCGAGCGGCGCTGCCACGCGCAGTGGGTCCATGCCCACAGCCGTACCCAACTACCGCTGTGCGAGGCAAAAAAGCGGTAAAACGGGCCCTCGGGCGACCACCGCGCTTGCACGCGACACGACGAGTCCACGCCTGTCAGCCCTGCGCGGGGCGGACAGGTCGTGGGCCGGTCAGTGCAGGTAGCGCGGGTCGCCGACCTCGAGCGCCAGCGTGGATCGGATGTCGGTGTAGCGGCTGGCGAGCGCGGTGGAGGAGACGCCGTAGCGCTTGGCGATGCCGGTCTGCGTGATGCCGGTGATGCCGTGCATGACGGAGACCGCGTACTCGAGCGCAGCCGCGTGCACTTCGGGCTTGCTCACACGCACGTTGGGCCGCCGTGCGCGGTAGTCGCGCCAGACCTGCTCGGCCCGGCCCAGCAGCACGTGGGGAGCCCCGGCCGACTGCATCCCGCGCTCGAGCGCACGCAAGACGTCGCGATCGTTGTTCTGCTCGCGTGCACGAGGCTCGTCCCCCTCGCCGCTCCGCTGACGGGGATCGCGACCGTGGAACGCCTGGTCGGCACTGAACAGGTAGCCCCCTGGGGCACCACGCTTGATCCAGCTGAGCAACGAGGCGTGACTCTCGTGCTCTGGAGACAGGTCGAGCGCCTCGCGCGCGAGGGCCTCGGACTCGTCGAGCTCGCCGGTGCGCGCCAGGCAGTGCGCCAGCGAGGCGGTGACCTCGTCTTCCATCGGGTGTGCCTCGTGCGCCCAGCGCAGATGCAGCACGGCCACCTCCGGGAGGTTGAGCGCGACGTCGAGCAGGTGACCCAGGTTGTGGTGGTACCAGGCGTTGCTGGGGTCGAGCGCGAGCGCGCGTTCGTAGTGGAACACGGCCGAGTCGAAGTTGCCGAGCAACGCCTGACACAGCCCCATCAGGGCGTGCGCGGTGTCGTCCGCGGCACCCGTCTTGAGGACGCGTCGAAGGTGCAGCGCGGCGCGCCACGGCTCCTCTTGCAGCAGCAGCTCGGCCATGTGGCGATGCCCGTACACGAACAGCTCGCCGTGCTCGGGAGCCTGCGCGAGCAGCCGCTCGAGCAAGGGCATGATCTCAGGGCGCGGACGCTCGCGGCGCAGTGCATCGTCGATGCGCGCGCGCAGGCGGTCGAGCTCGCTCGGGTCTTTTGCCTTCATGCTCGGTATCCCCCGAACTTTGGCTCCCGGTCGTAGACAGCGCCACTGCCACTACCAGTGCTGGCGGCGCTTCGATCACGGATGCGGGAGCTCATCGGAACCATTCGTTTCAGTACCCCGGCTTGCGTCGAAGCGCGCCCTTCGGCACGCGAGCGAAGATCCGTACACGGTACGTGTGCCCAGCGGCCCACGTACCCACGTAGCGACGATACTACAGCATCGCCTGCCCGTCTCGGCGTTAGCCAAGCTGCACAAAGGGCAAGTAGACGCGAACTTTCACGAGCGCGCTCGTGAAGTCGCTCGCCTGTGCGCGCCGAGCACTGCTCGTACGCGCTGCCGAGGCAGGCGGGGCGTTCGCGTACGAGCGTCGAAGCCCGCCCTCGGGCGGGCGAGCAAAGAAGGGTCTGGCTAGGCATGCTTCTGCAGGATGGCCACGAGGAAGCCTCCGAAGTAGCGCAGGGGCGAGCGAACGCTCGCACGCTCGGCTGCCGCGAAGGCGCGGCGAACGACAGGTAGTTTGTGCACGAATGCGGCCGGCGTCACCACGCGAATGCCGCGATAGTCCACGAGCCGCAAGCTTTCGGGCAAGAGTTTCGGGATCGTGAACGGTGTGTCCCAGCGCGTATACACGTCCGCTTCCGTACGTCCCTCGCTGATCTGACCCGGGCCCGCGACCCGCTTGGCCGCGTACCGCAAGCTCCACGGGTTGTAGAACTCCAATGCCAGCATGCCACCAGGCCGTGTCACGCGGGCAAGCTCCCGCAGCGCGTCCGTAATGTTCGGCACATGCGCCAGTACCTTGAAGCTGCACACGAAGTCGAACGACTCGTCGCGAAACGGCACCTGCGTCACGCTCCCGAGCGCGACCGACAAGCCGCGCGCGCGCGCGCGCTGCACCATGCCGGGCGAGAGGTCGAAGCCGTGAGCGGACGCTGCCACTTGGGCCAGGCGAGACAGCACCAGGCCGGTGCCGCAGCCCGCCTCGAGCACACGCTTGCCTTGTGCAAGCTCGCGCACCGCGTCGACCTCGATCTCATCGACGAGTTTGTGATAGCCGGCACCGCGCTCACGCTCGTACGACGTACTGAAGTCGTCGTAGTACGCGCGGCTAATCGAGTCTTCTTGCGCCATTCCGTCGCCCACGTACGACCTCTGTCGCGAGGGCGCAAGCGACCGCGTGTTGGGTCAGGCGAGCAAGCGGTCGTAGAGACGCTCGTAGGAGGCCGCCATCACACTCGCCGTGTAGTGGGCCAACACGCTGCTTCGTGCGGCAGCCCCCAGCGCGTCGCGCGCACCATCATCGGCCAGCAGGCTCTCGATCGCGTGCGTCAACGCGTCGACGTTGGCGTCCACCGCACGCGCGCCGCCGTCGACGCTGAGCTCCGCGGCAGCGCTGCCGCGCGCCACGATCACGCTGCGCGCGAGCGACATGGCCTCGAGCAGCACCAGCGGGTAGTCCATCTTTGCGTAGAGGTCGACCGAGGGCAGCGCGACGACGTCGGCACACGCGAGCAGGTCGTGGATGCGCGCGGTCTCGCCCACGAAGCGCACCCGCGAAGCGAGCCCGAGCTCGCTCGACCGCGCGATCAACGCACGCTCTTTTTCGCGCGCGCGCTCGGTCTTGAGACGACAGGCCATGATCAGCTGGGCGTCGCCGCGTAGCGCACGGGCACTCTCGATCATCAGGTGCGCGCCCTCACCGAACTCCAGGTCCCCTGGAAACACCACGACCGGCGCGTCGACCGACAGACCGAGCTCACCACGAAGGCGCGCGCGCTGCTCGTTCGACTTCACGGCCAAGGGGACGATCGCGGGCGGGATGCGCGCCAGCCGATCGGGCGCGAGTCCCGCGGCGAGCAAGCGCGCTTCGGTGTGCGCCGACAGCACCACGTTGACGTCCGCAAACAACAGCGGAACGATGGCCTCGGGGTCGCGCGGTGCGCTCGAGACCGTGTGCACGGCGCGCTTTCTGCGCACGCGCTTGGCCAGGCTACCGGCCCGACAGCTGCGCGGGTTAGGCGCAAAAAAGAAGTGCCACAAGGCGTGGCGTCGCGCGGTGAGCAGGTGACCGAACACGCGCGCCTGGTCGAGTAGCGCGGGCGCAAACCCCACCTTGCCGGCGTACACGTGGAGCGCGCGGGCCCCGGGCACGGCGGGCGCGTCGGCGCTCACCATCAGCGTGGGTCGGTGCCGCGTCAACCCGCACGCCAGGTCGTGCACCAAGTTTTTGCCGCTATCGTTCCAGGGTGGAGCAATCGCTTTCGAGACGAACAAGACCTCGGCCATGTGGAGGGGTACTGTGCTGGACGTATGGCCGCCATGTGCCCATGTTCGAGATCTCGAGCCGAGGAGTGTGTTTGCATGCCGACCGACCGTCCTGCCGAACGAGCTGCCGAGCGTCCTTCCGAACGCCCCGTCCAGGAAGCGAGCGCGGGTTCGCCCAAGCCCGGCCTGTCGCCTCAGCCCGACGTCTCGCGCGAGGGTGAGCGGACGCGTGCGCACTCCACCAACCCGCCCGGGCCGGACGTCAAGAGCGAGCCGCCACCAGGCGACGGCAAGCGGGGTCGCTTCGAGAGTCGCCTGCCCAGCTTGATCCGACGCGGGATCGAGAAGGGGATCGAGGCGGGTCTCTACACCTTCGAGAAGAGCCTCGAGACCGGTCGCGAGACGACCGACGCCGTGCGTGAGAGGTTCAGCGACGTAAAGATCCCGGACGTCGCCAGCGCCGTCGGCAAGGCACTTCACGAGGCGCGCTTGCCGCGCGAGATCGCGGGCGCCGTGCTCGGCCAGATCGACGAGACCAAAAACGACGTGGTGCGCATCATCGCCCGCGAGGTGCGCGACTTCCTCGAGGCCACCGACCTGGCAGGCGAGATCAAGGCGGCACTCACCAGCCTGTCGTTCGAGATGCGCACCGAGGTCCGCTTCATCCCCAACGACAAGGGCACGGGCGTGCGTCCCGACGTGCGCGCGCGTGGGCGTGTCAAACGAACGTCGAGTGCCCGCGAGCGTCGCCGCACGCCCAAGGCCACGCCGGCAGAGGACGACGACCTGGACGGCGAGCTGTAGCTCTTTGGACCGCTCGCGTCCTTACTTGCGGGCGATCTTCACCGTGGTGATCGGGATGGGCGGCTCGGGGCGCTCTGCCATCGGGTGAGGCTTGGGAGCGCGCGCGATCTTGGCGATCACGCCCAGCGGCGCACACTCGCCGAAGATGCTGTAGCTTTTCATCTGGGTCAGGTGGGGGGTCGCCGCATCGGTGATGAAGAACTGACCGCCATTGGTGTTGGGGCCGCGGTTGGCCATGCACAGGAGGCCTGCGCGGTCGTGCGACAAGCCCTTGGCCAGCTCGTCCGGGATCACGTAGCCCACCTCGCCGCTGCCGTCGCCGTACAGGTCTCCGCCTTGGATCATGAAGTCGGGGATGACGCGATGAAAGCTGGTGCCGTCGTAGAGCGGACGCTTGACCCAGGCCGCGGCATGCCCATCCCAGAACGGCCTGAGACCGCGCGCCAGGCCCACGAAGTTGGCCACCGTGTTGGGGGCCTTGTCGTCGAACAGCTTGCACACGATGGTGCCGGCGCTGGTGGCGATGGTGGCCGTGAGCGCGCCCTTGGCGGGCAGCCCCTTCAGCGCCTCCTCGAGCGTGAACTTGCCAGCCGCGGGATCGGGAGACGTGGGCTGGCGCACGATCGCCTTGGGCGCTTCTATCGGCGCGGGCTCTGCCGCTTTGGGCGCCTGCGCGACCGGCGCCGGCTCTGCGACAGCCTGCGCGGCGGCAGGTTCTGCGGGCTTGTCGGCGTTGGCCGCGACACCTGGCTCGGTGGCGGCGGCAGGCGCTTTGTCTTCGACCGCGGATGGACGGAAGCGCGGCTCCTCCTGCTTCTTGGAGCAGGCGCCCAGACACAAAGCGAGCACGACGAGGTAGTCGAAGCGCGCCCTCGGGCGCGCGAGCAAAGAGTAGCTGGGCTGCGTCATGGCTTGTTCTCCGGCGGCGGTGTGAACCGCAGCTGCGTGTTGGGCGCGGTGCTCGAGCTGAGACCGTGGCGCTTTGCAAAGCCGCCGTTGACCTCGAGGACGTACTGCGACATGCGCGGCAC
>JBEGTL010000214.1:0-12462 GCA_041179425.1 Pseudomonadota bacterium | reverse complement strand
GCACCGGCGCCGACGCGGTGCCGATCGTGTTGTTGATCAACTTCTTGGTGGGCTTGGTGATGGCCTTTCAGGCGTCGGTCCAGCTCAAGCGCTTCGGCGCGCAGATCTTGGTCGCCGACCTGATCGGGATCTCCGTCACGCGCGAGCTCGGGCCGCTGATGACCGCCATCGTGGTGTGCGGCCGCTCGGGGGCCGCCTTTGCCGCCGAGCTCGGCTCGATGAAGGTGAACGAAGAGGTCGACGCGCTGCGCACGATGGGCCTCGGCCCCATGCGCTACCTGGTGTTCCCGCGGCTCTTGGCGCTGATGCTCGTGATGCCCTTACTGTCTGTGTTGGCAGACGGGATGGGGCTGCTGGGCGGTCTGATCGTGGCGGTCACCAGCCTCGACCTCACGTCGACCGCGTACTTCAACGAGCTCGAGAAGGCGGTCTCCACCTGGGACGTCACCTCGGGCCTGCTCAAGAGCGTGCTGTTTGCGGCGGCCATCTCTCTCATCGCCTGTCAGCAGGGCCTGGCCACGGAGGGCGGCGCCGAGGGCGTCGGCAGGCGTACCACTTCGGCGGTGGTGACTACCTTGTTTGCCCTGATCATGATCGACGCCATCTTCACGGTCTTTTTTCGCGCGGTGGGCAAATGAGCGAGCCCCTGATCCGCGCCATCGACCTGTCCATCGGCTGGGGCACCACCGTGCTGCAGCGCGACGCCAACTTCGAGATCGAGAGCGGCGACATCTTCATCATCCTGGGCGGCAGCGGCTGCGGCAAGTCCACCATGATGCGTTACTTGGTCGGACTCGAGATCCCACTCAGTGGCCGCGTGCTGTACGCCGACGGCAGCGAAGCCAAGCTGGGTCGCGGTCATCCGCAGTACGGCGTGATGTTTCAGTCGGGCGCCCTACTCGGCTCGATGACGGTGGGCGAGAACGTGGCCTTGCCGCTTACCTCGTGGACCGAGCTCCCGGTCGAGGCCATCGCCGCCATCGTCGAAGCCAAGCTGCGTTTGGTCGGCCTCTCGGGCACCCAGGACAAAATGCCGTCCGAGCTCTCGGGCGGCATGAAGAAGCGCGCGGCGATCGCGCGTGCGATGGCGCTCGAGCCCGAGCTCATCTTTCTCGATGAGCCTTCGGCGGGCCTCGACCCGGTGAGTGCGGCCGAGCTGGACGACCTGATCATCAGCCTCAACGAGCAGCTGGGTCTGACGGTGGTGATGGTGACGCACGACCTCGACAGCATCTTTAAGGTCGGCAAGCGCTGCATCATGCTCGACCGAGCCAGCCAGAGCATCATTGCGCGGGGCGATCCGCGCGAGCTGCGCGACCACTCGGACGATCCGCGGGTGCGCTCCTTTTTTAACCGCGAAGCGAGTACCACACCATGAGCGCGCCTACCAATCACTGGAAGCTTGGACTGTTCGTGGTCAGCTCGGTGGTCCTCGGTCTGATGGGCATCGTGTTCCTGGCCGGCCGCGCGCTGCAGGAGAAGACCGTCCGCTACACGTCGTACTTCGACGAAGCCGTCACCGGACTCAACACCGGCTCACCGGTCAGCTACCGCGGCGTCAGCCTGGGCAACGTCACCGAGATCAACATCGCGCCCGACCGACGTCACGTGGAGATCAGCTACGACCTCGCGGTCGATGAGCTCGAGCGCCTGGGCCTCATCAAGCGTGGCGAGCGGCTGAGCTTACCCTCGGACATCCGTGTGCAGCTGGGGTCGAGCGGTGTCACCGGCACCAAGTTCTTGCAGATCGACTTCTTTAACGAGAAGACGCATCCCCCGCCCGAGGTGCCGTTCAAGCTTCCGTGGAACTACATCCCGGCGACCGCCTCCACGTTCAAGAGTCTCGAAGACTCGGTCATCTCGGCCGTCGATCAGTTCCCGGCGCTGGCGCGGCAAGTCGACACGGTGCTCACGCAGATCAACACGCTGCTCACCGAGATCCGCGCACAGAAGCTGCCCGAGCAGGCGAGCGGCACCCTGGCCGATGCCGACGCCGTGATCACCTTGCTGCACAAGAAGCTCGACCAGGTGCCCATGAGCGAGCTGACGGCGGACGCGCGGACCGCGCTGCAAGGTCTGGGCCGCACGCTGGCCCGCGCCGATGCGCTGCTCGAGCAAATGAACAGCGACACCGGCGTACTGCGCAGCGTGCAGCGGGCGTCGGATGGTGTGGGCGACATGGCGGGCAATGCCACCGGTGTGGTCTCGGACGTCGGAGCCACGCTGCGCGACCTGCGCGAGACCATCGACGCGGTGCGCTCGCTGGCCGAGGCGCTCGAGCGCGACTCCGACATGTTGATCAAGGGAAGAGCGAGGAAAGCCCAATGAAGACCACCTCGTTTTGTCTGACTGCGTCGCTGCTGAGCGCGCTGTCGGGCTGTGCGTTCTTTGGTAAGAGTGAGCCGCTCGCGCCGCGCTACTACGACCCCGAGAACGCTGCCAAAGAGGTCGCCACCAGCCCGGCTTCGCTCGGCAAGCCCAGCCTGCGGCTCGGTCACGTGGTGGGTGGGTCGCACCTGCGCGAGCGCATCGCCTACCACCTCTCCGAGCGCGAGGTGGGTTTCTACGACGAGCGCCGCTGGACCGAGCGGCCCGAGGACTACCTGCGCCGCGCGCTGGCGCGAGGCTTGTTCGAAGAGCGCGCAATCACCAGCCTGGTGACCGGCGTGGGGCCGTCGCTCGATGTCGAGCTGCTCGACTTCGCCGAGCTGCTCACGCCCAAACATGCCGTGCGGGTGCGCGCGCGCGTCGTGCTGGTCGACCAGCGTACGGTGCGCTTCGAGCACACCTTCACCGTCGAAGAGCCGGTGGCGCGCGGCAAAGACGACGAAGACTTCACGCCGGTGGCCGATGCGATGGCGCGCGCGTTGACGCGCTCTGTCGACGAGATCGGCGATCGGGTGTTGGGCGAGCTGACGGCGGTCGTGGCGGGCAGTCCCGAGAGCAGCGATGTCTTGCCGCGATCGCGAGCCTCCACGTGCACGAAGTTGGTGCCCGTCTCGGGCGCGGAGTGACAACCGTTGCAGGTATTGAGCGAGAAGCCCTGACGCGCCTCCGGGTTGCGCACGCCGGGAGCGAGCCAGGCTTGGAATAGGTTGATCGAAGAGCCACCCCGAAACGGCTGCCCATCCAGACGAAGCGGCACGACAAAACGATCGAACAAGATGGGTCGCTGGTTGAGATTGAGCGACTGTACTAACGAGCCCATCAAGTTCGAAGCGCTCTGCCCGTCGAGCGTGTTGACCTGCGCGGTCGCGATGAACGGGCTAGCGCCTCCCTAGTTACCTCTCAGCAACATCGCAGTGGGGTAGGAGACAGAGTCGGCTCGAGACGCACTGACAGCCTCGACGGCGAGAAGAACCTCGACGTGCTGCTATCCGAGAACCACGGGCCAGCCTCCGCCGAGGCGGCCTGCGACCACACGCACGCGCAGCCCGCCGCTGCTTGAGCGCGGTCGGCGCGGCGTGGGCGCCAAAGAACAAAGCCACCGAGTGATGTTGGCCGTGAGGCTCGTGGGAGCCTCCGTGCATGGTGACCGACCCACGCGAAGGCTTGTGGAAGCTTTTATGCATCGGCGCTTGGTGGTCTGAATCTGAGGGCATCCGGGAGCCTTTGTGCATGCGTGCTCGACCTTGCTGGGGGCTTGCGGGAGCCTCGATCAGCCGGCGCGGCGATGCGCGGAGGCTTGGCTGAGCCTCGGATGAGGCGAGGGGTGATGCGCGAAGGGCTTCCGGAGGCGCTTCCAACTCTGAGCCGAGGGCAGGTGGTCGGTCGAGATCGACCCCAGTAGGTGAGTGGTCCGCTGCTGGGCGAGCGCGAAAATCGTCGCGACGCTCGGTCACAAAGCCAACTTCCCGGCCTCTGCTTCTTTAGCGGCCCACGGCCACAGGAGAAGCAAACCATGATTCACGCAGCTCGTTCGGTATTCACCATCGGAGCTCAGCACGGGGAAGAGCGACGCCAGCAGCGCTGGCGACTCAATCCTGCGCAGGCAACACACTCCAGCAGAGCAGCGCTGTGCACGCTCGCGTTCGCGCTACTCGTCTCGGCATGCGACGACGCCAGCACAGCGGGGACGTCGCTCGCGCAGCACGAGGCCGCGCTGAGCGTACAGAACGGATTCGACGTGATGACCACGGAGACGCCGCGGGTCGGCGCCGTCACCACGGTCGCGTGGAGCGCGCCTGCGGGCCACGCCGAGGGAGACTGGATCGCGCTGTACCCCAAGGACGCGACCGAGGATCTTGCCTACGTCGCCATTGCAACCGTGGGACACGCCGATGAGACCAGTGGCGAGGTTCAGCTGGCGCTGCCAGCAGGCGATCCGGGCCCCTTCGAGGTGCGCTACCTGCTCGAGAACTCTTACACACTTGCAGCGGACACGGAGCTCCAGACGCGACCCATCGGCGCAGTCAGCCTATCCGTTCTTGAAGCTGGGCAGTCCTGTCTGCGGTCTTCGCTGAGCGTCGAGTGGACGGCGCCCGCGGATCACGCCGAGGGCGATTGGATCGCACTGTACCCCGAAGGCGCGACCGACGACCTCGCCTACATTGCGTTCGCTGGGATAGGCCGCCCAGGCGAGCAGAGCGGTCGAGTGCTGCTCGAGATCCCGACCGCTACGTCCGGTCCACTCGTCGTGCGCTACATGCTGGAAAATAGCTATACACTTGCCGCTACCACGCCGGTCCCAGCGACTCTGCCCGGCTCGCTCGAGGTCGCGATCTGCGGATCGACAGCGGCAGACGACGAGCCGGATCCTACCGAGGGCTCGGCGGCTACGGAGGTCTCCGGCACGTCTACGACGGTGTTCGGGCCGATCGGCGCCTCCGGCACCTTGGGGATCCTGCAACAGACCATCCAGGCACAGGGACCTGTGTTCACCGTCGCGACCATCGATCTAATCCCCACCGGTGTGATGCGCTACGAAACGAAGCCGAATGGCATCGCGGGACTGATGATCAACGTCGCGAATATCGGACAGCTTGCTTCGGCGGGCGGAGACACTCGGGTCTCCATCAATGGTCAGCACTGACGCGTGCGGCAGACCCGCCTCGCCCTTGCGCAAACGTACGTTGCCCGGCAGCTCGGCGTACTTCAGTTGGGAGGTGATCGCGACCACCACCGCCGTCGCGATCTTCGTGTTGTTGAAGCGGTCGTGCTGAAGCACGAGGCCCGGCCGGCGACCTTGTGGAGCCGAACCCTTGGCAGGCGGCAAGGAGATCCAGACGACGTCGCCCTGATGGATCACCACTCGGTGCCTGCGTCGCGCCGAGCAGCGCGGAGATGACGAGCCGAGTCGAGGTCCTGCTCGTCGAGTTCGGCAAGCACCTGGTCGACCTTCTTCGAGATGGCCGCATTGCGCTCGCGCTCGGCCACCCGAGCGAGGACCGTAGCGATATAGCGGCTGCGCGTCATCCCGAGGCGCTTGGCAGCGTGGTCGACCTGACTCATCGTCTCGGCCGGGATGGAGATCGCGAACTTAGCAGCTTTCATGGTATTCCCGTCCGAGAATACCGCCGTATCAGCTCGGCAGCAACCGGTGAGATCCTCTCCCAACCGGTCCGCGGCGACCAACCCATTCGCAAAGCGCCGAGACACTGCGCGCTCCACGCTTGGGGTTTCAGGCCGTCTTTTCGAAGACGGCCCGCTCGACACGCCGGAGTGGATGCGTGATGCCCTGAAGAGACTCTGCGTGACCAATGAACAGTAAGCCGCCCCGGTTCAGCGTCGTCAGCACTCGAGCCATGAGCGTGTTCTTTTTCTCGGTGTCGAAGTAGATCAGCACGTTGCGCAGAAAGACCACATCGAAGCCGCCTAGCGCCCGTGCGTCGTGCAGCAAGTTATGCGTGAAAAGGTGGAGCCGCTTACGGACCTCCTCGCTCACGCGCAGCTTTCCCTCGAATTTCCCCGTTCCGCGCATACAGAAGCGCTTGAGATAGCTCGCCGGCAGGTCGTCGATGCGCTGCTGCGCGTAGACGCCGCGGCGGGCCTGCGCCAGCACACGGGCCGACAGATCGCTGGCCCACAGCTCCCAGTCGCCCGCGGGCCGCTTGTCGAGCAGAGTCATCGCGATGCTGTAAGGCTCCTCCCCGCTCGAGCAGGCCGCCGACCAGATGTGCACCCGGCGCTCCCGAAAGCGCGTGAGGAGCTGTGCGCCCAGCTGCTCGAAGTGGTCGGGCTCGCGAAAGAAAGTACGTCTCGTTGGTGGTCAGCAGGTCGACCAGCGTCTGCCGCTCCCCCGGTGCGCTCGGCGTTTGCAAAAGCCGGCAATACCCGTCGAAGTCGCCGAGGCCGAGGGCTGCCACCCGATTGCCGAGGCGAGTCTGCTCGAGCATGCGCTTGTCCGGCTAAAGATCGATGCCGCTCAGCTCGCGGTGTGCGTCGGCCGAGACGAGCTTGCGCTCGATGGCCTTGGCCAGGATCTTGTCTCGCTGCAGTCCGCGGCCGTCGTCCTTGATCTCGATCACGATGCAGCCCGACTCGTGAAAGGCGTGCAGACGCAGTCGGCCCCGTGCGCGTTTGCCCGCCTGGACGCGCTGGCTATCCCGATCGCGGCTGAAGACGAGCGGAGTCTGCCCAGGAGCGCACGCAAGTTGGCCTTTTGCGGAGCATGTGAGCGTGCTTGGTCGCCAGCGCGGAGTACTGTCAGTGCACTGCGCGCCCACCGATTGGGAGCCCGGGACGCACGATCGGAAGCGGGCTGCCTGTCAGGAAGCTCTCCATGATGAGCTTGCGATGCGGCAAGAAGTTCAGCACCAGCGCCGGAGAGATCACGTAGCGCTGACTGCCAGCTACCTGCTCGATCTGGCGCTCCGTGACATGCGTGAACGTCAACGATGGCGGCCACACCAGGCCCCCGCCGAGGGGCGCGTTGTTGCTCAGCTGATGGCAGCCAGCACACGTCATCGTCTGCGCTCGCGCAACGATGTTGGTAGGGCTGAGCGAGCTGCCGATGTTGGCAAGCTCGGCCCGGACGGCCAAGCCGAGGGGGCTCGAGGCGCCGCCGAAATGCGCCAGGTAGTTCATCTCGTTGCTCGGTCCTGACGTGTTGCTTTGAGCGCTATCGAACGGGAGTGAGATCTGGAGACCGATATCGTCCACGTGGCGCCACGACGAGCTTACAGGCGCCGCCGATCGGACCGTCGCGCTGCAGCTTGAACTCTCTAAGCACCCAGACCTTGGGGCTGACAGCGCCGAAACCGCTGAACTGGCTACTGCGAATTTGGCCGAGGTGCTGCGCGTTGTCGCCATCGTGCGGCGGCTGAACGATGGCTGGGATCGCTGCCCCCTCATCCTCGAAGTACATCTTCTCGAGAGGTACGCGGATCGCTGTCTCACGAAAAGAAGCACGGTCAGCTGCCCAGAGCTGCCATCCTGTCCGCCATGGCAAACAACGAGAGGCACGAGGCCGAGCCAAGCTTCGACAACAGACTCACGACATTCGACGACAGCGCGCTGTTCGATGCGCTGGCTTCACGCTCCCCATCCGACCTGGACGAGCTCGCTTTCGGCGTCGTGGGGCTGCGACACGGCGGTGAAGTGGTGGCTTACAACAGATTCGAACAGAGCCTGGCGGGACTTGCCGCTGCCGACGTGATCGGACGCAACTTCTTCACCGACGTTGCAAAGCGAGCTTTGGACTCGCAGCCGTACAACAAATTGTCCTGGCACACCGCGGGTCCGTCTCGGTCGACAGCAGCCCGCTCGGCACGTCTGCTGACCAAGGCCATTGGCGCTCACCGACCTCAGCTCGCGCCAGGGGTAAGCGCGCCGACTGCGTCCGTGAGTGTACGAAAGATCCGAAACGTACGATCGAGCCTGGACAGACTCAGCAGCGTCCGGACGGGGGTCGTGACGCCGCTGAGCGCGAGGACCCCGAGTGGGCCGACCACTTTCAGACAGCTGACCAGTGCCCCGAGCCCCAGGCTGTCCATGAACATCACGCCAGACATGTCTAGCACGAGCAGGTTGTGGCCTCTGGAGACGGCCTCGGAGACCGACCCTCGCAGGTCGGCGCCGGTGTTAGCGTCCAACCGGTGAGCCTGCACTCTCAGTGTCATCGCCTTGCCCAACGCGTGCGGCTTCCAATCGAGCTTGTCTGGCGTCATGGTTGTCAGCCCTCCGAGGGGTCGGTGTGCCTTGGAATGCGCACGGAATGCGCTGGTCTCGCATGATGACTCGTATGCGCTTGGCGAGTCCCGGCACGAAGGCGAGGTCGCTGGCGATAGCAGGGGTCTCAGCAAGAACGGGCGCACGGCCACGGTAAGCTTGCCCGCCTCGATCTTGGACATGTCCAGGACGTCGTTGTTCAGCTCCAACAAGTGGGCGCCGTTCCGGCGGATCACTTCCACGTATTCGCCGCCCGTCTTGGGCTCCTGTTCGAGCAGCAGCTGCTCGGCGTAGCCGATGATCGCCGTGAGCGGGGTTCGTAGCTCGGCCGAGAGCGCGAACTTCTGGGCCGGGTCGCCGAGTATGCGGACACGTCCAGCGAGCGCCAGGTCTCCCAGGCTGGGACCGTCCGGTTTGGGTGCGTCCACTGTGTAGGTCGCGTCACCGCGCATCACGACCGACGTCGGCAGGGAGCCGTACACGGTGATGCGCGGCGTGACGCCCAGCGCCGCCACGACGTGCAGCACGATCTGTCGATCGACTACGCGCTGCACCATCTTGGCACTACTGCCTTGCGCTCGATAGACGAGCGGACCATGCGCGCAGTCGAGCAGAAATGCGGCCTGCCACTCGCGTTGCGGAAGGGCGTCCGGTCTGGCGAGCGCAAAGCCGTCTTGCGCAAGCGGTGCCGAATCGAAACGATCGAGGGGTACCTGTGCATGCGCCGCGAGCGCCGCCGCGAAGAGGAGTGTTTGGACACTCAGCGGCTTGATGAGGCGGGTCACGAGGAGACGCGGCAAAGTCCGACCTGCGGCAAAAGATCTGGGGAAGATGCCCACTTGACCGTACTCGCGTGCTCTCGGCGGTCGCAGGATCTGTTCAGCGAGTAAAGTACGCGATCGCAACAGAAGCAGGGACGCAATCGTAGGTTTCGCGCTCGTTGCGTACGCGAATGGTGCCGTGTGTGGCGTGTCGGTGAGACTCTTTGCTGGATGCAAGAGCGGCCCTCCGAGCGGGAAGTAAGCGAGCTGCAGGCGGCTGCGCAAGCAGCGCGGCTGGGCTGGCAAAGTCTGCACGGATGAAGCGACAGTCCGAGTTGCCAGACGTTACCATCGTGCTGGGACTGCCAATCGTATGGAAGGTGATGTACTACCGCTCGCTGAGCTCGATGAGGACCGCGCTCAAGGAGGTCGAGCGCCAGCGGTTGCTCAACGAGCGGCTCGACATGGTCGCACTGCGCACCGCCAATGCCGTGTTGATCTCCAACCACGATGGGCAGGTCGAGTGGGTCAACGAGGGATTCACGCGATTAACAGGCTATACGCTGGACGACGTGCGCGGGCGCCGACGCGGCGGGATCGTGGGTTTGACCGGTGCATCGCCCGAGCAGGTTCGCGACGACGGCAGCTCACTGTTTGCGGCCGTGCATCCAGACGACATCGCCCACGTCCAAGAGCGCCTTGCACGGTCTGGGCAGATGCTGACGAACTGGAACGAAGAATTTCGTCTCGTCGAGCCGAGCGGCAGCGTGCGTTGGTTGTCGGCACACTCTACGCCGACACGCGACGCACACGGTTGCACCCACTGGTACGGCTACGTGTCGGACCGCACCGCGGCACGGGAGGCGCAACAGCGAGTGGAAGAGGTCAGTCGCTCTCTGGAGGAAGCCGAGGCCATGGCCCGTCTGGGCAGCTGGACCTTCGAGCTCGCCACCGGCAGCGTCTACCGGTCCAAACAAATGTACAAGATCTACCCTCCGAACGCGAGCGACGCGATTGAGCAGGCCGTGGCGCTGCTGGTCGAGACCTGTCGAGCGGCCAGGGCGCCACGCGCGCTTCCGCGACTCGCGACGCAGAACTCCTGAACGAGGCGAGCCCCATGGGACACTCCATTCTAATCGTCGATGACGCTGGCGTTCGTCCGGGCGTGTCGCCTCCGCCACAGAGAAGCGCTAGGCTGTGAAGCCGGGGCGCCTTTGCCGCGGGCGACTGCCTGGTGTCGTCGCTCGCGTGTGGAGCAACCCGCTCGCCTCGGCCGCAGTGGCGACGCGCTCCCCTGGAGGTGTGTGTGCCATTCGTTCCCATCAGCCTCGGCGGCCTCGCGCTCGGGGCAAGCCCCCGGCCCGACGTCGACCACGTCTCGGTCGCCCTCATCCCGACGCCCAACTCGGTGTGGCTCTCGCGTTTTGCGAGCTTTCGTTTCAGCCCACCGGAGATGGTGGTCGCACTCGGCAGCGTCGGTAAGCCCGTCGTCAACGGCAGCACGGTCGAGTTCGATGCCTACATCCCGCAAACAGCCGTCCTGATCAGCGAGCTCAAGTCCGCAGTCTTGGACACCAATGCCTGGTACACCGGCGTCCACGAGCCCGCGCTCGCTGCGAAGGCTGCGAGCGACGCGGCCGCCACGGCCCAACGCGCCGAACGCCAAGCGCAGCTCAACGCGTTGCTCGTGGTGTAGCGCTCCGCGCGTCTGCGCAGCACGCGAGGAGAGCGACTAGCGTCTGGGGCGGCGGCCCACGCCCCAGATCAGCCACACCGCGAGCGCTACGATCAGCATGAGCCACCAGAAGTAGCGCAGCTCGCGTGCGGCCAGCTCGGCGAAGGCCACCGCGCGCGGAAAGGTCAGCACGAGCACGAGCAACACGCTCACCAGCGCGGCGATGGCCAAGAACGCGCGCACGCGGGGACTCACGGCGAGGGAGCCGCCCCCAGCGGCAAGAGTAAGCCGGCCCCGGTGCTGTGCTCGTCGGCGGGCACCACGAGCGGCGAGCGTCCGTTCCAGCGCTCGACCAGCTTGAGCCGGAGGAACACCGGACTCAGTCGGAGCGCCTCGCCACGTACCTTGATCGCGTCTGCCTGACCGCGGGCACTGATCACGGCGGTCTCGGCCTCGACCTGTGTCTGGACCTGGGTGAAGCGCGCCTGGGCCGCCTGCTGCTCGGCCACCATCTTGGCCTCGATCGCGCGCTCGAGCTCGGTAGACAGGTGGATGTCGCGCAACACGATGTCCTCGACCTTGAGGATGTGGCCGATCTTGTGGCGCGCGGCGACGAGGGCCTTCTGCTTGACCTCCTCGCGGCTCTTGACGATCTGCTCTGCGGTCATCATCGCCGTGATCTCCTTGAGTGCTTCTTGCACGCGCGGTGCAATCAGGCTGTCGAAGGGGTCGCCTGCGAACTGCTGGTAGATCTCGACCACCGTCTTTTCGGGCACGCGGTACAGCACACGCAGGTCGATCACCACCTGCTGCAGGTCGGAGGAGAAACATGCGGCGTTTACCCCCTGCGTCTGCTGGCGCACGTTGACGTTGACGATGCTGGAGATGAAGGGCGCCTTGACCCCAAAGCCCTCGGACAGAAAGCCGGGCTCGGTCTTGCCCAGCGTGACCTTGATGCCGCGAAATCCAGGCTGGACCACGTAGGTGGATGCCGAGGCGGCGACCAAAGCCACAGCGATCAGCAAGCCCAGGCCCAGCCAGCGCACGGGGAAGGGCTGGTTCATGCCGCTTTGAATGCGGCGAATCTCGTCGCTGAAGTCACTTGGCGGCATGGCTCTTCACCTGGGCTTCCACGTCGCGCAGCGGCATCAGCACGTTGTCGCCACTGCCGATGATGAGCGGCGTGATGCCGTCCCATTTGTCGACGATCTGAAGGTCGACGAAGGACGGGTTCTGTTTGAGGGCGTCGCCGCGAATGCGGATGGACTCGGCCTCGCCCTTGGCCTTGATCACGGCGGTGTCGGCCTCGATCTGCGCACGCTGCTGCAGGTACTTGGACTTGGAGGCTTCCTGCTCCTGAACCATCTTGGCTTCGATGGCCTGTTCCAGCTCCTTGGTTACCTGAATGTTCTGGATCACGATGTCTTCGACCACGAGCAAGGTGCCAATCTTGGCGCGTGCAAGCTCGAGCGAGCGCGTCTTGATTTGTTCGCGGTTCTTGACGACCTGCTCCGCGCTCTGCGACGCCACCACTTCTTTCAGGGCTTCGTGTACACGCGGCGCGACCAAGCTCTGAAATGTGTCGCCGTCGTAGTCACGGAAGAGCTTGACGACCGAGCTCTCGGGCACCCGGAACAGGACGCGCAGCTCGATATGAATCTGCTGCAGATCAGACGAGTAACACTCCGCCTTGTCTTCGGCGGTCTGCTGTCGCACCGAGACGGGGGTGATGAAGGTGAGCAGGGGCGCCTTGAGCCCAAATCCCTCGGGCTTGAACGCTGAGGAGACCCTTCCCATGGTCACCTCCACGCCACGATAGCCGGGATCGACGACGTAGGTGCCGGCCGAGGCGACGAAGATCGCCACGAAAATGAGCAGTGCGACTCCGATGAGTCGCGCGATCGTTTTGGGTTCCAT
>JBEGTL010000213.1:0-12495 GCA_041179425.1 Pseudomonadota bacterium | reverse complement strand
ACGGTACGCGTGAAGTGGAGCGGGTCGTCAACGACGACTCGAAGAGCGAGTGCGTTTCCGGCGACGCCGGCGGCGTGACCATCGACAACGCGAGCGAAACCGACGCATCTCGTGCCCGACCCGCCGCTGCAGACGGGGGCCGCGAGATGGACGCCTCGCTCTTCGTGGACGCAGCCAAGGCCAAGGAGGCCGGTGAGGAGACCGAGGCGGCCGTTTTGACTGCGGATGACGCGGGGGATGCTTTGACCCTGGCCGACGCAGACAGCGCTGAGACGCCTCTCGTTCCTCAGGCTCCTGCGTGCGTGCCCACGGCGGAGATGTGCGATGGCCACGACAACGACTGCGATGGCATGGTCGACCAGGGCGTCAAGACGCGCTGCTGGGCAGATGCAGACGGGGACGGCTATGCCGCCGCTGGCGCAGCGCTCGTCGAGAGCTGCGATGCGTGTGGCGCCAAGCAGACCGCGCAGGAGCCTGTTGCAGGCAAAGCCGACTGCGACGACGCAGATACTAAGAAGAGCCCCGGCGCGACCGACATCTGCGGCGACAAGGTCGACAACGACTGCGATGGCAAGCCCGACGACGACGACAACAACGCGTGCGGCGGCGCTTGTTCAGTGCAGCTGCCCGGCAAGCCAGGCGACGCTTGTAACAACGGGCAACAGGGCGCCTGCGCGCGGCCCGGCACGTACGAGTGCCGAGCCGACCACTCCATGGTCTGCAACGCGCCGATGGTGCCGGCAGCTGCTACCGAGGTCTGCGGCAACGGCAAGGACGACGACTGCAAGAACGGCGTGGACGACGGCTGCGTGAAGAACATGTGCGGTGGCTGGAGCTCGCTCATGTCGCCTGTCGGCGGTTCATGCATGGTTGTGAAAGGAACGTGCTCGTACCCAAGCAAATACGCGTGCGCGCCGGGTTCGACCGACTCGACGGTCTGCGGCGGTGAGCCTCCTCCAGAGAGCTGCGACAGCAAGGACAACGACTGTGATGACATGGTCGACGAGGGCTTCGTGACCGGAGGCTCCTGCACAGTGGGGAAGAGCGAGTGCAGCACGACGGGCACCTTACAGTGCGACCGGGGAGCTGTTGCATGCACGGCGGTCGCGAAGGCCCCGGCGACGGAAGTCTGCGGGGATGGCAAGGACAATGACTGCAACGGCATGATCGACGATGGGAAGAACGAGTGCGGCATGCCCTGCGGCAGTACCTGTCCACCATGCCCTGGTGGCGTGCAATGGTTTCCTGACTGCGACAACGATAATTTCTCCGCTACCGCTACCGCTACCGCTGCGGCCTGCGGAACCGCCATTTCGACGCCCGCCCCGCTCTCCGCGACATGCAAGGGATGGACGCAGCAGCAACCCGTCGCCGGCAAGTTGGACTGCAACGACCAGAACTCCGGAGACTTTCCCGGTGCGGGGTGGGGTCTCGGCCACAGCGATCACAACTGCGATGGCGTGCTTGAGCACTCCTTCTGGTTCATTGCAGACTCGACCGGACCGAACGGACGTAGGCCCATAGCGGGGTGCGCACCCAATGCAGACCGGACAGGTTACGCGGAGTTGCCTTGCGTTGAGGATCCGGGTGCAAATGGACTTTGTTCAGCTGATTGGAACGATGCTCGTAATCCGGATCTTCAGGGCAACAACTACCCGCCCGGTCATATCGTTCGTCTTTGCCAGTAGGCGCGTCTGATGCGCTCGCGAGGATGAAGGTTCCTTCGACCAGGGGCGAAGGCGTGAAGGCGTGCGACCAAGATATCGACGATTGTGCGATTTCCGCACGCCACGCCTGCGAAGTGCAGGTTTGCGAGCGGATATTCTACGCTGAGTCGTCCTTCGAGGAGACACGCTGCCGAGTTTTGTATTTTGGGACCGATGCACTCTTTCGGGCCAATGCTCGAAGGTCCAGATCATCTGTCCGCTGGCGTACGAACAAGTGCAGCAGATTGAGCGCGGCGTTATGATCCTGATCCCACCTTGCGCCGCAGTGCTCGCACTCATGACAGAGGTCTACCGCCTGGTCCCACGCACAGAGCCCTCCGCACGCGTGGCAGTGTGAGGTGGTACCCATGGCGCTCAGCTTCACGATGAGCCCGCCTTCGCGCGTAGCGGCTTGCTCGATCGTTTGTCGGAGCACGGCTGGCGCACCATCGTGGAGTTGCGCGCGCTGTGCTGGCCGCGCAGGAGGTCCTTCTTCGGGCGCAGGCAATCGCTTCAATTTGGAAAGTTCGAAGTCCTCGAGAACCACCGTTCCGTAGCAGCGAGCGATTTTCGATGCGGCGACGCGGTAAACCTCGCGACGATGTGCGAGCGCGCCGTCCCGCTCGTTCGCTTCCCATTGGTTCAGGTGGCGAGACTTTCGACGCCACCGTTCGAGCAGGTCGTAAATGCGAACATCACCTGAGAAGCGCTGATGTTTCCAGCGCCAAACGAGGCGGGCAAGACGCTCATGTGATCGCCACTGTCCGAGCCGCGCTCTCTCCGCATCCAGCCAAGGAGGGAGACGTTCAGCTGGAAAGATGGCTAGCCATCGCCGCAGACCAGCGATCGCCCGATTGAAGTTTATATCTTGTATCTTCCGCAGCCCGTCCGCGTGGCGCAGCCGTGCTCGAACTGAAGCCGGCATGCTTATTTCGCCATGATCCCCTGCGTCGTCTACCCAGTAGGCTACCCGGAGCGATGCGTCTGGACGCTTGCGCCAGCCGAGGTCGAGAGCAACGGTGCCGCCACGCTGCTGCAGCGATGGAGCCTCGTGCGTGTATGTGAGGCTCACGCTCCATCGTTTCGCGGTCCCAATCACACGCAATCGCACTACGGCTGCCTTGATAGTCGCGTTAGGTGGGATGGGCCGGTGCATCACCAGAGGGAAGCGCGCCCAAATCGGCGCACGTCCGTTACTGCCAACTCGGATTGAAAGGAGCGTACGAGAAACCTTCCGTCGAACGCTGCGCGCCGATGATGTCCATGCGTCCGCAGGCACTGGGTCAATTCGGAGCCGAGTATCTTCGCCAGAGAAAAGCGTCTGCACGCTCATGCCGCCCTGGATCTGCACGCCGATTCGACCTTCCCCGGTCCACCGGCGAAAGCTCGGATCGATCGCGGCCTTTCGCGCTTGGTCCATGCTGGCCTCGACCAACAAATATGATCCCCAGTAGCACTCCGTCGCGCCACGCAGTGCCTTGGCGAGCACGTGCGAGCGTTCATCGAGCTCGGCCACCGCGGTCTTGAAGGCGGGATCGTCTCGCACTGCGGCCCTGGCGGCCTTCAGTTCGCCTCGGGCGTGTTTTAGATCTGCGTGGACCTCGCGCGCCCGCTCGGCGAGCGCGTCTGCAGAATCACGGCGACGAGCTTGGTGGCGCTCCGCTGTGATTGCTTGGCGCATGCCGCTCAACTCGTTAGCCAGCGCTTCATAGCGGGCTTGGACCGCGTCCAGGTCGATATACTTGTTGCGCAGTTCGCGGTACATCAAGCGGCGCACGCGTTCGAGGGCGATCAGACTGTTTTGGTATCGATGCGCAGCGCGCATTTGCTTGTGCACAAGCTCGCCGCCCTCGATTGGATCGAGGCAGCCGTATTGTACTACCCGCGCTTCGCGAACGGTTTCCGCCATCGTCATCAGCTCTACTCGCATCGTCTGCGACCTTCCAGACCCGCGACTCCGTGCCAAAGACCACCCAGCCGCGCCGGTCGCGAAGTGCTTGTGCTCGGCCACCTCTGTATCTCATTGCGCACCGAATGGCCCTCTCACGCGGTGATGACAAAGAGCTTCCCTCATGGGCCCTACTGCGCGGCTCGTGCCTGGCAGCCCTTTATGTTAGTACTCCAGCACCTAGCTCGACATTCACTGGGGAGGTACTCATGCGCTACGTTCTTGCGGGCTTACTTGGTGCGTCACTTTTTGTTGGATGTGGTGACGATGACGGTGGCAAGGCTGCGCCCGTCGATAGCGGTGCAAAGGATTCTGGAAGCGTTACTGATTCCGGCATCAAGGACGCGGGCAGCAGTGGTTCGATGGATGCTGCCGTCGATGCAGGTCTCATTGATGCCGGCTCCAGAGATGCGGGGCCCTCGGGCGACGGCTCCGCCGGCGCGACAGGCGCTCAGGCGATGCTTGAATCGAAGAGCAACTCCACCGTTGCCGGTACGGCGACGTTCACCGTGGCCAATGGAGTTGTCACGCTGAATTTGTCCGTGAGCGGTGCATCACAGGGTTCGCACGGCGCCCACATCCATGTGAACGGGGACTGCAGCGCTGCGAACGCTTCGAGCGCCGGTGACCACTGGAATCCGGCCTCGCATACGCACGGAAGCGGCGCCCCCGATGCGAGTGCGAGCAGTCACTTGGGGGACCTCGGCAATATCGTGATAGCTGGTGATGGCAAGGGGACGCTTACCATCGCCAGACCCGAATGGAAGGTCGGAGACGGGTCGACGGCAGATGTTGTGGGGCACGCGATCGTCATTCACGCGAGCCCAGATGACCTCGTCACACAGGCCAACCCCGACGCCGGGATAACGCCTGGCAATTCCGGCGCACGACAGGCATGCGGCGTGACTACGGCTAAGAAGTGAGTTTTTGGCTCACAACCACGAGGCGCCTCGTTCGGGGCGCACCTGCCACGCTGTTACAACGAACCAATCAGCAGCTCAGGTCCAAGCAGACCCGTAAGTCTCAACTTCGAAGGCGTTGAGCAGCCATTGCAAGGTCTTCCGACCTCGTATGACGTTACGCCAAGTCGCCCTTCGAGGCAACTTCACGCCCTCTTCACGCCCCCTTCACGCCCCCTTGGACAAGCTTGGGTTTCACGCAGGCGCCGGTGTGGCGTTGGGCGATCACGGACAGCACCGCGTCTCAGCGTTGCCCATGAATGCGGCTCGGCAGGCCGCTGCCAGTGCGGCTCGGCAGGCCGCTGCGGCAAGGGTGTCTGCATCCGCTGGCGCCGAGTAAGGTGCCGATCCTTTTTTGAACGCGCCATGTCGGTGTCGCGCAGACGTTCTTTTGAGGCATCCGTAGCGCCGAGCGCCGGTCCGCGAATCGGATGCCAGCTGACTCGGCGCCCTGCTCGACGCTCCCCGACGAGCCTCCTGCCGCAGCGAAAACCGAGCTGACCGCGCCCGAGAGCTGGGTCGAGTGCATGCTCGCGCTCACCGGACTCGATGTGATGCGCTGCCCGCGCTGCACCCACGGCCGCTTGTGGCGCATTGCGTTGCCGCTCACCACGGCGGCGCCCATCGAGAACAGCTCATGAGACTCGCGTTCCGCACGGTCGACTTCGCCAGCGTGCGTGCCCCCTGGTGCGCGCGCTATGGCGCCCCTCGTCCTGCATGCGCACCGGCGCGGCGATGACGGCTCTCGGGCTGCCTTCGGTCGCGCTCAAGGCACGCTCGAACGGGGCCCGCGGCTCAGCTACGGCGCACCCCCCAGCCGTCGCCGGTCTCGCTCACCATTGCCCACTGCACGCGCCCTGGCTTTTCCTCCATAGACTCCCGCGCGATGGCTACGCGCCTTGGTTCAACCACGATTCGCCAAAGCGCAGCAGGCGGTGAGGCCACTCGTGCTCATGCGCTTCGGTGAATCGCCACTACCTACTGGTAGCTAGGAGAGCGGGGCGGTCGCTGAGCTACTACCACCGCGAGGCTCGTTGCGCTGGGCGATGGCAGAGTACGGACTTGCTCGTCAACAGTCGGGCCGCCTGTTTACGGCGTTGCCGTGAACACAGCCGATTCATCCAATGATTAGCAGCACGCAAGGCTGAGCGCAGACTCCGTCCCTCACTGTTTCGCAACGCCTGGGATCAGTGCTTGGTGGTGGAGATGGTCTCGGCTACGACCAAGAGCTCGCGCGGCTCTGGGGCGGGCGGATGCCCCGAGGGGAAGGGGCGGCGAATGCGCCACCAGTCTTGCGCGCGCTCGTCGGTCCACGCTTGGTCCGCCGGGAACTCGATGGCCTTGAGGGCGCGACCGAGTGCCTTGGCCGTGTGCGGACGGTCGGCCGGAGCCTTGGCCAGACACTTGGCGATCAGCTGCACCAGGTCGTCGGGCACCTCGGCCGGGAGCAACGCGCGCAGGTCGGGCACGGGCGTGTGCACGTGCGCGAGCAGCTGCTCGACGGGGTTGTCGTGCGAGAAGACGAGCTTGCCGGTGAGCAGCCAGAACGCGACTCCGCCCAGCGCGTAGAGGTCGGCGCGACCGTCGAGCGCTCGTCCCTGGACTTGTTCGGGCGCCATGAACGCAGGGGTGCCGACCATGCCCTCTGCGTTGGTGAGCTGGATCGAGTGATCGTAGGACCAGGTGGTGGTGGCCTGCTCGACGGCCTGCTCTTCGTTGCGATCGAGCGCCGCGCGGACCAAACCAAAGTCGAGCACCTTGACCACGTCGACCTCGTCTGCCGCGCGGCACACGAACAAGTTGGCGGGCTTGATGTCGCGGTGCACCAGGCCCTGCACGTGCGCCTCGGAGAGCGAGTTGCAGACCTGCGCGAGCATGTGCACGACACGTGACGCAGGTTGTACGCCGTGCTTGGTGATGAGGGTGTCGAAGTCGACTCCGTCGAGCAGCTCCATCACCAAAAAAAACGTTCCGTCGTCGGCGACGCCGTAGTCGAACAGCTCGATGGTGTTGCGCGAGCGCAGCCGTGCGAGCGCCTCGGCCTCCCGTCGAAAGCGCTCGCGCATGCTGTGCGAGACTTCGCTGAGCTCGTCGGTCTTGATCAGCTTGATGGCTGCCTCGCGCGCAAGCAGGCGGTGCTGGGCTCGCCACACCTCACCCATGCCTCCCCGCCCCAGACAGGCGACCAGCCGATAGCTGCCGAGCTCACGCGCTTCGGCGCGCGCTTCACGCGCTTGTTTGCGCGCCTCGCGTGCCTCGGCCTTGGCCTCGGCGGCTGCTTCGCGCACGCGTGTGATGTGGCGCGCGAACCAAGCCGCCAGCAGCATGCTCAACAGCACGGCCACCGAGCCCACCAAGATGCTGCGATCTTGGTAGTTGTACAGCTCGCGCAAGAACTGATGCTCGGGCACCACGTACGCGAGCGACCAGGGCAGCGCCGGGTCGTGCGAGACCGGCGCGATGGCGCTCAGGTAGGGCTCATCACCCACCAGCACGTGCAGCGGTCCCACCACCAAACCGCGGTCGTTCTGGACGGTCTGATAGAACGCCGCGAGCACCGGATCCGTCAGGTCTTGGAAACGCAGTGGTCGGTCGCCGTTGGCGTACAGAGGCAGCGCATCTTCGGCTGCGGAGGCGTACGCAAGGACGGTGCCCTCTTTGGAAAACAAGATCGCTCGCATGCTGTTGAGCTGCCGACTGCTCAGGTACGAGGACAGCGCATTGACGTCGAAGTCGATGGTGACCACGGCGTGCAGCACGCGCTCTCCCTGGGGCCCATTGCGGTAGATGGGCGCCGCGCGCGTGATGCCCGTGGTACGGCTGTCGTAGAACAAGTAAGGTTCGGTCCAGATGCGCCGCTGTTCGCTGGTCGCGAGCAGGTAAAAGCCGCGCACGCGCGGGTCGTAGGCGCTGCGATCTTGGCGCTGCAGCGTGAGCTCACCGCGCTGGGCGTACTGGTAACGATCGACGTGCGTGCCATCGGGGAACACGCGGCTGTCTTGGAACCGGGTGACGCCATCGGCGTCGAGGTACGCCCCCTGAAACGTGCCATCGGGGAAGCTGACGCTCACGTAGGTCACGCCGGGGCGGCCCTTGATGAGGTCGAGCATGGCGTGCGCCACGGGCGCGAACGGCAAGCTTGGGTCGTGCTTGGAGCACAGGTCTTCGACGCGGTCGAGCACCGGCTCGGCTTGCTCGAGTGCATCGCGCACGCTGGCTGCCGCGAGCCGCGCTTGCTCGACCATACGCCCCTCGGCCACCTCGAGGTTGCTGTTGCGCAGCGAGTACTCTCCCAGCGCGCCGAGGAACACCCCCACCAGCGCGATCAGGCTGGGCACGATGATGAGGATGCCCAGCGGCGACGCCACGCCCGCCCCGATGCGCGCACTCAGACGGTCTCGCGATGCGCGCAGCCCTTCGCGTCCCGAGCCCTCGCGCGGGCGCGATGACGGGGTCTTGTCGCTGCGCTCACGGGGCTGTTCCGGGGCCATGGGTCTCTCGTCAGCTACACACTAGGCAGCCTGTTTACCGGGCTGCTGCTTGACCTTTCGCAGGAGCTGCCGCAGCTCGGCAAGCTTTTGCGCAGGGAGCTCGTGCGCACCATAGCGCGTGCGCACGTAGACCTCGGTCAACTCGCTGACCGCACGGGCCTCTGCAAAGCCA
Organism: Pseudomonadota bacterium; assembly: GCA_041179425.1. Classification (GTDB taxonomy): domain Bacteria; phylum Myxococcota_A; class Polyangia; order Polyangiales; family DASUME01; genus DASUME01. The sequence continues at coordinate 4,219 of JBEGTL010000213.1, read as the reverse complement.
TTCTCAACTAGCGCCCGCGCATGTGCCTCGGGCGTGATGTGTCGAGGGCGAGCGTTTCCCTGCTTGGCGAGCGTCAGCTCGAGCTCGCGGTAGAGCTCTTGGGCCAGCCGCGCGCCGTCGCTGAGCCCGCGCGCCGCACCGTGGCGGCGGCGCCGGCGCAGTACAAAAAAGCCGACCCCGACCAGAAGAATCGCGCTCGCCCCGAGCAGCGGCCACGTGCCGGAGACTCCCTCCCTGCGTTGTTTGGCCACGTCCGCGCCCTGGTCGGCCGTGCGCTCGCCACGCCCCAAACGGAAGCGCTTGAAGAAGTCGCGCAGGTCGCGCAGGCCCCGCATCTGCGTGCGCAGGTCGTAGCCCACGACGCGCGTCATCCAGTACGCGCGCATGGCGTCGACCATGGCGCGCAGCTCGCCAAACACGCTGGCGGGGTGGAACGCATCGCGCGAACCCGGCGTGGGGTCGAGCACGACCCAGCCGCGGCCGGGCAGCAGGGCCTCGACCCAGCTGTGGGCGTCGGCCTGGCGCACCGCGTAGTACCCGCCGTACGAGTTGTACTCGCCGCCGGCAAAGCCGGTGACGTTGCGCGCCGGGATGCCGATGGAGCGCAGCATGATGGCGAGCGCCGACGAAAAGTACTCGCAGTGGCCGCGCTTGGCGTCGAACAAGAACACGTCGAGGGGCAGCTTGCCCTGGGTGTCGGGTAGCTGAAGCGAGTACTTGTAGACGCCTCCGTTGCGTAGATAACGCTCGAGGCGGCGCGTCTTTTGGTACGGACTCTCGTCTCCCTGCGTCAGCTGCCTGGCCAAGGCCGCGATGCGCTCGTGGCCGGGTGGCACGCCCAGGTACCGGTTGTCGTCGAGCTCGCGGTCGACGGGCGTGTCGCTCTCCCGCGCATCGGGCGAGACGACGGCCTCGTACACGATGCCCAGCTCGTCTTGCGACGCGTAGCGGATGTCGAAGCCGTGCCCGCGCGTGATGGTCATGCGCTCGCGGCGGCCCGGCGCGCCGCGCTCGGGGATGCGCACACCGACCGAGCCGTTGGGGACGAACACCACCGGCTCATCGAGGCGATCGAGCACCAGCTTGAGTGTCAGATCGCCGTCGCGCTCCATCCGCTTGAGTGGGTAGTACTCGCCGAGCGGAGACATGTGGATGGTCTCGCCTTTGTCGCGTGTCCACTTGCGGCCGTCGTAGAGGTCGAACGCGGTGCCGCGCAAGCGCAGCAGACGACGTGCCACCTCGGGCGCCAGCTGGCGCGACATCGTGACGCGTACGACGACGGTGGGATCGTCGCGGATGAGTCCGAAGCCGCCCAGCTCGATGTCGCTGCCGAAGCCCGACACGTGCTCGCCACGCTGCGTACCGAAATTGAGCATGCCGAGCCCGATGCGCGGAAAGAACGCAAACAAGGTGACGGTCATCAGCAGCATGGGAACGCTCAGCAGCGCCGTCCACAGCAAGAACGACACGTCGACGATCCGTTTGCTGGCCAGCACGCGCTTGAGGTCGTTGCCGCCCGTGACGTCGGACTCGGCTGGATAGTTGCGCTCGATCTCGCGGCGCAGGTGCGCAAACGTGAGCACCCACGGCGTGACCACGGCGAACGCCACGAACACGCCGGCGTAGCCGAGATCGGTGGTCAGCACGGTGGCCGCGATCAGCTGCATGAACGCGAGGATCGCGATCTGCTGATAGTCGGAGGCCGTGCGCCGGTTGGCGAGCCGCGAGATGGACAGTAAGCCTGCGAACTCCATCGCGAGCCCCAGCCACCCGCCAGTAAAAACGCCGCGCACCACTTGGGCGGCCAGCGCGACGGCGATGCCGACGGTGATGCTCTTGCTCCACCACGGGCGCGACAGCAGTGGCTCTTCGCAGAACCAGCTGGCAAAAAAGCCTGCGGCGAGCACCAGCAGTGCGATGACCGGGATCTCGCCGCCGAACGTGAGCGTGCTGAGGCCGAGCGCGGCCAGCAGGTACGTGACCCACTTCTGCAGCTTGGAAAAGCTCACGACGCGCTCGTAACGTTGGGGTCCTTGCGCAGGTCGACCACGCGCCCACCACGCTTGGGGCTCGTGAGCTCGCTCTGGGAGTCGCTCGGAAGCAGCGCGAGGTAGCGCCACAACGCGTCGGGCGGACTGCCGCCAGAGAGCAGCGGCGAGCGCGTGCCGCGTGCACAGATCTCCACGCTGTAGCCGCGCGACAGAGCGCGCTCGACCACGTACGCCGCGTGCGAGACGTTTTGTTCGAAGCCCTGCGCCCAGCCCGGGCCTGCCGCCGGAGGCGGACGATTGTCGAGCAAGATGCTCAGCACCGACGCTGCCTCTCGTTCGTACTCGCGCACCACGGGCTTGCCCATCGCAGCCGTCCGTCGCCAGTGGATGGAGCGCGTCTCGTCGCCGTCGCGGTACTCGCGTAGCTCGCGCGTCTCGGTGCCTCGTCCGCGTGAGCTGCCGGCCTGGTCGCCCTCTTCTTGTGCGGCCCCTTCGGCGAACGTGTAGGGCAAGAGGGCCGGGTACACCAGCAGCTCGCCCTCTCCTTCTTGCTCGCGCCACTTCTCGAACAGCGCGAACGGGAAGCGCGTGGAGACGCGGTAGCCGTGGAACAGCAGACGACCGCGGCGCGCCACCACCCGCCGATAGCTGGCGCTCTGCTCGGCGCCGGGCGGCACCTTGAGGAAATAGCAACGGCGATCGTTGGCCACGTCGGTCGCTTGGTCCGCGATCTCGACCGAGTAGCTGACGAGCCGGTCTTTTTGGTTCTCGACCCCGATCTCGATCAGCGTGGGCTCGCCGGCAAACGCCCGCGAGGGCAGCCGGCGCTCGATGCGCAGCTTGCGCAGCACGTGCTCGCTGAGCACGCCGCTCAAGATGATGAGGCTGAGCATGAAGCCGAACACCAGGTACATGAGGTTGGTGCCGGTGTTGACGGCGGCGAAGCCGAGCGCGAACGTGACGAACACGAACAGCTTGCCTTCGCGCGTGAAGGTCAGCCGGCGCCGATAGCGCTTGTCTTTGGGCAAGTACCACGGGACGCGCTCTGCCCCCGCCGCGAGGCCAGCCTGCTTCGCCAGTGCGCTCGCCATGTCAGATGGGTACGGGTAGCTCGACGAGCAGCTCGCGAATCACGCGCTCGGCGTCGTGCCGGCCCACGCCCGTGTCGTGCAGCCCCGCGACGCGCACACGATGCGCCAAGGCGTGCACCGCGAGCGCTTGAATGTCGTCGGGTGTGACGAAGGTGCGCCCGAGCACCAGCGCTCGTGCGCGCGCCGCCCGCTCGAAGGCGAGCGCACCACGCGTGGAGGCGCCGAGCGCGAGCAGCTTGGTCTTGCGGGTGGCGAGCACGATGGCGTGCAGGTAGTCGATCACGTCGTCGTCGACACGCACGTCGTCGACCGCGCTCTGCGCTGCGATGAGCTCTTCTTTGCTGGCCACGGTGGTGAGCGACTCGGTGGGGTCGCGCCCGCGACGAGACAGTAAGATCTGCCGCTCGACGTCTTGCGCCGGGTAGCCCACGTGAATGCGCAGCAGAAACCTGTCGAGCTGCGACTCGGGCAACGGGTACGTGCCGTAGAACTCTTCGGGGTTTTGTGTGGCCAGCACGAAGAACGGCTGCTCTAGCGCGTGCGTCTGGCCGTCGATGGAGACGCGCTGCTCGTCCATGGCTTCGAGCAGCGCGCTCTGCGTGCGCGGTGTGGTGCGGTTGATCTCGTCGGCCAAGAGCACGTGCGTGAACACCGGACCGGGGCGGAAACGAAACGTCCCGGTGGGCACATCGAGCACGTTGCCACCGAGGACGTCGGCCGGCATCAGGTCGGACGTGAACTGCAGACGTGTGAAGCCCACCCCGAGCGAGCAAGCCAGCGCGCGCGCCAGCGTGGTCTTGCCGACCCCGGGCACGTCTTCGACCAGCAGGTGGCCGCGAGCGAGCAGGGCGGTGACCGCCAGCTCGGCCGCCTCGCGCTTGCCTTGCAACACGCGCCCCACGTTTTCGACCAGGGCGTGCGCGAGCCGAATGGCGCGCTCGGCGGCCACGTCGGCTTGAGCGCCGCTCGTCCCGTCGGCACTTCGATTGTTCAAGGCACGTTCAGAGCGAGCCATCGTTGCCAGAGTAACACGTGGTCTTGCCAAACATGCCGTCGCCGCGATCAGTTTGCGGGTGCGGCCCGCATGTGCGCACCCCTGCGTGCGACTAGCATCGTTGCGCAGACGCGCACACGATG
>JBEGTL010000212.1:0-12525 GCA_041179425.1 Pseudomonadota bacterium | reverse complement strand
GCGCGACCAGCAGCGGCGGCTTGGCGACCTGCGCCGGTGTCGCACTCGGCAGCAAGAAGGCACTCATCAGACACAGAGCTCGCAGCGATCGGCTCGCGAACCTAGCTTTTTCGGTCATGCGAATATGGACGCACAGGCTCGCGGCGAGATCTGATCAACCCGCAGGCGCTGCGAAATTTCTCCCGCGTTGGTCGGCTAACCCACGCAAGGCGCCGGCGGTGGCGATGCACAAAGCGCACGCGGGAGAGTTGCGAAATGGGTACGGTCGTCCCACCTTCAGTCTCTACCCAGGAGAACACGATGAATCGCTCCATGATCGCAGCTGTGGGTGTGTGTGCTCTGACCTTCGTGAACCTCGCTTCTACGGCAGCCTCGGCCTGTCCAGGCAAGGAGCCCAAGCAGCCGAGCGTGCTCACAGCGTGCCCCGACAAAGCACCTCCCAAGCCGAGCGTCGCCTAAATCTCACTTTTGGTTGAATCGGCCGCGACGGATCTCGTCTCGCCAGTCGTTACAACTTCGCTGGCGCACACGACAGAGCGCCTGAACTCACGCCGTACCGACGAAGGAGAACGACCATGGTGAAGATGAACGTAGTGCGCCTGGCAGTGCTGAGCGCGATCACCCTCGGCGGCGCCCTGACCCTCGGCGGCGCCGACACGGTGCACGCCGAAGACCTGAGAGCGCCGATGATGCGCAGCGAGGGCCAGCCCACCGACCTCTCGGGTCGCGCCTTGGTACACATCGCCCAAGCCCGCGGCGGAGCGGGACACCGGCGGGAGACGACGGAGCAACGCTCCTCGGCGATGGAGCGACGCGAGACACCCAAGCCCGCACAGATGAAGCGCGGGCCGCAGCCGAAGCGTGAGCGCGGCGAAGCCTCGCGCGCCGCCAACGGAACGGCGCGCAGCCGCTGAGTGTCAGCGCCCCCCGTGCTGCGCCGGCCGCGCGCGGTCTCCCTCTCTCTGAGTCTGCTGCTGGCGAGCTGCGGGCAAGGCAGCGGGGTGAGCGCGCTGAACCAGGTGCGCGGCGACCCGTACCCGCTCGACGAGCTCGACCGCGACACAGTCAGTGAGGCCTGCCCAGAGCTGCCGCTGATTACGTACGCAGGCACCTCCGTCCGCTACCCGCGGCCCGTGCGCATCGTCGCGCCGCTGGTCTCTCACCTCGCGCGGCTAGAGCGGCTCGCGGTGCAGCTCGCCACCGGCATCTACGGCCGTGCGCCCACCACGCTGATGCACGCTGGCACCTACGTGTGCAGGCCCATCCGCGCGCGTGTCGGACGCTGGAGCGAGCACGCCCTCGGCAACGCCATCGACTTGGTGGGGTTTGGATTCGTCGCACTCCCCAAGTCCCCACCCGGCACGGCCGACCCCGGCAAAGACCTACCCAAGGGCCTGCGCGGACGGTTCGAAGTGCGTGTCGGCCGCGACTGGCACCAGAAAGACGACGAGGTCTCCAAGCTGCACGCGCACTTCCTGCACGCGCTCGCCATCACGCTCGCCAACGAGCACACGTTTCGAGGCTTGATAGGACCCCCGGACCCGGATCACCTCGGCCACCTGCACCTCGACATGGGCCCGTGGCAGCTGGTACGGATGGGGCCCTGAGTGGCCCGTGGAATTCGAGCGCAAGAACCGGAGCGTGGACAGAAGCGCACGAGCCTACGGTGAGCCCATGGACAACCTAGCTGCACACAGCACAAGCTCCATGGCCGTGCCGCCGTTCGCCACCGAGCAACAACGCTATCGAGCGCTCGAGCGACGCGACGCCCGCGCCGACGGGGTCTTCTTTTACTCGGTCGCCACCACGGGCGTGTACTGCCGTCCCAGCTGCGGTGCGCGCCTCGCCCTGCGCAAAAACGTCGCGTTCCACACCACTGCCGACGACGCGGAGAGCGCGGGCTTTCGCCCCTGCAAGCGCTGTAAGCCGCGCGAGCTGTCGCTCGTGGCGCGTCACGACCAGCTGATCGCCAGCGTGCGCGAGCGGCTCGAGTCGTCGAGCACCGACAAGAGCCTCTCTGCACTCGCCCAGCTGGCAGGGATGAGCCCTTTTTACCTGCAGCGTCTGTTCAAGAAGCACGTCGGCATGAGCCCGCGCGAGTACGCCGCCGCACATCGCCTCGCGTGCATCGAAGACGAGCTGCGCGAAGGCTGCAGCGTCACCTCGGCCCTCTACGAAGCGGGCTACTCCTCGAGCAGTCGTTTCTACGAGTCGGGCAGCGGCGCGCTCGGCATGCAGCCGGCAAAGCTGCGGCGGGGCGGCCTCGGGGTCTCGCTGCGCGCCGTCGTCAGACCGTGCTGCCTCGGCCGCGTGTTGATCGCCACCACGGATCGTGGCGTCGCTGCGATCGCGTTCGGCAGCGACGAACGAGAGCTGTTCAGCGAGCTCTCGGCACGTTTTCCACACGCCGACATCGCGTCGACCAACGGCGCGCTCGATGCACTGGCCGAGCAGATCGTCGCCATGATCGACGGCGCCGGCATCTCGAACAGCGTTCCACTCGACCTGATTGGCACCGCGTTTCAGCAACGCGTGTGGAACGCGCTGCGCAAGATCCCGCGTGGAGAGACGCGCTCCTACCGTCAGATCGCGGAGGCGATCGGTGCCCCCCACGCCGTACGCGCGGTGGGCACGGCGTGCGCTACAAACCCGGTTGCGGTCGCCGTTCCCTGTCATCGAGTCGTGCGCGAAGGGGGCGCTCTCGGCGGCTATCGTTGGGGCCTCGAGCGCAAACAAAAGCTGCTCGCCCAGGAACGCAAGAAGTGACCCGCGGCGAGCACGGACGGCAGCGCGCGCTGGGGGCCCGCACGATCGGCGAACGCGTGGCGGCGCTCGCCTGGCCAACGCTGCACAGCGCGCTCGACGCGCGCGGCTTTGTCACGCTCCCCCGATTGCTCACACCCGACGAGTGTTCCGAACAAGTCGCGCTCTACGCAGAGTCGGCGCGCTTTCGTAGTCGTGTGGTGATGGCGCGACACGGCTACGGGCGTGGCGAGTACCAGTACTTTGCCGACCCTCTGCCGCCGCTGGTGACCGCGCTGCGCGAAGCGGTGTACGAGCCGCTGGTGCCGCTGGCCAATGGTTGGCAAGAGCGGCTACGCGAGCCAGGTCGGTTCCCTGCCACGCTGGCGGCACTGCACGCGGAGTGCCGAGAGCTCGGTCAGGTGCGCCCTACCCCGCTGCTGCTCAAGTACGGTCCGGACGACTACAACTGTCTGCACCAAGATCTGTACGGCGACCTGGCGTTCCCGCTGCAGCTCGCGGTCTTACTGAGTGAACCGGGCAAGGACTTTGCCGGTGGCGAGTTCGTCCTCACCGAGCAGCGCCCGCGCATGCAGTCGCGCGTCGAGGTGGTGCCGCTGCGGCGCGGCGATGCCGTCGTCTTTGCCGTCCATCGCCGACCCGTCGTCGGGACGCGCGCCGACTACCGCGTGACCATGCGCCATGGCGTGAGTCGGGTGCTGCATGGCGCTCGCTACACGCTCGGCGTGATCTTTCATCAGGCCAAGTGACCGTCGTTTGTCAGGGTTCCGCGCTGCGGATCACCACCTGGTCGGTCCACTCGAGCAGTCCATCGCGGCACTCGATCGTTGCGTGCGCCCGGCAGCCGTCGTCATGGCGCACCACGACGAGCGCGACCTTGCGGCGCTGCACGCTCTGGTCCGCTCGCGAGCCCCTTACATCGGAGTATTGGGCGCGCGCACGCGTGCGACACGCCTGCTGGCAGACGTGGAGAGTGGCGGCTACCGGCTCGACGAGCGCACCAAGCAGCGGCTGCACGCGCCGGTTGGGTTGGCCATCGGCGCGGAGAGTCCACAAGAGATCGCGCTCTCCATCGTGGCAGAGATCCAGGCCCACACGGCGCGGTCGGCGCGTGTCGACACGGCCCACGACGTCTCGCCAAGCGCACGCAGCCTCACGCTGGTGAGCGCACACACAAAGGACAGTCGGACCGCCGCGAGTGGCACTTGAGTATTGTCTGCGTGGTGCTCGCCGCGGGCGACTCGACGCGGCTCGGCACCCCCAAGCAGCTCCTGTCCCTCCACGACGAGCCGCTGGTGCGACGCGCGGTCCAGGCCGCGTGTGCGACCTCCTGCGAGCACGTTGCGGTGGTGCTTGGAGCCCACGCGGCCGAGGTATCGTCTGCGCTAGGCGTCTGCCGCGCGCACCGGCTCTACAACCCGGCTTGGGCCAGCGGCGGGATGTCCTCCTCGATGCACGCGGCCGTGCACTGGGCAACACACACAAAGGCCGACGCGCTCTTGCTGTGCGTCTGCGACCAGCCGCACCTCGGCGCCGCGCACCTCACCGCCTTGATCACAGCGTACGCGCGCGAGCGACGCAGCATCGCTTCTCGGTATCAAGGTGCCCTGGGCGTGCCCGCATTGATCGAGGCACGCTACTTCGATCGCCTGCTCGCCATCGTGGGCGACCGCGGCGCCGCCCCGCTCTTGCGCAGCGGCATCGAGGTAGGTGCGCTCGACTGGCCCGACGGCGCCGTCGACCTCGACACCGAGCTGGACGTGGCACGCTTCCGAGCAGACGCACGCCTTCCGGCAGCGGATCGCGCGTGATGGGTAGATCGCGAACGCGCTTGCCGGTCGCGTGAACGACCGCGTTCACGACGGCCGCCTTCGCGCCGTCGTTTCGGCGCGCTCCGGCTGCTATACATGGGGCCATGCCGCGTCCGGGTTCCGAGTCGAAGCTGCCCGCCATTTCCAGCGCCGAGACGCTCCCCATCGGCCCCCGTGTCGAGGCCATCCTCGAGGTCGCCTACCGCGCGCGTCGACCCGTGTTGCTCGAGGGACCCACTGGCATCGGCAAGTCCGAGCTGGTGGGTCAGGTCGCGCGCAAGCTCGGCATCGCGCACACGGTGCTCGATCTGTCCCTGCTCGAACCGCCCGACTTGGTGGGCCTGCCCGTCATCGAAGACGGGCGCACGCGGTACGCTTTGCCCCACTTTTTACCGCGCGAGGGCGCCGGCATCTTGATGCTCGAAGAGCTCAACCGCGCGGAGCGCTACATCCAGCAACCTGCGCTGCAGCTACTCACGGCGCGCACCCTACACGAGTACGTTCTGCCCGCAGGGTGGGCCTGCTTCGCGGCGATCAACCCCGAGAGCGGGGACTATCAGGTCACACCGCTCGACACCGCACTGCGCGCGCGTTTCCTGCAAGTGCCCGTGCGCCCTGACCGTGCTGCGTGGCTCGCCTGGGCCGGTGCACACGGCGTGCATCCTGCCGTGGTCGAGCTCGTGCGCGCCCACGAGCGCATCTTCGACGGCGTGCCACCGCGCTCGTGGACCTACGCCGCGGCGGTGTTGTCCAGCATGACCGCCAGCGAGCTGTCCGATGCGGTCCTCGTGCGCGACGTGCTGTCCGGCTACCTGCCTCCGGTGTGGGTGACCGCGCTGGCGGCGAGCGGCTCGCTGTCGGCGCGGCCGCTCGCTGTCGACGTCCACGAGCTGCTGCGCGAGTACGCACCCAAGAGTGCACACGCGACGCTGCTGCGCGGCTGGAAAGAGCGCGGTGAGGCCGACCGCCTCGACGAGCTCACGGCGCGGCTGCGCACCATTCTGTCCGGACCTGAGTGTGGCGTCCTCATCGCCAAGCGCGAGCTCACGCTGTCGTCCATCGAGGCGCTATTGTCCGACCTGCCAGGCGATCAGCGCGAACAAGTACAAGAAGCGCTGGGCAGCAACCCCACGGCCACCGGTCTGCTCGACGTGCGAGCCGAGGAAGTGCTCACCAACTACGGTGGAAGTGCGCCTTTTAAGCGTGTCAACGAGTGGAAGACGCTGTCCGCCAAGCACCACCGCGTCGGTCTGTTGGTGACGGCGGTACGCGCCCACGTGCTGATGCCCCACGTCGCGCTCGAGCTGCGCAAGTCCAACGCGCAGCGCGCCTCGCTCGGCCATTTTTTGCTGCAGATCGGCGAGCGCTGGGGCCTGCCCTTGGCCGAGGCGCTGCACAAGGTCGGCGTCACGCCGATTCGGCCCAGCTGATGGCCGACTCGTCTGCCTCGCACGGGCCGACCGACCTGCGCGCGTGGCTCGACAGCTACGTCCGCGAGCAACACTTCTTGGACCGCTACCCTTACTACGCGCACGTGCTCGCGTCCGTCGAGCCCGTGGCCGACCCGAGCGTGCCCGCGATGGGTGTGTCGCTGCACGGCGAGCTCGGCCGCGGCGGTCGCTACTACCTGCACGTCAACATCGACCAGATGCTACGCGAGCCGCTGTTTTTGCGCGGTATCCTGCTCCACGAAGTCCACCACATCGTGCTCGGGCACCTGGCGCACCCCAAGTTCTTTGGCCTCGCCCACAAAGACCTGTTGCGCATCGCACAGGAGACGAGCGCCAACGAACACATCGACGAGCCGCTGCCAGACCCGGTGTTGTGGCAACACTTCGAGCGCTTTGGGTTTCGTGCCGGGCAGAGCACGCTCGACCGCTACGAGCTGTTGTGCGCGGCCCGCGCCGAGGGCAAAGAACCCAAGCTGCAGCGCGATACCCAGTTGGTCGACGAGCACGACTGGACCGAGCAGCTCGGTCCGCCTCCGCCCGGCCTCACCGAGACGCGCCAGGTGATCGAGCGCGCGCGCGACGAAGGCAAAGCAGACGCCGAGCGCGCGCGCGCGGTCGAGGTCCAACGCGGGCGTATTGCGGGCCGTACGCCCGAGCAGCTCTTGGCGCAGCTCGGCGGCACACTCGGCCCGCGCGAGGTCGAAGTCGACTGGCGCGACGCCTTGCGCATGTTCGTCGCACGGACCCGCGCCCCGGTGCACACCTGGTCGCGCCCGAGCCGGCGCTTCCCCACCCGTGTCGGCGTAGTGCCAGGGCGCTCCTACCAACACCGGCCCGTGCTGCGACCTACTCTGATCATCGCGATCGACACCTCGCTCAGCATGAGCGAACAAGAGCTGAGTGAGATCGCGCGCCAGCTACGACCCATGAGCGAGCTCGCGCAGCTCCTCGTCGTGGAGTGCGACGTCACCATCGCGCGCAGCTACCCGTTCCGTGGGCACGTCGATCAAGTGCAAGGAAGAGGAGGAACCGATCTGAGACCCGTCTTCGACCCGGGCTTTCTGCGTGCGCACCGTGCCGATGGCGTCGTGTACTTCACCGATGGAGAGGGACCCACCCCGGAGTCTGCGCCCATGGTTCCGGTGTTGTGGATGCTGACCAAGGGGGCCGAGTTTGGGTGCCCGTGGGGCGAGCGGGCCCGGCTTTCTGTGGGTGTTCGCGTTGCGAAGACCAAGAAGTAAGATCGAGGACGAATCACGATCACGTGTTCGACTACTCCGCAGCGTCGGCAACCGAAGGACCCGTCAGCTTCAGATGAGTCGTGGACAGCTCCCCGACCTTCTCTACTCTGACTCCTCCGCTGGTTCGTCCGCCCGCTCGCTCGTCCACGATGTCGCGCGTCCGCTGGGTGAGCTTGTCCGAAGGACAGTAACGGCTGGGCAGCGTGAACTGCAGCGTCTCGTCGGGCAGGCGGGACGCGGGTACGCGCTCGGCGTCGCATTCTGCCTCCACCGCGGGGCGGACTTCGGCGACCGTCTCGACCGCGAGGGAGAGCGGGCCCGCGGGCGCCGTCAGTCGCTGACAGCGGTTGCCGAACACGTCGAGGTACTTGCGCACCGCGAGCTCGGGACCGATTCGTAGCCTCTCGCGCAAAACCTGCTGCCCCGGCGCGCGGCGTGCGCGGAGCATGGCCACCAATGGGGTCTCGCTGTGCACTTCGAACGCCAACTCACAAACGGCCTGAATGCGCCTGGACGAATCGCCCTTTCGTGGGGTTAGCGGTGCCCGCGACGACGCGTCGGGCCGAGGACCACGAGCCTGAGAGGAGCCCTGCTGTGTCGCGGCGCGCGCTCGGGCGCGCGAGCGAAGAGACGAAGTCGTCACAACATGCTGTCAGCAAGGGTCATGCCTGTACAACGAGCCGATATCGTGGCGTTCGCCCCCTTGTCCCCGCCCACGAGTGGTGTAACGAAAGGTCTCAGTGTGGCGACGACGTTGACGGTCGTCCCGTTCGTTCTTCGCTCCCCGCGCCCGAGCGCGCGCTTCGACTGCCCCGGCTCCTCGCAGCGTCACTATCTCCACGGCGTTTCATCGTACCCCCGGGCCTTCACGCCCGAACGCGCGCGTCCAACTAGTAGACGCGTGTCTCTCTCTCTCTGGTACCCCACCAGCAGGATCGGCCCACGATGCGTTACTTTCTACCTATCCTCGGTCTCCTCATCGTCATCGGCGGTCTCGGCGGCATCAAGTTCGCGCAGATCTCGTCCCTGATCGCGTACGGCAAGGCCGCGGAGGCCGCCGGGCCACCACCCGAGGCGGTAGGCGCGTCCAGCGCGCAAGATCTGAGCTGGGAAGGTCAGCTCTCCGCGGTCGGCAGCGTCGTCGCCGAGCGTGGCGTCGCGGTCAGCAACGACTCGCCCGGGATGGTGAAGGCCATCAAGTTCGACTCGGGCGACGAGGTCAAGAAAGGCCAGGTCCTGGTCGAGCTCGACACCGGCGTCGAGCGCGCGCAGCTGGCCTCGGCCGCAGCGCGACGCGACCTGGCGCAACAGACCGCCGAGCGCACACGCAAGCTCGCTGCGAGCCAGACGGTCACGCAGGCAAAGGTCGAGACCGACGAGGCCCAGCTCAAGACCGCCGAGACAGAGCTCAACGCACTGTCGGCGCAGATCGACCGCAAGGTCGTGCGCGCCGCCTTCAGCGGTCGCCTCGGCATCCGTAAGGTCAACCTCGGTCAGTACCTCGCGCCGGGCACCACCATGACCACGCTCGAGGCGCTCGACGCCGTGTTCGTCGACTTCACACTGCCCCAGCAGACACTGCACGACGTGACCGTGGGCCTGCCCGTCCGCATCACCGTCAACGGCAACCTCAGCGCCGGCGAGTCGTTCACCGCCAACGGCACGGTCGCAGCGGTGGACCCCTCCATCGATCCCACCACGCGCAGCATCAAGGTGCGCGCAGCCGTTCCCAACCCCGGCCAAAAGCTGCGGCCGGGCATGTTCGTCGACGCCGGTGTGGTGCTGCCCAAGCGCGCCAGCGTCGTCGCAGTCCCGCAGACTGCAGTGCTGCACGCCTCGTACGGCGACTCGGTGTTCGTGATCGAAGCGCCCAAGCCCGAAGACAAGGTCCAGCCCGGCGCCCCCATCAAGATTGCGCGTCAGCAGTTCGTGCGTCTCGGCGAGTCGCGCGGCGACTTCGTGGCGATTGTAGACGGCTTGAAGGTGGGCCAGCAAGTGGTCACCCAGGGAGCCTTCAAGCTGCACAACGGCTCACGCGTGCTGATCAGCGACAGCGTGCCGCAGAACCCGCAGGTCCAGCCCAAGCCCGAGAATCAGTGACGCCATGAAGTTCACCGACATCTTCGTCAAGCGTCCGGTGCTGGCCATCGTCGTCAGCCTGGTCATCATCATCGCGGGTCTGCAGTCGATCCGTTCGCTCAACGTGCGGCAGTACCCGCGCCTCGACAGTGCAACGGTCACCGTCAAGACCGTGTACGTCGGTGCCAACGCCGAGTTGGTGCGTGGCTTCATCACCACCCCGCTCGAGCGCGCCATCGCGGCGGCCGACGGCATCGACTACATCGAGTCGCAGAGCGCGCAGGGCATCTCGACCATCAACGTGCGTCTCAAGCTCAACTTCAGCGCAGCGAACGCGCTCTCCGACATCAGCGCGCGCGTCAACTCGGTGCGCGCCGACTTGCCGCCCGAAGCCGAGGTGCCGGCGATCAACATCGAGCCGTCGGACGCTCAGGTTGCCGCCATGTACCTCAGCTTCGAGTCCAAGCTGCTCGAAGACAACCAGGTCACCGACTACCTGATCCGCGTCGTGCAGCCGCGCTTGTCTGCCATCGCCGGCGTGCAGCGCGCCGACGTGCTCGGCGGTCGCACGTTTGCGCTGCGCGCGTGGCTCAAGCCCGAGCGCATGGCCGCACTCAACGTGAGCCCCTCGCAGGTGCGCGCCGCGCTGGCATCCAACAACTACCTCGCTGCGGTGGGCCAGACCAAGGGCTCACTCATCCAGGTCAACCTCACCGCCACCACCGATCTGCACTCGGTCGACGAGTTCAAGAAGCTGGTGGTACGGCGCGACGGCGACACGCTGGTGCGTCTACAAGACGTGGCCGAGGTGGCACTTGGCGCCGACCAATACGACGTCGACGTACGCTTCACCGGGCAACGCGCGACCTTCATGGGCGTGTGGGTGTTGCCCAACGCCAACTCGCTCGACGTCATCGGTCGCGTCCGCAACGAGATGGACGTCATCAAGAAGGAGCTGCCCACCGGCCTCGACGCGAGCATCGCCTTCGACTCTACCAAGTACATCGAGAGCGCCGTCGACGAGGTCGTGAAGACCCTGCTCGAGACGGTGCTCATCGTCATCGTGGTGATCTTTTTGTTCCTCGGCTCGCTGCGCTCGGTGCTCGTGCCGCTGGTCGCCATCCCGGTGTCGTTGATCGGCGCCGTGTTCATCATGAACGTGCTCGGCTTCACGCTGAACCTGCTGACCTTGCTCGCCATCGTGCTCGCGGTCGGTCTGGTGGTCGACGACGCCATCGTCGTGGTGGAGAACGTCGAACGCCACATGGGCGAAGGCAAGAGTCCCACAGAAGCCGCACTGATCGGCGCGCGCGAGCTGGTGGGGCCCATCATCGCCATGACCATCACGCTGGCGGCAGTGTACGCACCCGTCGGCTTCCAGAGCGGCCTCACCGGTGCCTTGTTCCGCGAGTTTGCGTTCACGCTCGCGGGCGCGGTCTTCATCTCCGGCATCGTGGCACTCACCTTGTCGCCCATGATGTCGGCGCAGCTGCTGCGTCCACACAGCCAAAAGGGCTGGCTCAACCACGGCATCGACCGCACCTTCGAGGCCGTCCGCAACGGCTACGACCGTGCGCTCGGCGCTACGCTGCGCACGCGCGGCGTGGTCTACGCGGTGTGGATTGTGCTGTCGTTGTGCACGATCCCGCTGTTCCTGTTCTCGCCCAACGAGCTCGCGCCCAACGAAGACCAGGGTGTTGTGTTCGGCGCGCTCGACGTGCCCGCCAACGCCACCACGGGCCAGCTCGTCCCGTTCGCGATGGACGTGTTCCGCGTCTTCAAGGAGACGCCGGAGTTCGACCACAGCTTCCAGATGACCATGCCCAACATGGGCTTTGGCGGCATGATCGTGAAGCCCTTCGAGGAGCGCAAACGGTCGGTTTTCCAGATCCAGCCTGAGGTCTCGATGAAGCTGATGCAGAACCCGGGCGTGCGCGCGCTCTCGTTCCTGCCGTCTGCGCTGCCCAGCGCGGGTCAGTTTCCGGTCGAGTTCGTGATCGCCTCCACGGCCAGCAGCGAAGAGCTCCTGGGCTACGCCAAACAGATCGCCAACGAGGCGATGAAGAGCGGGCAGTTCGCGTTCCCGCCCATCCTCGACACCAAGCTCGACCAGGCCAAGACCGAGGTGGTCATCGATCGCGACCGCGTCGCCTCGATGGGCCTCAACCTGACCCAGGTCGGAGCGGACCTCTCCACCATGCTGGGCGGCAACTTCGTCAACCGCTTCAACATCGATGGTCGCGCCTACAAGGTCATCCCGCAGGTAGAGCGCATCGGACGGCTCACGCCCGACCAGCTCAAAAAGATCTACGTGACGGGTCCCGCGGGCGAGCTCATGCCGCTCTCCGCGATCGCTACGCTGCGCGACAGCGTCGAGCCCCGCACGCTCAACAAGTTCCAGCAGCTCAACGCCATCAAGATCTCCGGCGTGGCGCCGCGCTCGCTGGAGGCCGGCCTCAAGGTGCTCGAAGACACCGCTGCCAAGGTGCTGCCGCCCGGCTACAAGATCGACTACACCGGCGAGTCGCGCCAGCTGCGTCAAGAGGGCGGCAAGTTCTTGCCGGCGATGGGGCTCGCGCTGCTGCTCATCTTCCTGGTGCTCGCCGCGCAGTTCAACTCGTTCCGCGACCCCTTCGTCATCCTCGCCGGTTCGGTGCCCCTCGCGCTGTTCGGCGCGTTGATGTTCACCTTCCTCAAGTTCGCGGGCCCACCGGGGATGGGCTTTGCGCTCACCGACGGCTGGACGACGACGATGAACATCTACTCACAGGTGGGTCTGGTCACGCTGGTCGGCCTGGTCAGCAAGAACGGCATCCTGATCGTAGAGTTTGCCAACCACGCGCAGGAGACGCTGGGGCTCGACAAGCTCGAAGCGGTGCGCGAGGCAGCTCGCACGCGTCTGCGGCCGATCTTGATGACGACGATTGCCACGGTCGTGGGCCACTTCCCGCTGACGCTGGTGACGGGCGCGGGCGCTGCTGCGCGTAACTCGATTGGCATCGTGCTGGTCGGTGGGATGACCATCGGCACGCTGTTCACGTTGTTCGTCGTTCCTGCCGTGTACGTTTTGATCGCGAAGGATCACCGGTCGGCTGCGAAGTCTCCGGCTTCTGTTCCTGCTGGGTCGTTGGGCTCTTCGCAGGCTGACGCTGACGATCTTTCGGCTTCTGCTTCTCCTGA
>JBEGTL010000211.1:0-12540 GCA_041179425.1 Pseudomonadota bacterium | reverse complement strand
CAGCCGCTTGAGCTTGAGCTCGCCCGAGAGGAGCCCGAGGAACGAGGGCACCACCAGCAGCTCGCGCGCGCTGACCAACAAGCCGTGGCGCGGGTGGTTGAGGCGGATGGAGTAAGCCGCGACACGAAACGGCAGGCGGAACGACAACCCACCCAGGCTGGCGTCGAGGCCCAGCTCTGCGCGCACGGTCTGGGCCAGCTTTTCGCGCACCCGCGAACGCACGAATTCCGTCTCGAGGGCGCCCCACAAGGAAACACCCACGACGGCCACCGCAACGAGCAAGAACCGCCACCTCGGGCCCCTGCGTGCACGCTTCGGCTCAGTCACGCGTCTGCCCTGGTCGTAGCATGCAGGCCGGGCTGCCTCGGGGCTATTCTGCGCGCGCGATTGGCAGAGCCGAGCCGAGCTGCAAGAGTGTTCTCCATGGAACCGACGAACTTTGCGTTCGGGCTCTCCCGCGAGACCACCATCCGGCGCACCGCCGACGGCAAGTGGTTTCAAGACGACGAGGCCATCGACAACCCCAAGCTGGCCAAGGCTTTCGACCGCTGGATCAAGCTCGCCGAAGACGGCCGCTACTGCCTCAAGAACGACATCAACTGGGCCTATTTCCAGCTCGAGGGCGCGCCCTACTTCGTGCGCTCGGCCCGGCTCACCGGCGAGCGTGCCGAGCTCTTGTTGTCCAACGACGACCAGGTGGCGCTCGACTTCGCGACGTTGCGTGAGGGCCCCGACAACGCGCTCTACTGCGACGCGTACCCAGGCCAGACCGCACGCTTCGATTCTCACGCGGCCGTGCAGCTCGGCGCGCTGCTCGACGAGGACGACAAGGGGCCCTACTTCCGGCAAGGCAGCACACGCGTACGTCCCGCGCGCAGCGCCGATCCGCTCACGCCGCTCTCGAAGGCAGTCGCCGGCGAGCAGCCCGTCGCCTCGCCCGAGCGCACCCCCTCATGAACGTCCAGGCAGACAAGCTCGCGGCCGTGGTGGCGTTCGTGCTGGGCGCGCCCTTCGCGTTCATGATGGTTCGCGGCTTTGCCGAGGGCGAGGTGCGTCGGCGCGAGGTGCCCGTGCGCGCCATGCTCGGCGACGAGACCTTCGAAGCGTTTCGCGAGGGCGAGCTCCCCAAGTCTCACTACTACGGCAACGACCGGCTCGCGCCCGACTTCACCTTGCGCGACAAGGACGGCAAGGAGTGGCGGCTGAAGGACCATCGGGGCAAGACCGTGGTGCTCAACTTTTGGACCGTCACCTGTCAGCCGTGCGTCGAAGAGATGCCGTCGTTCGAGCAGCTCGCGTTGATCGCCAAAGAGCGCGGCGACCTCGAGGTCGTCACCATCAGCACCGACAAAGGTTGGTCCGACGTGGCCGCGCTGTTCAAACCGAGCTCGCAGCTGAAGGTCCTGTTCGATCCAGACAAGAGCGTGGTGCGCGGCAAGTTCGGGACGCGCTTGTACCCGGAGACCTGGGTGATCGATCCCGATGGGATCATCCGCCTGCGCATCGACGGGGGCCGCGACTGGTCTGCTCCGATCGCGCTCGAGGCTCTCGACCGCGTCTCGAGCTGACTTAATACCTACGTCAAGCACGCTTCGTTGCCGCAGCGAAACGCATCTGCGTTGAACTACCGCAAGGTAGCTTGATATCTGAGTGTTCTGTCCGCGCGCGGCGTTGACAGTCAGATCCCTTGCCGCCATCATCGGCGAGCGGTGCGAGGGAGCTCTCAAGTCAAGGCGCTGCATGCAGCGTGTGTCGAGTGCGAACCGGGCGTCAGATTCGAGCTGGCGCCGTTGCTTGAAGAGCTTCGTCGCACGCTGCACGCGCACAACGTCGCCGCCTACCGAGCCGAGCCGAGCGAACAAGGCTGGGACCTCGCGCTCTCGTGCTGGGTGGGTCCCGAGTCCGCCGCGCGCAGCCTCGCACATCAGCGCTTCGTGCAGAGCTCGCCCGCCGACGAGCCCACGTTCGCTGCCTACGATCCGTTCATCGTGCAACGCAACCAGCAGAACCGCGCACTCGACAACACCCGTCTGTTCGCGCTCGAAAAACACGCCGAGGTGCGTCATCAGCGCCTGTACGCAGCCCTCGCGACCGAGCACACCGAGCAGATCCGCATGCTGGTCTGCGAAGGTCCACGCCTCTTGCTCTGGATCGGCGCCATGCGCGACGCGCCGTTCGTCGACGAAGAGGTCGACCTCCTGCAGTCGCTCGCCGAGCCGCTGCGCGCGCGCCTCAACACGCAGCGACAGCTCGACGGCGTGTTGCTGCACGAGCCCATGGTGAGTGCGATGCTCGACGCGCTCGAGTTGCCCGCGCTCATCCTCACCCAGACCGGCAAGCTCGAGTTCTTGAATCGCCGTGCGCGCGACCTGCTCGAGCGCGCGGAAGGCGCCGCGTTGGTCACGGCGCTGCGCAAGCAGGTCGCCAACAAGCAGCAGCACCCGTCGTTCTCACTGACGCCTCTGCGCGGTTGCCCCGGCTACTTGCTGGCCACCTACGCGCGGGACGACAAGCGGCTCGCCCAGGTGGTCGCACACGCGCGCACGCGCTGGCAGCTCAGCGCGCGCACCACGGCATTCCTCGAGCAGCTCGCGCGCGGCATGAGCAACAAAGAGATCGCAGCACGGCTCAGCTGCGCCGAGGTCACCGTCGAAAAACAACTCACCCTGCTCTTTCGCAGCTCGGGCGTCCGCTCGCGAACCGAGCTGATGGCCAAGCTACATGCGCTCTGACAGCTCAACATCGGAAGGGTCGCAAGCGGCGCTCGTCTGCGCGAGGTGCGAGCATGCCTAGCTTCGCCATCACACGCGACGGAGTGCGCGTCGCCTACGAAGTCAGCGGCGTGGGACCACCGCTCTTGCTGATCCACGGGCTCGGTGACGAGCGCACCCTCTGGCAGCCGCTGGTCGAGCGCTTCGCGCCCCACTTTCGCTGCGTGTCGCTCGACCTGCGTGGACACGGTCAGACCACGGGTGCGCTCGACTTCGACCCGTTCGGTCTGCAGCGCGATCTCGACGCGGTGATCTCCGACGCGGGGCTGTCGCGGCCTATCCTGATTGGGCACTCGCTGGGCGGGTTCGCGGCCACCACGTACGCGGCCACGCACGCAGCCAAGGTACGCGCGGTCGTCAACGTCGATCAGCCGCTCGCGCTCGACGCGCTCGCGTCGGCAGTGACCGAGCACCACGAGGCGCTGCACGCGGGCGAGGTCGAGCGCGTGTTGATGGCCGTGCTCGACTTGCTCGGCCTGGGTCCACTCGCCCAGGGCCTGGTGCAGCGTCTCGAGCAGACGCGCGCCGCGCTCCACAAAGACGTGGTGCTCGGCGTGTGGGGTCCGATGCTGGTCGGCGACCTACAGACCACGCTCGCGCGGATGGACGCGTTGCTCGGGCGCATCGTCGCGCCGTACTTGTGCTTGCTCGGTCGCGACATCGACCCTGCCTACGCCAGCTGGCTTGCGGCGCGCTTGCCCAACGCCACGCTCGAGAGCTGGTCCGGGCTCGGCCACTTTCTGCACTTGGTGGAGCCCGACCGCTTCGTCGAGCGCGTGCGGCAGTTCGTGGGCAACGTGTAAGCTCTCGAAGAGCGGCAGCCAGCGTGCAGGGCCGAGCTCGCGCGGGGGCGCAACTCCCCTGCACGTTGTCCGAACGAGGACGGGACGACGGCGCCGAGGTATTTTCAGTCACTTCACTCGGTGATTGGGCCGCAAGAGCTACACCAACGCCCTCGCGGGACAACACGAGCGCGTGTGCAAAGACCGACGGCTCGACTAGCGTTAGCCGTTCGCTCGCTCACGCGCGGAGACCCGTGAAAAACCTGCTCATCCTCATCGGCGCCTACGTCGTCTTCTTCAACCTGCTGGGCGCAGCACTCTGGTGGCTGCATCTGCGCTTCTGGAAGCGGCTCAGCGTGACGCTGCCCTACGAGGCCGTGGAAACGCTGGTCATGCCCGATGGCGGGAGCATCGAGCTACGTCGTGTGGGTCAGAGCGGACTCGACGGGGCCGAGGGCGACACGTCCGACGTGCCGGTGCTGATGGTGCACGGCCTGGCCATGAACCACCGAAACCACGACACCGCCGAGGAGGCATCGCTCGCCCGTTACCTGCACCGACAGGGCCGTGACGTGTGGCTGCTGACGTTGCGCAGCGGGCGTCCGTCGCGGTCGCTCAAGCGTCCCCGCGAGTGGTTGTACGGGCCCGCGCAGAGCGACTTCGCCGCCATGGTCAAGCACGACCTGCCCGCCGCCGTGCGCGAGGTGCTCGCGCGCACGGGCCAGCCGCAGCTCGACTTCGCCGTGTTCTCCATGGGCGGCATGCTGCTCTACGCGGGGCTCGACCGCACCGTCGACTCCAAACTGGTGCGCCGCGCCGCGGTGTTTGCATCGCCGGCCAGGGTGCGCCCCCTCGGCGCGCTCAACCTGTCGCGTTTTTTGCCAGCCGCGCTCAACCCCTCCGTGCCGATGGTGTTGATGACGCGCAGCTTCGCGTTCTTCCCAAGGCTGGTCCCTTCGTTTTTGTGGCGTCGCCTGTACAACCCCAGCAACGTCGACGCCAAGGTCGAGCGCAGCATGCTGTGGGACGTGTGGGAAGACATCCCGGGCCGCCTCGGCAGCGACTTCGTGCGCTGGTCTGCAGGCGGAGGCGCGCTGACGGTCGACGGGACCGAGGTGCTGCCCGGGCTCGCCAACGTCAACGTCCCCGCCTGTTTTTTTGCCGGTTCCATCGACTGGCTCGCACCGGTGTCCACCGTGCATGCGGGCTTCGATGCGTGGGGCAAGCAGGTGCCCGGCCTGGACAAACACTTCGTGGTGCTGGGCCGCGACTCCGGCACACGCGACGACTACGGCCACTGCGACATCTCCTTTGGCCGACACGCCAAGACCGAGGTGTTCGAGCCGGCCGCACGCTTCTTGGCGAGCGGCGTGTTTCGGCTGCCCAGGGCGACCGCCGCGGCCGCGCTCGAGAGCGACGACTTCGACCCGATCCACGCTTCGCCCGCAGAGTAAGGTCAGCGTCGACGAGGCACGCCTTCAGACGCGCGCGTCAAGACTGAAACGCGCTCCAGCGCGTGAGGGCGCCACGCAACACGTCGAGCTGCTCGAAGAGTGTCTCGACGCGCTCGCTGCCCGCTTCGCGCGCGACCTCGGGTGGAGCCGTGGTGAGCGCTACGGCCGTCGGAGGGCGGCGCTCTGCCGTGGCTTCTTGCAGCGCGAGTAGCTCGCTCGACAGCTCGGCAGCGTGCTCGGCCAGACGCTGGTGCGCGAGCGTCCCCTCGGCCACCGCCATCGCGATCAGGCCCGACGCTTGGCGATGCGCAAACAGCAGCAGCGTCAGCACGGCCTCGCTCTCTTCGGGCTTGATGCCGGACTCGGTGAGCAGACGTTGATACGACGCTTCGGCGTTGAGCAGCGCAAGCCCGAGACGGCGGCGCGCAGCGTGCAGACGTGGCTGCGACGGCGGGACGGCCGCGGCCACCTCGAGCAGCGCGCGCAGCGAACGAAAGGCCTCGGTCAGCAGCGGCCGAAACGCATCGCGCTCGGACAGCGGAAACAAGAGCCGCGCACCGAGCAGCGCGATCGACGCACCGATCAGCGTGTTGATCACGCGCACACCGGCCAGGTCGACGTTGCCCGCTTGCGTCTCGGCCAGCAGCACGAAGCCCGGCGTGAGGAACACGGCAAAGGCTCCGTAGTTGAGCGGCAACAGCGAGACGCCCAGCGCAATGAACACGAACACGAACACTACGATGAGGTGGCTGTCGTGGACGAAGCTCGCGACCAAGAGCGCCACACCCGCACCGAGCACGGTCCCGAGCACGCGCTGGAGCGCCTTGGCCCAGGTCGCCGAGCCGTGCGGCTGCAAGATGACCAGGCACGTCAGCGTCGCCCAGTAGCCGTGCTCGACGTGCCACACGTGCATGGCGCTGATCGCGATCGCCGTGCTGATCGCCATGCGCGCCGCGTGGCGAAACATGGCCGAGTCGAGTGTCAGGTGGTCCTGCAGCAGCGAGAGCTTGGAGGCATCGGTGGACAGATCGCTCGGGTCGGTGCGACTCGGCTGTGCCTTGTCTGCAGGCTCGCCCGTGGAGAGCGCGACCAACCTCTCGAGCCGCTCGATGGCGAGCGACAGCACGCGTGGGATGTACTCGCCGCCCCGCTCGACGTGCGGCGCGAGTGCGCTGGGCAGCGCGGCGAACGAGGGTCGCGCTGCGGGTCGAGCCGTCGGTGTCGACTCCTTCTCCAGTGCGTCGGCGAGCCGTCGCAGCTCGCTCGCGATGTGTTTGGCGATGGAGTCGATCCAGCTGGGCAACAGCGGCAGCGTCTCGGGAGGCGCGAGCGCGAGCTGATCTTCGAGTGCCACCAGTGCCGCAAACAGCTGATCGCCGGCCTCGACCAGGGCGACCAGCTGCTCGCCGCGTCGACTCGGCCCGGGACGGCTGCGCCGCGACTGGCCGAGCATGCCGCGCGCGCGCTCGATGGCTTCGCGCACGCGGCCGAGCTGCTCGCGACGCCGCACCTGCGCCGGTGCATCGACCTTGGCGCCGATCAGGCTGTCGGCCACCTTGCCGAGCTCGCGCAGGCTTGCGGCCACGGCGTAGCTGGCGGGACGGTAAGGTCGCAGCGGCCACAGGACGAGCGAGATCAAAGCCGACCACGAGCTGCCGAGCAGAAAGAACGCGGCGCTGGTCGCGGCCGCTTCGAAGCTTGCCGCCGGTCGTGCGAGCGCCACCACCAAGGTGACCGAGGTACAGACGCCGACCGCCGTGGCCTCGGCACCAAACAAGCGCACGAACCCGCCGAGGCCGACCACCAGCAACGCCAGCACGGTGGCCGGCACCGGGTGGGCTGCGAGCAGGCTGCCGAGCAGCACCGCCAGCGCGCCGCAAAAGGCGAGTGAGAGCATGGTCTCTGCGCGTGTGCGGTACCCTCCGCCCTTGTCGACGAGCACGGTGTTGAAGCCTGCCAGGCTGGTCCAGATGAGCTCGTGGCGACCCGTGAGCGCGACCAACAAGAGCGGCAGCGTGGTGGCCACACCTGCGCGTAGGCCGGCTGCCAGGTTGGGCCGAGCGGGCGCCACGCGTAACGCTTCACGCAAAGCGGGCGAGTTGCGGAGCGCATCGAGACGCACGCGCCTCGGGGGACTCATCCTTGGCGAACGCGGCTGCACGGGGAAACGCTACCTCGACCGGTTTACTTGGCTGGCACCGCGCAGCGACCCGACTCGCACACGTGAGAGCGGCCGGTCAGGCGCAGCCGGTTCTGCGCGAACCAGCGGTAGGCGAAGTCGAACAGGGGACGCAGCACGGGCCAGCCCGTGAAGTTGGCCAGCACGCCCCAGCCGGCCGCCGCGTAGCTGCGCCGGAACACCTCCATGCCGGTCACCAGCGTGCCGCCCGGCAAAACTCCGTGAATCTGCCCCATCAGCTCGTCGAACGTGCGCCCGTAGCGCGTGGCGTCGAAGTCGGGAGCCGCAATGTCTTCGAGCGCGAGCCGACCGCCCTTGCGGTTGAGCCTCTGCAGCAGCCGCACCTCGCGCAGACAGAGCGGACACTCGCCGTCGTAAAGCAGCTTGAAGTCCCAGTCGTTGGCGCTCTGTTGCATACGTCATGATGGGCACGAACCGCGCGCGCCGCCAGCTCACTCGCTCGTCAGCGGCCCAAACAACAGCGCACCCAGCACCAAAAAGGTAAGGTCGAAAGCAGTCAACACGCGCAGCCAGTCGTTGATCTCGCTCAAGCTGGCGCCGGCCAGCACCTCGCGCGTGGCGACCACGCCCGCGAGCAGCGCCGGCGAGACCAGCGGAAACAGCACCACGCTCAGCACCAGCTCTTTGGTCCGCACGCGCACGCCCATCGCAGCGAACAGCGCGCCGGCCGCGGAGAAGCCGAGCGTGCCGAGCAAGGTAATGAGCGTGATCTGCCCGAGCACCGCGCCGAGATCGACGTGGTAAAGCACGGAGAGCAAGGGCACCAGCAGCACCTCGACCAGCACCAAGAACGCAAAGATGCCCAGCGCCTTGCCCAGGTAGATGCCCGGACGCGGCAGCGGCGACAACAACAGACCGCGCATCGCGTCGTGATCGCGCTCACGCTGAAAGCTACGCCCCATGGCCAGCACGCCCGAGAACGCGATGCTGATCCACAACACGCCGGGCGCGATGCGGCGTGCCACCACGTCGTCGAGATAAAACGAGAGCGACGTGAGGATGGTGATCAGCAACGCAAAGAAGCCGGTGGTGATCAAGATCTCGCCGGTGCGCAGCTCGATGCGCAGGTCCTTGCGGAACACCAGCCAGGCGGCGGCAGCCAGGTTCATGCAGCTTGGTCCTCGATGCGGCCGCGGTTGATGCGCACGCGGCGGTCGGCGAGCTTGTCGGTGAGCGCCATGTCGTGCGTGACGAGCACCACGATGGCCCCGCGCGCGCGCTCGACGAGCACGGCCTCGACCAGGCGCTCGGTGGCGCGCACGTCGAGGCCCGTGCTGGGCTCGTCGAGCAAGATCAGCCGAGGCTCGTGCAAGAGCGCGCGTGCGAGTGCCACGCGCTGCAGCTGTCCACGCGAGTACGTGCGCACCGGGCGCTCCCAAAAGCCGGTCGCCTCGAAGCGCTCGCCGAGTGCACCGACGCGCGCGGCTGGCACTCCGTACATGCGTGCGAACAAGGTGAGGTTCTCGTGGCCGGTCAGCTCTGGATACAGCATCGCGGCGTGGGCCAGCACACCCAGCGTGCCGCGCAGCAGCTGGCGATCGCGCCAGGCGTCGTAGGGGCCAAAGCGCAGCGTGCCGCGCGTGGGCCGGCTGAGCAGCGAGAGCAGCTCGAGCAGCGTGCTCTTGCCGGCGCCGTTGGGACCCTCGATGACGGTGACGCAGCCGGCGGTCAGCGACAGGTCGACACCGCTCAGCGCGCGCGTGGGGCCGAACATCTTGACGAGGCCCTGTGCGGTGACGGCCGAGAAGTCGATGGACACGCCGGCGAAGCTAGCATGGCGGCCGCCAACGAGCGTCGCCGATGGCGCCGACACGACCCGCGCAAGTGCCGGGCAGCACACCGTGCACCGCCGGCCCGACGCGTGCGCTGGGAGGGGCATTCCCCGCACCCTCGGAGTCACCATGCAGCCCTGCCTCGCTCTCTCTAATGGTCCCACCCACGCCCAGCGCCGCACGCGCGCCATGCTCGTGCTCGCGACCGCCGCCATCGCCTGCAGCCCCGCCGCCAGCGATGGCCAGCTCGGCTCCCTCGAGCTGGGCCTCACCACCCAGGCCGGTGGCATCACCTACCGACTCAGCCACGCCAACTTCACGCTCGAGGGGCCCGAGCAGCGAGCTTTCAGCGCCGAAGACGAAGATCAGCTCGAGCTCTCGCTGCCCTCGGGCGGCTATCGCCTCAGCCTCGCCGAGGGCTTTGCACTGGTGCGCAAGGACGACCCCATGAGTGCGCCGGTGGCGGCGCGACTGGTCAGCCAGAACCCGGCCCCGGTGCTCATCAGCGCGGGCCAGACCACGCGCACCACCTTGCGCTTCGAGCTCAGTCAGGGCGACAGCGTCGCGCTAGGCACCGGCGTGTTGACGGTCGGCATCG
The DNA here is from genome assembly GCA_041179425.1 of Pseudomonadota bacterium. Lineage (GTDB taxonomy): Bacteria > Myxococcota_A > Polyangia > Polyangiales > DASUME01 > DASUME01. Next base: position 2,963 of record JBEGTL010000211.1, on the reverse strand, counting down.
CCATCGGGGCGGGCGACGCGGGCAGCAGCGGAGACGCCGCGTGCGCGCTCGGCCTGCGCATCAACGAGGTCGACTACGAGCAAGCCAGCAGCGATGACGCCGAGTTCATCGAGCTGCTCAACCCGGGCACTTGTTCGGCGCCGCTCGCTGGCGTCGTGCTCGAGCTGGTCAACGGGGGCGACGGCAAGGTGTACAGCCACTACGCGCTCGGGGACATCGCCAAAGAGCTCGCTCCCGGCGCGCGCCTCGTGCTGGGCGATCCCGCCATCGTCGCAGCACTGCCCGCGACGGTGATACGCGCACAGCTCAACGGCAGTGGTCTGCAAAACGGACCCGACGCGCTTCGTTTGGTGCGGGCCGACAAGCTCATCGACGCGCTCTCGTACGAAGATGTGGTGGCAGGCAGCAGTGAGGGCAAGGCAGCACCGGCCGACGAAGGAGACGGCGCCCTCTCGCGCTGCCCAGATGGCTTCGACACGGGCGACGGCGCAGTCGACATCGCCGTCGCCGCGCCGAGCCCCGGCATCGCCAACGTGTGCTCGTGAGCGTCGCCGTGGCGATGCGCTCAGTGCAGCCGGGGCAGGCCTTCTCTGCGAGAAGCCACCTGGTCCCCTCGGATCTCCAGCACCTCGACGGGGCCGCCGTAATAGCTCGACGCGCCGGTGTCGATGCGCCAGACACGTCCCTCGCAGGCCGACGTGATGCCTCCGAGCTGCGGCGTGTGACCCACCACCATGCGCTTGGCGTGCAGCAGCGTCAGCGCCTCGTCGAGGAGTGCGCAGCCCTCCGCGTTGGTGTCGAGCGAGTACAGACGCGTCCAGATCAGACCGTCACTCACCTCGATGATGTCGGGCGCGTTCGGACGCTGGCCCAACATCCACGCGCGCACCTCGTCGTTGAGTCGGTCGAGGCCGTAGCGCACGTGGTTGGGCAAGATGCCGCCGTGGACAAAGAGGGTGTCTCCCACCTGATAGACCACGGGCCGATCGGCCAGCATGATCGCGTAGCGCCCCGTGGGATGAAACGCGGCGGCGCGCCCTCCCTCGCTCGCGAACGCGTCCATCGATGCGCGCGTCACGTACCCAAAGTTCAGGCCCACGTTCATCAGCTCGTGGTTGCCCGACATAGCGACCACCTGGCCGCCTGCCTGCTTCGCTTGGGGCCGCAGACGCTCGAGCAGGTCGAACAGCACCCGGTCGTCGTCGCCGCGGTCGATCAGGTCGCCCGTCTGCACGAGCACCAGCTCGCCTCCTACCCACTGGTCGCCTTCGTCGATTGCGCCGGCCAACCGCAGCGCGCGCCGCGCGGCGATGAGGTCGCCGTGTAGATCGCCGATGGCGACCACCAACGGCGCGGCGGGACGCGAGAGTCGATCCGACAGCGGCGCCACCACGCTCTCTGGCACCGTCGGGAGCACGGTTACGGGCGCCTCGCCCGGGGCGGTCGGCTGCGCGCCGCCTCCTGCACTCGAGGTCGCCGGCGACGACGAGCGCGCGGCGGGCTCGGGATCGTGGCGACTGCACGCGCCCACACTCCACAGCGAGCCAGCCAGCAGCGCAATCCTCAGGTTCAGAGCTGGCACGTATCCTCGCACGCGATGTTGTCCCCCACGCGAGGCGCCACCTTACCGCAAATACTCAGAACAAGTCGGCCACGATGCCGTCGAGCAGCAACCAACGCCGCCGTGGGACGCGCAGCAGGTCGCCGTCGAGGCTCAGGTCCCCGCGCGCGATGCGCCGTGCGATGGCCTTCTCGCGGCCCACGCGTGGGTCCACGCCAGTGCGCTCGCCGAGCCGTGCGAGGTCCACGCCCTCGTCGGTGCGCAGGCCCAGCATCAGCGCCTCGCGGATCACGTCCTGTGCGTCGAGCGACTCCTCGAACACCTCGACCTCGGCGCTCGACGCGCGCTCGAGGTAGCGCGTGGCGTCTGGATGATTGCGGTAGCGCCGACCGCCCTTGCCCACCGCCAGGCAGCCCACGGCCGCTGCACCCAAGCCCAGGTAGCTGCCGCCGCGCCAGTAGTGCTGGTTGTGGCGACTCTCTTCGCCGGGGCGCGCGTAGTTGGAGACCTCGTAGTGCACGAGGCCCGCGCGCTCGAAGCGCTGCTCGATGCCCTCGAACATCAGCGCGTACGCCTCGTCTGGCGCCGCGGTGAGTAAGCCTGCGCGCGCGTCGGAACCAAACTTGGTCGCAGGCTCGATGGTCAACGCGTACGCCGACACGTGCGACAGCCCCCGTGCGAGCAGCTGGTCCACGTACCCATAAAAGCGCTCGGCGGGCTGGCCCGGCAGCGCAAACATGAGGTCGGCACTCACCCGCTCGAACGCCCCCTGCGCGGCGTCGAGCGCCTCGAAGGCGAGCTTTTGATCGTGCAGCCTGCCCAGGAACTTGAGCTCGGCATCGTCGAGCGACTGCACGCCGACCGACAGCCGGTTGACGCCTGCCTCGCGAAGCAGAGCGGCGCGCCGTGCATCGAGCGAGCTCGGGTTGCACTCGACCGTGATCTCGACGTCCGGGTGCCGGCTCGAGAAAGCCGCCTGCACCGCACCGAGCACGCGTCCGAGCTCACGCGGGTCCCACAACGATGGCGTGCCGCCGCCGAAAAAGATCGAGAATAGCCGCGCATTTTGCAGCGATGACGCGCGCATCTCGAGCTCGCGCAGGATGCCGTCGGCGTACGCGGTGTGCGGGATGGCGTCGCGCTCGAGCGGCGACGTGGCGAAGTCGCAGTACGGGCACTTGCGCAAACACCACGGGAAATGGAGGTAGACCGACAGATCGAGCACGGCCCGCTAGCGTGGCCGAGTGCGCGCCCGACGCAAGCGCGCGGTCTTTGTCGCCCGCGCCCGAGCTCGCAATCGCACGCACGATCGCGCGCCCGCGCCGCGTCTGGCGGCCTTGCAGCGCCTGTCGGCCAACGCCAAACTTCGGCCGATGAGTAACGAAGCTTCCGATTCTGGCCT
>JBEGTL010000210.1:0-12546 GCA_041179425.1 Pseudomonadota bacterium | reverse complement strand
CGCTCGCGTAGCCGAACTGCGTGGGAGGCAGCTGCGTGGAGGAGGAGTGCGGCGACCTGGAGATCGGCGGCGGAGGCGGCACACGCTTGGTCGACCTGGTTGAAGCAGGTGGCTCGTCCGCGCGCGACTGAAAAGAAGAAGCAGGAGCGACGAGCTCGGTCGAAGCGTGCTCTTCGGCGCGCGAGCGGAGATCCGATGGCTCGAGAGCTGCGGGCGTCGCGGGCGTGGTCAGCATCAGCTCGACGGAAGGATCGCGGTCGGTGGGCGACAGATTGTCGACCGCCGGCTCCAGCTTGAGCGGCAGCGCGGCATGGGGGGTCAACGGTACGTCGGCGAAGGGCTTCTCGAGCTCGAACCACGGCTCGCTCTCGAGGAACACCTCGTCGATGGGCAGGACCTGCTCGAACGACAGCTGGTTGGCGAGCGCAAGCGATTCGGGAGACAGGTGATCGAGCCCGATCGCTTCTTCTTCGCTGGCGGGCCAAGGGGGCGCAGAAGCCTGCTCGGAAAAGCGCGCCGCAGTCTGGCTCGCCAGCGCAGATGCGAGGAGCTTTGCGCCGCACTGGAGGCAGCGCGCTTCGGCCTCGGACGAAGCGCCCTCGTTTTCGGAGTGCGATTCTGGCGAGGAGACCAGCTGGACAGCGCTACACGTTCCACAAGCGAGGCGCATGATTTGCCGAGTGCCCCGAACGAAGGGGTCGTGACACTCGCGATCTATGGCCTCGTGTTTGAAGCCGAGCAAGCTCGCTCTCGCCAACTCCTCGCCCCGACGTGCGACAACCCTCGCGCTACGGAGACGCGGGCGGCGTACAGAGCGGTGCCGACACAGGCTCGACGCAAACATGCGCGTCGGAGGTACAACTTCCGCGCGCACACTGACTGCCGCGCTCGCACGGAGCCCCAAAAAACAACCCGCCTTCGAAGTAGCTCGCCAACACCGGCATTGCACCGCACGCACTCAGAGTGTTGCGCGTCTGCTCGTGCTGCGTGGCGGCGCGCACTGCGTCGTAGTGAAGACTCGACTCGCCCGCGAATGCGCCCACGGCAGTCCGACAGCTCGCCTCTTCGTCTTTGGCGCACTGGACAGGATCGACACCTGTCGCGCAGCAGCCGCCGTTACGCGCGGCGCAGACGTCGGAGGCCAGCTCTGGACAGAGCTGCTCGAAAGACAGGAACTTGGGGTCGTCGTCCCCTCCGCAACCCAACGTGATCACGGCCGACACCACGAGTGCCAGACGAGCCAACGCTAGGTCGAAGCGCGCCCTTCGGCGTGAGAGCGAAGAAAGATCGCGCTGAAATGACATGGGCCGACGATGACGCGGGGGGATCGCTGTGTCGAGTGTTACCAATGTTCGGTGCAAGGCTGCTTGTCATCGCTGAGCGGGCGGGGATAGGAAACGACACGAAGTAGCAAATTCACTCCGCTGGGTGCAAAACCGCACTCATGCCGCGCACTCTCCTCCGCCAGCTCCACGTGGTCCTGCTCGCTTTCGGTCTCTCGGCGTGCGCTGCCAACCGCGAACGTACCGCGGTCACCGACCCGATCAGCACCGACGCGGGCGTCCAAGACGCCGGCAATGGCGCGACAATCTCTCGCGATTCCGGCTGGGTCGACAACGACGGCGACGGCGTCCCCGACAACCTCGACAACTGCAGGGTCTCCAGCAACCCGACCCAGACGGACAGCGACAGCGATCTGCGCGGCGACCAGTGCGACAACTGCCGGACGATCGCGAACTACGACCAGTTCGACTCGGACCTCGATGGCATTGGCGACGCGTGTGAGGGCGACTCCCCGGACGAGGACGCGGACGGCGATGGCGTAGCCAACCACGCGGACAACTGCTTCGAGCTGAAGAACGTGGACCAGACCGACCGCGACGGCGACGGGCGCGGCGATGCCTGTGACAACTGCGACTTCGTCGCCAACATTCGGCAAGAAGACGCCGACAACAACGGCGTTGGCGACGTGTGCAGTGGACTGCTCGATCCGAACGGCGACGACGACGGCGACGGTGTGCCCAACGCCAAAGACAACTGCACGGCGCTGAGCAATCCGTCCCAGCTCGACCGCGACGCGGACGGCCTGGGCGACGTCTGCGACAACTGTGCGTTCCTCGCCAACAGCGACCAGCTGGACGCCAACAAGGACGGCAAGGGCGACGCCTGTGACGGCCGCTCGGACCCAGCTGCCGACGGCGATGGCGATGGCGTCCCCAACGGCAAAGACAACTGCGAGGCAGCGCAGAACCCCACGCAGCTCGACGGGGACGCGGACGGCAAGGGCGATGCCTGCGACAACTGTGTTGTTTTTGCAAACCAGAGGCAGCTCGACACCGACCTCGACGGAGTGGGAGATGCCTGCGAGGACGACGACGGCGACGGCGTCCCCAACGCGCTCGACGGCTGCAAAGGCCCCACCACAGACAGCGACAAGGACGGTCTTGCCGACGCCTGCGACAACTGCGCCAGCACGGCCAACAGCGCGCAGTCCGACGCCGACAAAGACGGCATCGGCGACGCGTGTGAAGACGACGACGGCGATGCGGTTCCGAATGGGCAAGACCGTTGCCCCAATGCTTCGGATGCAGACGCCGATGGCGACGGCGTGCCCGAGGCGTGCGACAACTGCCCCGGGCTCGCCAACAGAGGACAAGAAAACCTCGACAAAAACGGCCCTGGCGACGCCTGCGACAGCGACGTGACCGACGAGCCCGCGTGCGCCGAGGGGACATCCACCACCACGCGCATCCCGGCCAACCTGTACTTCGTGCTCGATCGCTCGGGCTCGATGATGTTCTTCGACGACCTGCCGCTCAGCCGTTGGGACCGCGTGACGGCGGCGTTCGATGCGGTGGCGCCGACGTTGGTCAACGACTTCAACGTGGGCGTCGCGATCTACCCGGGCAGCGGCAAGTGCCTGCCTCCCGCCGAGGTGCTCGATCTGGCCAGCTACGCGGGCAACCCCGCTGCGTTCACCGCCAGCTACCCGCGCACGGTGCCCGAGTACGAGGCCGACACGCCCACCGCACTCGCGCTGCGCAGTGTGCGTGAGCGTGCCCTCTACAACCTCGCCAACGACACGGTGCCAAACCGTCCGCGCGCCGTGGTGCTGCTCACCGACGGTGAGCCCAACGGCGCCAACGCTCCCAACATGTGCTCGGACGATCCCGACTTTGGCGGCGCCCTCTCGGCCGTGCAGCAGCTCGCGGCACTGGGGATTCGTGTGTTCTCGGTGGGCATGGTGGGCGCCAACCGGCAGCACATGCAGGACGTCGCGAACGCAGGCAATCCCGGCTGGCAAGCCGGGCAGCCCAACACGCCCTGGTACGACGTGACCAGCACCAACGACCTGATCGCTGCGTTCAATCAGATCCAGGCCAGTACGGTCAGCTGCGCGCTGCGTATCGACAGCCTGCCTACCGGCACGCCCAACTTCTCACGCTTGCGCGTGGTGCTCGACGCCAACGGCAACGCAGCGGGCGGCGACCGCGTGCTGGCCGCTGGCGAGTACACACTCGACGCGGCGACCGCCACCATCACGCTCGGCGGCGCCGCGTGCGGCGAGCTCACCAACGCCGCCCGCACCGACCCGCGCGCCAGCATCGGCGTGCGCGTCCCGTGCACCGACGTGCCGGCGTGCGTCCCCACCATCGAGATCTGCGACGGCGCCGACAACGACTGTGACGCGTTGATCGACGAAGGCTGCACCGCGCTGTGCGTGCCCACGCCCGAGCTGTGCAACGGCAAGGACGACGACTGCGACGGCGTCGTCGACGAAGACTGCCCGCCCCCGAACGACTGCTCGCCCGAGCTGTGCAACGGCAAGGACGACGACTGCGACGGCGTCATCGACGAGGGCTGCCCTCCCCCCACCACGTGCGGTGCCGAGGTCTGCAACGGCAAGGACGACGACTGCGATGGCGTCATCGACGAGGACTGCGGCCTGTGCATGCCCTTCCGCGAGATCTGCAACGGCAAGGACGACGACTGCGACGGCATCGTCGACGAGGGCTGCAACGGCTGCCTGATGCAGGTCGACGAGGTGTGCGATGGCATGGACAACGACTGCGATCGCGAGGTCGACGAGGGTTGCCCGACGATCGCCATCTGAGCCGGGTCGCGCGTACGTCCTTCCGTTCTTGCTCGCGCGCGGAGGCACCGCGCGCTTCGACGGCTCGCGCGGCAAAGCGCGCGCTTGGGTGGCCTCTTGCGCTGTTTCTCTCGTCGGCACTAGGCGATCGCCACGCACGCGGTAAGCTGCGACGCGTGGCGCTCTTCGTGCATCGCAGTAACCGCCTGGAGCGGCTGGCCGAGGGCCTTGCAGAGGTGGTGCGGCAGCCGCTCGACGACCCCTTCGCACGCGAGTGTATCGTGGTGCAGGGGCCGGGCATGGAGCGCTGGCTCGCGGCCTCGCTGGCGCGTGACCTCGGCGTGTGGGGTAACCCGTGGTTTCCCTTTCCGCGCGCGCTGATCGAGCTCTTTCTCGAGCAGGTGGTCGACGCCCGCGAGCCCACCGACGAGCCCGCGCGCTTCGACTCGCTGACGATGGTGTGGCTGATTGCGCAAGCGCTCCCGGGCTTGCTCGCCGACCCCGCCTTCCGTGAGGTCGCCGCCTACCTCGAGGGCGATCGCGAGCGTGAACGACTGATCGATCTGTCGCGCCGGCTCGCAGAGAGCTTCGACCAGTACATCATCTACCGGCCCGAGCTGGTGCTCGCGTGGCAGCGCGGCGCCGACTCACACTTTCAAGCCAAGCTGTTTCGCAGTGTGCTTCAGCGCTCGCCGGCGCCGCACCTGGCAGAGCGCATGGCCGCCTTCGAGCGCTCGCTGACGCGTGGCGCAACGCTCGCACCCGACGTGGGGGGCCTGCCCGAGCGCATCTCGCTGTTTGGCATCTCCACGCTGCCACCTGCCTTCTTGGGCATGCTCACGCGCATCGCCGAGCAGCTCGACGTGCACGTGTTCCTGCTGACGCCGTCGCGCGAGTACTGGGGCGACCTCGATCGCAGCGCGGCCACTCGGCGCGACCTCCACGGCTTCTTGGCGGCGCTCGGCAAGATCAGCCGCGAGTTCGTCGATCTGCTCGAAAAACAGCCCTATCTCGAGCCCGACGAGCTGTTCGAGGCGCCCGCGCCCAGCAGCATGCTGCGCGCACTGCAGAGCGACTTGGTCGAGCTGACGGCACGTCAGAAGCGCGGCAGCGGCACGGAGCGCCCGCTCGACATCCACGAGCAAGACGACAGCATTCAGGTGCACGTGTGCCACAGCATCGTGCGTGAGCTCGAGGTGCTGCGCGATCAGCTGCGCGGCCGGTTCGAAAAAGACCCGTCCCTCGAGCCGCGCGACGTGATCGTGTTTACGCCCGACATCGAGCGCTACGCGCCTGCCATCGAAGCGGTGTTCGCAGAGGGCGGTCCGCGCGACGACAAGAGTATCCCGTTTCGCATCGCCGACCGTCGCGCCGTGCGCGCTTCCGAGGTCGCCGAGGCGTTCTTTGCGTTGCTCGAGCTGTCCAGCTCGCGCCTGCTCTTGAGCGACGTACTCGACTTCCTTCACCGCGAGTGCGTGCGCACGCGGTTCGGCATCGCCGAGGGCGACATCGACACCATCCAACACTGGCTGGTGAGCGCGGGCGGGCGCTGGGCGGTCGACGCTGCGCATCGCGAGAGCTTTGGCCAGCCGGCGTTCGTCGAGAACAGCCTGCGCTTCGCGCTCGATCGACTGCTCGTCGGCTACGCCGCGGTCGACGGAGAGACCCGTGAGCTCTTCGATGTCTTGCCGCTGGCCCAGGTCGAGGGGCAGAGCGCGCTCTTGCTGGGCAAGCTCGCGCGCTTCCTCGAGACGTTGTTCACATGGGTGCACAAGCTCGCGGCGCCGCGTCCGCCGTCCACCTACACCGCCGATCTCAGCCAGCTGCTCTCCGCATTGGTGTCCGACGAGGACGAGCTCGCCATCGAGCATCACGCGCTGAGGAGCGCGCTCGCCGACCTCGGCAGCGAGGCCGACGCCGCCTCGTTCGCCGAGCCGGTGGGCCTGATCAGCGTGCGCAGGCTGCTCGAGCTGCGCATCGACCGCGGGCGCGCGAACCTGGGGTTTTTGGCCGGTGGCGTGACGTTCTGCGAGCCGGTCCCCATGCGTGCGATCCCGTTTCGGGTGGTGTGCCTGCTGGGCATGGACGACGAGTCTTTTCCGCGCAGCATCGCGCGCCCGTCGTTCGATCTGATGGCACAAGAGCCCAAGCCCGGCGATCGCAGCCTGCGCGAAGACGACAGGCAGCTGTTCCTCGAGGCCATCTTGTCGGCGCGAGACGCGCTGCACATCAGCTACGTGGGCAAGAGCGCGCAAGATGGCGGCGACCGGCCTGCGTCGGTGCTGGTCGATCAACTGCTCAGGTTGTGCGATCAGCACTTCGTGTTTTCGTCGGCGGGCACACTGAGCCTCGGCCTCGAAGGCGCCGTCTCCAGCGCGATCACCCACCAGCACGCCCTGCATCGCTTCGACGCGCGCTACTTTCAGCGCGGTAACGACGCCGCAATGGTGTCGTACGACGCCACTGCCGAGGCCGCGGCCCGCTCGCTGCTCGCACCCAAGACGGCGCCGCGATCGTTCTCGTCGTCCGCGTTGCCCAAGCGCGACGAGCCCACCGTGCTCACGCTCGACACGCTGACGCGCTTTTTTCGGCGACCGCAGGAGACGTTCCTCAAGGAACGCCTCAAGGTGTACCTGCCGCGCGAGCTCGACGACGTGTCCGATCGTGAGCCCATCGCGCTCAACAACCTCGACAAGTATCGGCTGGCCGACGACCTGCTGCGCCAGCACGACACGCACGCCCCCGAAGAGCGGGCGCGCCTGCTCAAAAAAGCCGGCCGGCTCGCACCCGGCAGCATCGGCGACGCTCAGCTGACGTTGCTCGAAGAGATGGTGCGAGGCGTCATCGACGCGGCTCCCCCGGGGGTCGCGCTGCCCGATCGACAGTTCGTGCTGCAGTTCGGCGCGGCACGCTTGTCGGGTCGACTCGGTGGGCTCGAGCAGCACGCGCGCGTCGAGCGCTCGGTGGGCACCCTGCACGTGAAGCGCAGGTTCAGCGTGTGGGTCGCGCACTTGGCGCTGTGTGCCACCGGCGCAGCGCCGACCCTCACCCGCCTGATCGGTCGCGAAGAAAAAAAGAACGTGCTGTTCGTGCCGGTGAGTGAACAAGCCGCACGCGAGCTGCTCGGCGACCTGGTCATGCTGCACGAGCTCGGCATGAGTATGCCGCTGCCGCTGCTGCACGGTCCGTCCGAGTGCTACGCGCAGGCTCGGCTCAAAGGCGAGAGCGAAGAGAGCGCCTACGCTCGCGCACGCGCCGAGCTCAACAAGCAGAGCGCGCCGGGCATGAGCGTGCTCGAAGACGCACACGTACTTCAAGTCTGGAGCCCCGAACAGCTGCAGCGCCTCGAGGAGCTCCGCGCCAGCGACGGCGACAGCGAGCTCACGTTTGGAGCCCTCGCCGAGCGCGCGCTCGGTCCCATGCTGCGCGCCACGCAGAAGGATGACTGAATGCTAGTGCTCGACCCAGAAGAGCTGTCGCTCGGCGGCACGGCCATCGTGGAGGCGAGTGCCGGCACCGGCAAGACCTACACCATCACCAGCCTGTTTTTGCGCCTGCTCCTCGAGCAGCAGCTGACCGTCGATCAGATCTTGGTGGTGACCTACACGCGCGCGGCCACCGCAGAGCTGCGCGACCGCATCCGCAGACGCATCGCGGACGCGCTGCTGTTTGCCAAGGGCGAGCCGAGCGACGACACGTTCTTGCGCAACGTGTGCGAGCGGGCCGATGCCCAGCATGGACGCACGGCCGTCATCGAGCGGCTCGAGCAGGCGCTGTCCGGGGTCGACGAAGCGCCCGTGCTCACCATCCACGGCTTTTGTCAGCGCGTGCTCCGCGACTGCGCGTTCGAGAGCGGGTCGGCCTTCGAGGCGCAGCTCACGGCGCACTCGGGCCCGCTACTCGACGAGATCGCCGACGACTACTTCATGCGCGAGCTGTACGACACGTCCCCGCTGCGAGCGGCGGTGCTGCTCAAAGAGCCGCCCCAGCTGCGCCAGCTCGCGGCACGAGTCGGCGGGCGCGACCTGTGTCTGCTACCCGATCGCGTCGAAGAGATCGCGTTCGATCACGGTGCGTGGCTCACGCTGCTGGGCACGTGCCGCGAGGTCTGGCGCAGCGAGCGGCAGCACATCGTCGAGCACGTGCGCGGTCTCAAGGGCATGGGCGGCAACGCGCTGCGCTACGCAGACACCGCCGACGGTCTGCTCGACGCGGGCGATGCCAAGGAGCTGGCCGACAAAGCGAGCTTCGTCAACTTCACCAGCAGCGGCGTGCGCGCCAAGGCCAAGCCCGGCGCAAGCGGCGGCCCCGAGCATCCGTTCTTCGAGCTCGCGGAGCGTCTGCTCGAGCGGGCACGCGCCTTCGTGCCGGCCAAGGCATCCATCGAGCTGGCCTTTCGACGGCGCTTCGTCGACTACGTGCAGAGTGAGCTCGCACGCCGCACGCGCGAGACCAGCGTGCGCACGTTCGACGCGTTGCTGTCCGATCTCGACGCGGCGCTCCACGGGCCCACGGGCCCTGTGCTGCGAGAGCGCCTGCGCGAGAAGTACCGCGCCGCGCTCGTCGACGAGTTCCAAGACACCGACCCCACACAGTACCGCATCTTTCGCAGCATCTTTGCGACAGGCACGGCGCCCCTCTTGTTGATTGGCGACCCCAAGCAAGCCATCTACGGCTTTCGTGGTGCAGACGTGGCGGCGTACCTGGGCGCGCGCGGTGAAGCGGGCGAGCGTGTCTACACACTCGATGTCAACTGGCGCTCGGATGCGACGCTGATCGATGCGCTCAACACCATGTACGCCCGGGTGTCGCACCCCTTCTTGCTGCCCGACATCGCCTACCAGCAGGTGCGCGCCGCCAAGACTGGCGAACGCCTGCGCGCGCGAGATGGGCGCGGCCCACTCGACCTCGCCCTGATCGAGGTGGGCGATGGCGGCGCCGACGCGCTGGTGCGGCAGATCGCGCGCCATGTCGCCAGCGACATCGCGGCGCTGCTCACCAGCGACACCAGCGTGCACGACGGCACGCGCTTTCGTGCGCTCGCGGCCTCCGACGTCGCCGTGCTCTGTCGCACCAACAAACAAGCGAGCACCGTGCAGCTCGCACTCAGCGAGCGAGGCATCCCGAGCGTGTTGTCGGGCGACGCCAGCGTGTTCGACAGCGAAGACGTGGGCCAGCTCGAGCGCGCGCTCACGGCCCTCGCCCACCCTGGCGATGCGCGCGCGCTTCGCTCGTTCTTGAGCTCGCTGTACGGCGGCTACGACGCGCGCGAGATCTTCGACCTCGAGGCCGACGACGCGCGCTGGGAAGAGCACCGCGCGCGCTTCGTGCGGCTGCACGACATCTGGCTCTCGCACGGGTTCATGCAGGCGCTGCGCGGCCTCACTGCGGCGTACGAGGTCGAGCATCGGCTCTTGGCGCGCCCCGACGGCACACGTCGCATCACCAACCTCTGGCACTTGGCCGAGCTGCTCGCCGAAGCCGCGCTCAACGAGCGCCTGGGCCCGCTGGGCTTACTACGCTGGCTCGCACTCGTGCAGCGCGACGCAGCACTGCGCAGCGAGCTGGTGGGCGACGCACACGAGCTGCGCCTCGAGAGCAGCGACGACGCGGTCACGCTCACCACTGTGCACAAGAGCAAGGGCCTCGAGTACCCGCTCGTGTATTGCCCGTTTTCGTGGGATGCCGCCGAGCTGCGTCGCAACGACAAACAGTTCTTGCGCTTCCACGACCCCGACCGCGACAACGCGCTCACGCTCGACCTCGGCAGCGCGCAGGCCAAGGACTACCACGAGCAAGCGACGCGCGAAGTGATGGAAGAAGCACTCCGCTTGTTGTACGTGGCGCTGACGCGCGCCAAACATCGGGTCACGGTGGTGCTGCCCAACGTCGACAAGCTGGCCGCCTCCGCGCTCGGCTACACCCTGTTTGGCGGGGGTGAGCTCGATGCACTCAAGACGCGCCTGGCCGCGTGCGTCGCGAGTGGCGGCCTGCGCGACGAGCTCACGTCGCTCGGCTTCGCTGCGCGCGGCATGAGCCTGCGCGACAGCGGACGTTATGTGTCGCGCTCCAGTCAGGCGGTCACCGCGCCAGCGCGTCCGGTCCGCCGCGCGCTCGATCACTCCTTTCGCGTCGCCAGCTTCTCCGCGCTGATCGCCAAGGAGCGCACGTCGTTCGCCGAAGCCGGCATCGATCGCGACGCGGTGTCGACCACGAGCGAGCCGGAGCCGGAGCGCGAGGAGGCCCCGTCGACGCTGGCACTCGGCACGTTTCCGCGCGGCGCGGTCGCGGGACAGCTGGTGCACGAGGTGCTCGAGCACACCCAGTTCGACGGCACCGTCGAGGCTCTCGAGGCCGTCGCCGATCGACTCGTGCGCGCGCGCGGCTACCCCGCCAACTTGACGCCTAGCCTCACACGCGGCCTGTGGCAGACACTGCATACGCCGCTCGACGGCGACGGCCTCGCGCTGGCAACGCTCGACGCACGCGCGCGCATCGACGAGATGGAGTTCGTGTTCCCGGTCGACAGCTTGCTCACGCCTCGCCTACTCGAGCGCGTGTTCCGTGCGCACAAGGCACCGCCCGCACTGCCCGCCTACGCGAGCGAGCTGCGCGAGCTGGGCTTCGACGCCCTGTACGGCTACATGCGCGGCTTCATCGACCTGGTGTTCCGGCACCGAGGCAAGTTCTACATCGTCGACTACAAGTCCAACTGGCTAGGCCCGGCCGCGACGCAGTACGGGCCCGAACAGCTGGCGCGCGCCATGGCCGATCACCACTACTACTTGCAGTACCACCTGTACGTGGTCGCGCTGCACCGCTATCTGTGGCACCGCGTGCGCGACTACGACTACGACAGCCACTTCGGCGGCGTGTACTACCTGTTCTTGCGCGGCATGGCGCCCGAGCACCCGCTGCGCACCGGCGTCTATTTCGATCGTCCGAGCCGCGCGCTGGTCGAGACACTCGACGACGCACTGCGCAACACGAGCGCAGAGCGAGAGGTTGCCCCATGACCGACCTCGGTTCGCCCCCTGCCACGAGCGACGAAACGTCGCGCGCATCCACGCAGCTCCAGCGACTCGAGCAGGCAGGAGTGCTGTCCATGTTGGACGTCGAGCTCGCACGTGCGATGTGTCGCCTCGCCGACGAGCGCTCGCCCGAGGTCGCGCTGGCTGTCGCCCTCACCAGTCGCGACGTGTTGTCGGGCCACGTGTGCGCCGATCTCACGCGGCTCTCGGGTCGTTCGTTGACCGACGAGCAGACCGAGGAGGCAGAACGCTCGCCCGCGCTCGAGCAGTGGGTCGAACGACTGGCACGCTCGCCCTTGGTCAGCACGCACGGCCTGTCCGATCCTGCGCGGCCCTTGGTGCTGGACGACCAGCACCGGCTCTACCTGGCGCGCTACTACGATCACGAGCAGCGCATCGCCGCACAGCTGCAGCAGCTGTGTAAGCCGCAGGTCGCGGCGCCGCCTCCGATCGATCTCGTTTTGCTGGGCCGGCTCTTTCCCGGCGACCCAAACAAACAAGACCTGCAGCGCGAGGCAGCGCTGGCCGCGCGTTCACGCCGCTTCAGCATCGTCGTCGGCGGCCCCGGCACCGGCAAGACCTCCACCGTGGTCAAGCTGCTCGCGCTCTTGGTGAACGATGCCCTCGCGGCGGGGTTGGCTCCACCGCGCACGCTGCTGGTCGCACCAACCGGCAAGGCGGCGCAGCGGCTCACCGAGTCCATCGAGAAGGCACGCGACCGGCTCGAGGTCGACGATGCGGTGAAGCAGGCCATCGCGACGCAGGCTTCCACGCTGCACCGAGCGCTGGGGCCGCTCGATGGCTCGCTCACCCGCTTTCGCCACGACGCCACGCGCCCGCTCGAGTGCGACCTGGTGCTGCTCGACGAAGCATCGATGGTGGACCTCGCGCTCATGCGCCGGTTCTTCGAGGCGGTGCCCGAGCACGCGCGCGTGATCTTGCTGGGCGATCCCGATCAGCTGGCGTCGGTCGAAGCAGGCGGCGTGCTGTCCGATCTGTGCCGCGCTGCCGAGCACCCCACGAGTCCGCTGGCGGGCGCCGTCAGTCGCCTGACCGAGAGCTATCGTTACCCCGACGACAGCGCCATCGCAGCGCTCGCCAAGGCCGTCCATCGCCAGTCGTTCGACGATGCCCTGGCGGTGTTGCGCTCGGAGCGGGCCGACGTCGCGCTGTATCCCGCACTCAAGCCGCGCGAGCTCGGCCGCGCGCTCGAGCGCGAAGTCAAAGAGCACTACAAGCCGCTGCGCGACGGCGAGCTCGAGACCCGGCTCGCCACGCTCGATCGTTTTCGTGTGCTGTGCGCGCACCGCACCGGCGCGGCCAGCGTCGAGCAGCTCAATCCGCGCATCTCGCGCGCGCTCGGCGTACAGCGCGGCGTGAGCTATGCGGGCCGTCCCATCATCATCACGCAAAACGACTACG
>JBEGTL010000209.1:0-12576 GCA_041179425.1 Pseudomonadota bacterium | reverse complement strand
AGCGCACGTAAACGCAAGTCTCGCAGCCACAACCCTCCCCACAGCATCACCGCGACATACACCGGGAACAACACGTGACTGAACAACGGGTTGCCCACTCTGACGTGCGTCGCGATGGCTCCCCCTAGGTACCCCGTCCAAAGCACTGCCCCGAGCACCGCGGTGCGCGGGATGAGGTACAGCGCGAGGCAGGCCAGCTGGACCAGTCCGAGGCTGAACAACACCGTGGCCGGGTAGCCGAGCTCGGTGGTCCCCTGGACGGCGTCGGGCGCCATGATGAGCTTCATGACGGCGTCCATGGTCAAAAAGAGGATCGCGAAGCCGCTCACGATTCGACCCGTCCAGAGCGCCTTTTTGGAGGGCGTGAGCAGAGCAGGGGGCGCTCCGCCCGCGAGTGGGCGAGGCTGGCTGGATGCTTCTGCGACGTCGGGGAGGGAATGGATGAAGGCGGTCATGGTGAGCTCCGGCTGGCTTGTTTGAAGGGTAGACCCGCTCTGCTCACAAAACTCATCGCGGGGCCGAAAGCTTTTTCGGTCGAGGCGCGCTGTGCCCCGCGCGCGCGCCGGTGGCGAGGTGGCCTTCGTGCTCGGGTACGACAGCCTCAGCGCGTTTGCGCGCGCGTTCAAGCGCTGGACCGGCAAACAGCCGTCGGAGTATCAGGTCGACGGTCCGGGCTCTTGATCCATCTGTTGCGTCCGAATCCCGCCAGCCACCTCGGTCGCACCACGATACTGCTCCGTTCATGGAGGCCAACATGAACGACGAGCAGGACATCAAAGCAGCGGCGACGGCGGTGTGGAGCGCGTTCGCGACACGCGACGCGGCGTTGGTTCGGGCGGTGCTGACCGACGACGTGGAGTGGATCGCGCCGGCAGACAACGCCACCGCGCTCGCTCTCCATGGTCACCACCACATGGTCGGCCCCGAGCCGATCGTCGACTTCCTCACGCGCAGCTTCGGGACACTCTTCGTCAGCGACGTCTCGAGCGAGGTGAGCCACTGTTTTGTGGACGGCCACACGGTGGTCTTCGAGCGCCGCATCCGCGCGACGCTCGCCAACGGCCGCCGCTACGACAACGACTACTGCTTCATCTTGGAGATGGCAGGCACCCGTGTGCGGCGCATCCGCGAGTACATGGACACCAAGAAGGGCTACGAGCAGATCTTCGGCGCCCACGATGCGCCGCCGACGCTGCAGCGCTAGCGACTTCTGCGGGGCGCGCGTGAGACCACCCGTCCCTACTCGTCTTCGCCGCTGCGCGGCACGCCGAGCTCGACGCCGAGCGTGAGCAGGACGAATGGCCTGCCCCAGCTCGCGACCTCTCGACCCGCAAAACGAACCACCGCGTGCGGTGCCGTGATCGCGGCTAGTAGCTCGAGTCGGACCCGTGACCACTTGGAGAGTCGCGCCGCCGCACTCGCTCGCAGCGCGGGCCCAGCCCCGACGATCCTATCCGTGCGAGCGCTGTAGCCCGCTTCGGGCGCGCTCCCGCCGACCCGCAGCAGTGCGAGCGCAGCCCCGGCACCGAGCGCCGCGGTGACACGCCGCCGCTCGGGCGCGGCGATGTCTACGGCAAGCCCCAACAGTGTGGCGCGTACCCGCGCGGCGCCCTCTGGCTCGCGGTGTCCCGTGGATGTCAGATCGAGTGCGGCAAACGCGTCCGCTGAAAACGGAGCAGGCGCTTGCAAGCGGAGCGCAGTGAGAAGCTGCGGGTGAAAGCCGAGGCCACCTGGGCTGTAGGCAGCACCCATCGCGACGCGCAGCCACAGCCAAGGTGTGCGGTCCGAGGTTGCCATCGAGGCGGTCTGTTGTGCGGCGGGCACTACACGCGCCGCGGGCTCGTCAGGAGGGCGCCCGAGGAGACGTGCGCGCAAGGCTTCGAGAGCAGCGAGTGCAGACACACTCCAGCCGTCCTCGGCGTCGACCGGGATGCGCTGCAGAGTTGCGGGTAGGGCAGGCATACCCTTGACCTCGGCCTGCCACAGCTCGAGCGTGCTGCCATCGTGAGCCACGCGGGTCGCCGCCAGTGCGTGCTCGTCGCGTGCGATCTGTTCGAGCGCGAGTGCGCTTGCGCCGAGATCTCGGACGACGACCGGCACGCGGAGCGCAGCGAGCTCCGCGGTGAGCCGCTGGTCGAGGGCGCTACAGACCGGCGAAGGCAAACACGAGCGGACGTGTAGCAACGGTGGAGCAGAGGGCGCCTGCGCACGCGCGCTAGGAAGACAGAGCAGGACCAACGCGACCAGGACGCACGCCTGCCGCGCGCGCACGCCTCGTGCGGCGCGTGCTCGTAGGGTCGGCTCGCGGCGAGTGGTCTTGGCCAGAAGCAGAGGGTATCCGCTTTTGGCACGCGCGCGATCGGGGAGTGAGGCGCGCTCGTAGTCGGCTCACTCTGCTGGCGAGAGGCCGCGCGCGAACGTTGCGTGTGGACCCGTGGGATAGGCGCGAAGGTAGGCTGTGGCTGCGCGCTTCGCAGCACCGTGTTGACCGCTCCGCTCCAGCGCCTCGAGCAAGCGGCCACTGGCCTCGCGCGCCAAGGGGCCCGTGCTGCGCTCGTGCAAATAGAGCGCGAACCAGCGCGCAGCGTCAGTAAACGCTGAGCGTTGATCGAACTGGAGCTGACCGCTGGCAAACGCCGCCGCGGCGGCAGCATTGCTGCCAGCGTGCCGCTGGCGCACCTTCTCGTAGATGTGCAGCGCAGCCGTGGTGTCGCCGCTGAGCCGTGCCGTATCGCCCAACAACAGCGCGTCGGAGACACTCAGGGTATCGAGCTGCACATCGCGTCCGAGTGCGTAGGCGGCACTGAACTTTCCTGCACGCGCGAGCGCTTGCCAGGTCGGCTGTGGGGTCGACGCCTGCGCAGGGCTCGTCGCGGCCTTGTGGGCAGTGTGCCGGTGGTGACGGTGCCGTCGCTTTGGCAGAGCCGCGCGGCTGTGGTGCTTTTCGTGCGCGCGCACCACGTCGGCTTCGCGCGCGTGAGAAGATTGCGCCGCGTGCAGCGACTCGAGCGCGACCACGAACACGTCCTGCACCAGGTCGAGCGTCTCGGCGTCCGGGCCGAGCACACGCGTCACCACCTTGCGCACGTACGGTGCGTAGGCGGCGAACAGAGCTTCGCCCGCGCGCGTCTCGCCGGCGCGCAGCGCCTCGACGAGGGCCCGGTCCGCGTCGCCGGCGGGCGCCTGAAAGAGTGCCGCCGAGGGTGGGGAGACAAAGTTGGCCACTGCGCTGGCGCCCACTCTATTCACGGGTTGAAGTAGGGGTCGCTGGCCATCTTCACGAATGCCGCTTCCGAGCCCGGCGACGAGCTGATGCGCCAGTCGGTCTCCTTGTCGATGTCGAACCAGACGAGGCTCTTGATCAGCGGAAACTTGTGCAGCGCAGGCACGATGCCCGCGATGAACGCGGCCTTGTCGCCGCCCTCTTCGGTGGATGCCATCTCGCCGATCATGATGGGCTTTCCTTTGGTCGCGAGCTCCGCGTAGATGGCGCTGAACACGCGCTCGAAGCTCTGCCAGCCGCTGCCATTGGTGGTGCCCCAGTTGTAACCATCGACACACGTCCAGTCGACGTACGCGTCACCTGGGTAATACGCCAGCGCTTCGTTCCACGCCGCTTGGGGCTCGCTCTCCACGTTGGGGCACCACACCCACACGATGTTGGTCGCGCCGCCAGCCACCATCACGTCGTGAAGGTGACGATAGGCCGCGATGTACACGGCGCTGCTCTTGCCGTTGTGCGAGCCATCCCAGGTCGACCAGTTGCCGTTCATCTCCGCGGCAAAGTCGAGAAACAGCTTTTTCTGGAGCCCCTGAACGTTCTTGGCGTGCTTGGTCAACATCGCGTCGTACTTGCCGTCGATCAGGTCGGCGAGCTTGGCGTCGGACGGCTCCAGGTTGATCAGCGGCGTACGGTTGGCCGCGATATCCGGCTGGGCGACCTGGTTGGGCCAGTCGTCATTCCAAGCCACGTAGGTCAGGTGCACGGGCACCTTGCGGCCGAGCTTGGTCTCCGTGGCGGCAAGGCGGTCGGCGCCAAAGAACATGCCCAGCAGCGCGCCCTGTGCGGGCACCAGGATGTCGTCCCTTGTCGCGCCGGCAGAAGCGTCGGAGCCCGCACTCTGTGCGTCCGGAGGGGACCCGCTGGCTGCGTCTCGACCGTCGCGTCCGGCGTCGACGTTGCGTGGAGGCACGCCGCCCGCGTCTGGCTGGCCCCGACCCGGGCGTGACGCATCGTCGTCGGTCCCCGGGCTCGCGGCATCTCTGTCCGCCGCCCGTGTCACGCCTGCGTCGCCCACCTCGCCGGGAGACGTGGGTTCATCACGGGGCTGCGGAGCATCGCCGCAGGCCGCGGCCCAGCACGTCAGCGAGAACACGATCGCGACCTGCGCGGCACTCACTCGAGTCTGTACGAACATGAGCCTCCTGCTTGCCCATCGAGACAAGACCTAGTGTCGGCAGGCAGCTCGCACGGCTCATCAAAATGCACGGTCCGCGGTCGACTTGCCCGCGTCCGCGCAGAGCTGACACGATAGCCGTCTTCGTGCTCAGCTCTCCCCGCGCCTGTACTTCGTTGCTGCAGCACCTCGCTGTCTGCTTGCTCGTCGCGTGTCTCGACGGCACCGCCGACCCCATCGTTCGCGCGCCAGACGCGTCACAGGACACCGCGGGAGATGCTGCGCGCTCCGACGCGAGTGCGGCTCTTGCAAAGTTTGCTCTGTACTACGACAACCTGGCCCCGAGCGCCGATGCGGCAGACATCAACTTCATCGTCAAGGTGCACAACCTGACGGGTGCCGACGTCGCGCTGCGCAGGCTGTCGGTTCGTTACTACTTTCACAACGAGCTTGCGCCGCCCTGGGAGACCTCGGTCTTCTACACGGGCACTTGTTGTGGCGACACGCGCGTGCAGTTCGATGGCCAGGTACAGGTCCGCGTGCAAGCGCTCGCGGGCAACGCCGCGGCCGACAGCTACCTCGAGCTAACGTTTTTGGACGGCGCCGGCACGCTGGTCGCTGGTGATGCGGTGCAGGTCGAGCTCAGCTTTCACGCGGCGGGCTATCAGCGTCGTGTCGTGCAGGCCGACGATGCCTCGTTCTCGTCGAGCGCCGCCGGCACGCAGGCAGAGTGGGACCTGTGCCCCGGTGCGTGCGCCAAGTTCGGCAACGACAAGCTGACGCTGTACGACGACGGCGTGAGGGTGTTGGGCACGCCGCCCTAGCGCTCGTTCTCGTCTCGTCGCACAAGACACAGAACCCTGGGACTGCCATGTCCGAAAACAGCCAGCGACCCACGCTCTGCCCTGAGATAGTGGGCGCTTGGAGGACACGTCATGCATCGTTTCAGGCTCGAACGTTTTGGCACCCGCATCGACGAAGTGCTCCTGGTCACCGACGAGCAGCAGCGCGTCCGCGCGCTCGACTTCGGCGACTACCACGAGCGCATGCTGCGCTTGTTGCGTCTGCACTACGGCGCGGATGCGATCGCGCTCGTCGAGCACGACGACCCGGCGTCCCCTCCCTCGCGTGCGCGCCAAGCACTCGAGGCGTACTTCGCAGGCGACCTCAACGCGCTCGATGGCCTGGAGGTAGAGACGGGAGGCACACCCTTTCAGCGTCAGGTCTGGTCCGAGCTTCGCAACATCCCGGTCGGCCAGACCCTCAACTACGGCCAGCTCGCCGAGCGCATCGGGCGACCCACGGCAGTGCGCGCTGTGGGTCACGCCAACGGTGCCAACCCGGTTGGGATCGTCGTCCCGTGCCACAGGGTCATCGGCAGCAACGCGTCTCTCACGGGCTACGCGGGCGGCGTGCACCGCAAACACTGGCTGCTGACGCACGAGGGCGTCCCCAACGTAAAGGCTCCGAGCATGCGCGAACAGCGACCCTCCGCGCCGCAGACCGACGAGCGGGGCCAGACCAGCGAAGCCTGAGTATCCGTCTGACGCGCCAGTCAGCAGTCTCGGGTCCGTCGGAATGTTCATGAATCAGCTCCAAAGTTGCAGGGTTGGTCAGAGGACACGGCTACGTGTGATCAGACTCCGTAGCGGTTGTCGGGCACCTTGACGCCCATCAACTTGCTCTGGGTGGCCGGCGCTTCACGCGAAGCGCGCACGTCACGCGGCAGATCGAGCGGACGCGTCACCTCGATCTCGTGGTGCGTCGGCCGCCCCACGGACAGCTCGTTGCGACGCGGACGTCGGACCTGCACCTCGGCGCTCTGCGGCGCCAACGTCTTGCGGGTCTTGGTCCCGCTCGTGCGCATGCTCATCAGCAGCCAACCCAGGCTCGCGCCCGTTGCTGCGAGCGGCAGTGCGTGAAGACTCACGAACTTGCCCGTCGCGACGCTGGTGCGCCGCAGAAAGCTCACAGTGCGCTGGCCTGCGCGCTGCGCGAGCTCACTCGCCTCGTCGGCCACCTCGATGGCGTAGTCGCGCGCCGAGTCGTAGCTCTCGACCGCGATGTCGCGCGCGTCGTGCAGCAGCTCGCTCGCCTCTTCTTCCACGGCGCTGACGATGTCTTTGGCACCCGCAATGGCGCCGCGAGCCGAGCTCTCGACGCGCTCGGAGACGTGCTTCACGGCCGCGCCAGCGTCGTGTGCCAGGCCGCTCGCTTTGGCCTGCGCGCTGCTGCTCGTCGCGTCGACCTGATCACGAACGTTCCGCGCTTTGTCGGCAGCGATGCCGCCAGCTGCACTGGCGATCTCCTGCGCGCCGTCGACAATCTTCCCCGCGCCCTCCGACACGCGCGCAGTGTGCTTGTCGGTGCTGCTGCTGCCGCTGGGGTGGCGGTCCCGGCACTGCGGATCCAATCTGAGCTAGCGCAACCCCGAGCGATTTCGCTTCGAGGTGCCGAACACCGGAGGGGAGTATCTGCGCGCGCAGGCTTTGCGAGCACGGAGATGCTCCCCGCAGGTGGCCGGACCCATGTCCACCGCCACCAAGAATCGAGCGGCATGCGGGGCCCCATGTCCACCGCCACCGAGATCGAACGGAAAGGCGGGGCCCCATGTCCACCGCCACCAATCGAGCAGTCTCGACTCAGCTCAGCGAGACGAATCAGCCAGCCCGAAGAAACGGCAACACAGAGCTAGCGTCGTCGAACAACCTCTGCGGCCATAGGTTCTTGCCGTAGTAAGTGTCCGTAAACGTAGACCCGTAGCCACGCTTGCCGTTGCGCTCGAACTCACTCGGCGCGACCCCCATCGACTGCAAGATGGTCGCGAGCCAGCGGTTGTACAGCACGCCCACCTGCAAGTCCTGCCACGGCGTCTCGTCCAGGTGCCCCAGGCTTGGCGCGTTCTTGCGGCGGTAGTCCGCATACACGCCCGTGTTGAACCAGCCGCCGGCGCTGCCCGCCGTGATGACGGGCGTCGAGATCGACTCGTGCGTCGACGGGCCCGACTCCTGGCTCCACTGCACGAGTGAGTTGTCGAGGTAGGTCTTGCCGTTGGCCTCTTCGACATCGAGCTTGTTTACCAGGTCGAGGAAACAGTTCTCGAAGAACAGCTGGTAGGCGTCGCAGACCACCTTCTGCTTCACGCCATCGGCGGCTTTGCTCTGATGCGACACGTCCTGGTGCCAGTCGCCCGCGTACGACGACCACAGCTGGTCGGAGTAGATGGTGGCGATGCGTGAGGTGCCGCAGATGAAGCCGGCCACGATGACGTCGTTGAACAGCTTGTAGAAGCGGATGGTCGCCGCGACATCGTTCTCGCGCATGTTGCGTTGTGCGTCTTGGCCCGGCTTGGCAATGCTGCCGCACGAGGCAGACGCCGTCACGTTCACGCGCCGCTCGAGCTCGGACAGACGCGTCATGTGGTCGTCGAGGCGCCGCTTGTCGGCCGGCGACAGCCGCGTGGCGTCGCCGAAGGCACCCGCCTGCAGTCGCTTGTAGCTCTCCATCACGCGGTCGACGACGGGCGTGCGTGGGTTGACGGGCGCCGTGGTGGCCACGGGCGCGACGAACACGCTGTTGAACAGCTGAAGCGAGCTGTTGACCGAGGGTACGGGCTGCACGTTGCCACTCTTGGCAGTGGGGTTGGAGTAGCCCCACGAGATGCTGCGTCCGCCGTCGGTGCCGATGTTGAGCGAGCGCTGGCGGATGGTGGACAGGTCTTTGTAGAAGGAGCTGGAGTACGCCATCACCTGATCGATGGTGGGCATGTGACCGCCCACCTTGCTCGTGTAGTCGCCTTCGGCAGACTCACGATCGGAGCGTGCGTAGTTGCCCAGGTGCCCGCCCGTGTTGTGGCTCAGGTAGAACGCCACATCGAGTCCGCGCAGCACGTTCATCTTGGCGACCATCTTGTCGCTGAGCAGCTGGCTCGAACCCGTGAGCACGGTGCAGAGCGAGCCCTTGCCACCGTTCTGGGTGGCCTTGAGCGTGCCCTTCTTGATCTCGTGGTCGCTGTACAGCTGGGTGCTCTCGGTGAGCAGGCTCTCGGCCGGGAACATGTGCCTGCCCCAGGCGCCGCCGTGGTGCGTGGCCATGCCCACGAAACGCGGCTTCACGGTGTACGCCTGCGCTTCGGCCGTGTTCGCGAACAGCGACGGCAAAAAGGGAAGCGCGAGCGTGAAACCGCCCGTGCCGACCAGGAACTGGCGTCGGCTACGATTGACTACGATCATTGAACATCTCCGAGAAAACGTTGGCGAAACTCCGGCGAGAGCGCCGGTGCCCGCACGGCTAGTTGCAGGCTTTGACCGTCTTGAAGAGCAGAGCGCACCGCTTCGAGCGCGCACCCGTCGACTTCGTCATCTTCTCTACGGCCGGAAGCGAAGCGAATGTACTGCCGGGCGAAGCACGCCTCTGCCTTGCCACTATCCAGAATGAGCGCCGTCAGATCGGCAGCGCCCTTCGAAGTCTGATTGTCGTTCTGCCAGATGCGCGGCACCGAGTCGGTGAGGACCGACTTGGCCCCGAGCTCTTTACCCTCTGCAGAGTAGAGTACCTCTTGGGACCGAATCCGTCCGAGCGCGTCGTAGTTCTCGGTCGCGAAGCCGAGCGGATTGATCAACGTATTGTGGCAGCTCGCGCAGGTGGACTTGGGCTGCTGCGTCAGGCTCTCGACGACCTCGCGCGTACTCCTCTTGGTGGTGAGCTCGACGGGGATGGTGGTCGCGTTGGCAGGCGGGGGTGGCACGCTGTCGCACAGGATGCGATCGCGAACGAACACGCCCTTCATGATGGGCCGCGTCTTGGCGGTGCCGGTAGACAGTAAGGCAGCTCGCGTCAGCAGACCAAAGCGCTCGCCCGCGGGGAAGCGCGGAGGCTCCGTTGCCTTGCCGTCGTACTTGGCCGTGCCGTACAGCGCCGCCAGCTCGTCGGTGGCAGCGAACGAGTAGGGGCTCGTGAACCAGTCCTCGAACGAGTCGTCTCGCTCGAGGTGGAACAACAACGAGTCGACGACGTCGGCGATCATCGCCTCGCGCAGCTGCGGCGAAGGCTTGTCGGCGCCGACGAAGGCGTCGAAGGTGGGGTCGCCGAGCAACGAGTCGAGTGGGCGCAGGTCGTCGAGGAGCAGCCACTCGCGCACGAACAGACCGAGGCTGCGCGCTGCACGCGCGTCGCGCGAGATGGAGTCGACCAGCTGTGTGTAGCTGGCGTCGTCTGCGAGGCCGTTTTGATCGGCCAGGTCGAGCAGCGCGTCGTCGGGCATGGTCTGCCAGAAGTGGTAGGCAAGGCGCGTCACCTGCTCGGCAGGGCTCAGCGCAAACACGTTGGGCTGCCCGGCGATGGGCGCGCCGCCCAGCTCGACGCGGTACAAGAACTGTGGCGCGTCGAGCGCGACCACGATGACGTCGCGCAGCGCGGCGACGTCGATGCCGTCTGCCGCGTACACGCTCGACAGGTACGCGAACTCGCTCTCGAGCAGGGTGTGTCGAAACGCGTGCCGACCCAAGTTTCGGATGAAACGCGCCACGCAGTCGGCATCGCGCTCGCCGTCCTTGCACGACAGCAGCGCGTCGACTCGGTCGTCGTCGGACGTGAGAGAGAGCGCGACTGCCTGTGCCACCGCGAGGTACGTGTCGACGTGCTGCTGCGAGACGGCCTGGTCCATGGTGGCGAACGGCGCCGACTTTGCGATGGTGTCGTCGGGCATGCTTGCAAAGGCGAGCGACACTTCTTTCCAGGCGTCTTTGCTGTGGCTGGGCAGCTGCGCCTCGAGTAGGTCGTGTACGGTGTTCTCGTACTGCGCGCGCGACAGACGGTGCATCGCATTGCCCGCTCTTGCGTCGGGCTTGCAAACAAACGTCACGTCGTGGGAGCTGCCTTCGATGTTCAAACCTGGGGTCGACGGACTGGTCACGCTCCCCGAGCAGCCCGAGAGCAGCAAAGCCGCTGCCGCAAGGTCCCCAATGCAGCGCCAAGCCATCGGCGAGGTACGTACCCTTGGGCGCGCGTTTCGGCTCAGATCTGCGCCAAACCAGGCCGCAAGATGCACAATCGCCAACAATCCAAGGACCTCCAGCTACGTTTTACGGCGAGCTGTCACCTTACCCACCAAACGGGACGGGATGCCAGGGCGCTTGCACGCGATCCTGGGGTGGCTGATTAGCGGCTGTAGTTTCGTGCTGTTGACCCTGATCATGAGACCAGGTGAGGTACGCGCACAGGCGACCGTGACGGTGAGCGACGCTCCTACTTGCGGACCATCCAAAGACGGGCAAGGCGCCCTCTTTCCGGCGCGTACCATCGACGGCTTCGGGACCACTGCGCCTGCCAAACAGTCCGGAGAAAGGTGGCTGCAGGAGCTCTACTACGGCGACCTGGGCGCGTCCCTTCTCCGCGTCGACCTCACACCTCGTTTCCGCACATCGGTCGCGGACCACGCGTACAACTCGCCGTGGTTTCACGGTGCACCCGCGCTACCCGGACCAGACGGCAACAACGTCCGCACCTACAGCGACGTCGACGACTACACGCGCGAGTGGAGCGGACGGCGCGCCTCGATCGCGGTGATGGGCCCCAACATCGAAGACAACGTGCGTCGGTTCGACTTTGCGGCGCGCGACATCGCGGCCATCGGCAGCCTCGCGCGTGAGGGAGCGCGCCGCAACAAGCAGGCCTTTCGTCTGCTCGGCTCGCTGTGGTCGCCCGCGCCGTGGCTCAAACGATCGTGATGATCAATGCGTCAGACGAGGTGCAGCAAGTCGCGGTGCGCGGCTTGGTGTGAGACCCACGCGCTGTGGTCACCGCCTACACGTCGAGTGCGAGCGCGCACTGGCAACGTAGTCGCCCGCAGCTGCGCGCCGATGCCGTGCAGCTTCAGCTCCCCGCGCACAGCGTGCTGACGCTCAGTGCCGGCGGCCCTTGTCGTCCGAGCGCGAAACTACGCTGAGTCCGTGATTGGCAGCGAGCCGTACCCTGTCCCCGCTCGCGGCCGAGCTGCGCCCTGGGCGGTAGGGATCCAACACGAAGCGCGTGCCCTCCGTGGTCGTGAGCTCGGCGACGAGCCGATCGCCGACGACCCTCATGCCGTGGAAGACGAACTCGCGATCGTCCCGCTCGAGGAGAGCCTGTGTTTGTTTCGCGGCTCGGTGGACGGGTGCAGACGCGCGCAGTGTCGTTTGTTTGTAGACGGCCGCGCGTTTCTCGATGGCGGCGGCCACCTTGTCGATCATCGGATGGGTGAGGCCGTGCTCGCGCGCCTGGTCGCGCACGCGCGAGACCTGCGTGTTTACGTCGGTGGCCAGCTGAACGACCCGTGCGACGACCTCGTCGCCACGCAGGCCGAGCTCTACGCCAAAACGTCGAAAGCTCTCGGTGGACACTTCGCGCAGGGTGTAACGGCCGCCGATCTTCATGGCCAGCGTCAGCCGGCGCTGGTCCAGCTGCGGATAGGGAAGGGCACTCGCGAGATCGTAGAGGGGAGCCAGACGCACGCCCGGTCCTCGTCCATGCAACAACGAGTAGTTCTTCGCGTGCGCGTCCGTTCCCGCGATCAGCCAGTTGAAGATGAGAGCGTCGACAAAGATGCTCACGTCGTCGCTGGCACGACGCGAGTGCTCCCTGAGCAGCTTCACGATCTGAGCCGCCGACGGGCCCCCTTCGTTTTGGTATTTGAGCGCGGGTGACACGCCGAGGGCTTGGCACATGTCTTCTTGATGAAGGCGAACGACAGCGATCGTTGCGCGCTTTCGCGACCGGCCGGTGCGCTGCACGTCAGGTTGCACACGATCGTAGCGCTGGACCACGATGGCAACCTCGTCGTCGAAGTGTTGCACCTCCGATCGCGCCGCAGGCAGCCCGACCGCCCGCGCGAGCTCCAAACAAAGGTGCTCGTTCTCGGCATGCCCGTCGAATGCAGGAGTCGGTGGCTTGAGGATATGCGTGGTAGGCAGCCTGCCACGAGGAACACCCCACCGTCCCGCCTCGTGCAGCAGCGCAGTCTTTGGCTGTGCGCCGGCGAGACTGAACTGACCCTCATCGCGTGCGCTGCGCCACGCCGTCTCGTTCTCTCGTAGGGCGCGCAGGCGCGCGGCGATCGCCGCAGTACTCAGCCAGTCGACCTCGACCAGCTCCTTCTCGAGGATCGTTTCGAGGCGCTCGCGACGAACGAACAGCACCGCGC
>JBEGTL010000208.1:0-12601 GCA_041179425.1 Pseudomonadota bacterium | reverse complement strand
GGGCACCTTACTCTTCATCCCGCCCGCGCCAGGCATCGCACCTCGCATCGATGCGACCGCGGCGGAGCTCGAGACGTTCCGCGCGCGCGCGCTCGAGCTGTCGTCGCTCGCGTCGCTCGCCGGCACGCCGCAGCTGGTGATCCCGGCGCGTGAGCTCGACGGGGCACCGCTGGGGCTGTCGTTTTTGGGCGGCCGAGAGCAAGACGCCTGGCTCACTCAGCTCGCTGCGCCGCTCGACCGCGCGCTCACCAGCTGAAGCCCCTGGGCGCGCAAGAACGTAACACAGCGTTCCCACACGGCGCGCGCCTCGCTGCGAAAGATGAGGCCTTGAAAGCTGTGTCCAGCGCGGGGGACCACGTCGAGCGCGCACGGCACGGACGTGTCGATCAGCGCCTTGCGCAGACGCAACGAGTCTTCGAGCACCTGATCACGAGTCCCGCTCGAGACGAACAGCGCAGGCAGGGAAGAGGGTAAGGTCGCGGTCTCTTCGAGGTACAGCAGGGGGTCGAGCCGTGGTTCGATGAGCGCCGGGCGTGCCCAGGCCGACGGGTCGTCGCCGCCTCGAGGGAGGTAGTCGACTGCAATGCTTGCCATGCGTGCGCGGAGCGGGTGCACCACGCGCCGGTGACGATAGAGGCGCTTCATGTCGCTGACCTGCAGCAGACCGGAGAACAACACGGCCGCACGGGGCGCGATGCCTTCGCCGCGATCGGCCGCAAGCGCCGCCGTGATGGCAACACCCAGGGCGAGGTTGGCGCCTGCGGACGCGCCTGCGACGATCACCTGCGTCGGATCGGCGCCGAGCGAGCGCGCTTTGGCGAGTGCGTGTTGGTACACGAGCGCTGCGTCGTCGGCCGCGGCGGGGAAACGATGATCGGGTGCGAGCCGATAGTCGGCATTGATGACAACCGCGCCTGCACGCGCAAAGCGCTCGGCGAACGCCCAGTGCGACCCGCGATCGAGATGCTGAAAGCCACCCCCGTGCAGGAACAACACGAGCGGTGCGTCCGAACCGCTGTCCTGTTTGCTGCGCCACACGTCGTAACGCTGCGCCGGATGGTCGCCGTAAGACAGCCCGGTCGTGATCTGCAGGTCGGCGAGATCGCCGCGCAAATCTGCCACGACTCGAGCGACCGCGGCGAGTAGGCCTGCTCCGTGCGCGATGGCGCCCTTGGCTAGCTGCGCTTCGAGGCTCTTCCCTAGTGCGCTGTCGTTCATGAGAAGACTTACTCCAATTGGTGTGGGGTGTTGGAGACTCAGGTCGGTTCTGTGTTTTTTTGGTCGACCGACGTGCGCGTAGCGGGGCGCCTTCGTTGCGCACATGTTCTGGACGCGTCGCGAGGACGTCACCAAGTTGCGCGAGCCTTGATTCATGCAACTTGCTCTGGCTCGCACGTTTCCCGAACTCGGCGTCACGCGCACCGGCTCGCGTGCTGCCCGCATCGGGGCTTTTGCTTTCGAGACGTGGTCGCGACTCCTGGTCGATGGTCCGCCCGCCGAGGCCGACGAGTGCGCCCGCGAGCTGTCGTGGGTCGCCGAGAACATGTGTGCGCTACACGGCGTGCGCGCATCGGTGATCGGCCAGGCGCCCAAGCAGCCTTGTCTGTTGGTCGCCAACCACATCAGCTACTTCGACCCGATGATCATCAGCAGCCTGACACCGTGCAGCGCGGTGGCCAAGCGCGAGGTGGCCAGCTGGCCCTGTGTGGGCGAGCTGATGCGCAGGCTCGGCGTGTTGTACGTCGATCGCGACGACTCGATCAGTGGAGCGCGTGTGCTGCGCCAAGCGATGCGCTGCTTCGAGCGCGGCGTTTCGGTCTTGGTGTTTCCCGAGGGCACCACCACGCACGGCCGCGACGTGCTTCCGTTCAAGCGGGGCAGCTTTGGTGCCGCGGCGCTGGCTGGCGTACCCATCGTGCCCGTGGCGCTGCGCTACGAGCGCGCCAACGTGGCCTGGGTGGGCGACGACGCGTTCTTGCCGCACTACGTGCGCACCATGTCCAAGCCGTGCACGCGTGTGAGTGTGGAGTTCTTGCCGGCGCTCGACTCGCGCAGGTGCTCGGTGCGTGCAGCCAGCGAGCTGGCGGAGCAGGCGCGCAGCGCCATCGACGAAGCCGTGCAGAGCGGTGGGCGCGGCAATCATGTCGCGCGCGTGCCACGGTTGGGAGATGGTTGGTCACTCGCCTCTGCCTGAGCTGGTCGAGCTCGAAGCTCTTCTCGAACGCATCGAACCGCACGCGCGTATCCAGGTGCTCACACGCGTGGCCGTGCGCGACCGCTCCTTACCGGTGTATGCGATTGCACTCGGCACGACCGAGCCGTCTGCACCTTCGCTCGCGTTCATCGGCGGCGTGCACGGGCTCGAGCGCATCGGCACGCAGGTGGTGCTCGCGTACCTCAGCACGCTCAGTGGTCGCCTCGCCTGGGATCGCGTGCTCACCGACACGCTCTCGCGCGTGCGTCTTTTGTTCGTGCCGCTGGTCAATCCGGGCGGCATGTTGCTCGGCTCGCGCAGCAATCCGCGCGGCGTCGACTTGATGCGCAATGCGCCGCGGGGCGAGGGTGGGCGTGGTTCGTTCTTGCTCGGAGGTCAGCGCATCTCGCCGCACCTGCCGTGGTTTGCAGGAGACTCCAGCGCGGGCGATGTCGCACAGTGCGAGCCCGAAAACAGGGCGTTGTTCGAGGTGATCGAGCGCGAGCTGTTGTGCTCGGACGTGTCGCTCGCAATCGACTGTCACTCCGGGTTCGGCATGCTGGACCGGCTGTGGTTTCCGTACGCGCGCACGCGCAAACCGTTCCCTCATCTGGCCGAGGTGGTCGGGCTGAAGAGTCTGCTCGACGCGACCTTGCCGCACCACGTGTACCGGGTGGAGCCCCAGGCGAACGCGTACACCATCGAGGGCGACGCCTGGGACTATCTGTACGATCTGCAGCTGTCGCGAGCGCGCTCGCGCGTGTTCGTGCCGCTGACGCTAGAGATGGGTTCGTGGGCGTGGGTACGCAAGAACCCATGGCAGCTGTGGTCGCTCGATGGCGGCTTCAACCCGGTGTTGCCACATCGCGTGAAGCGGACTCTGCGACGTCATCTGCCTTTGTTCGATCTGTTGTTGCACGCGATTGCTTCTCACGAGGCTTGGGTCGCCGGTTCTGCGGAGATTCGCGCGCAGCGTGAGGATGAGGCTTTCTCTACTTGGCCGCGCACTTGAGCGCGTGACAGATGAAGTTTCGAGCGTGTCACGGAAGTTTGCATTGGTGTCGTCAGGAAGAGGCTCTGTGAAGGCACAAAGGAGTCTGAGGAGGCTGACTCCAATGACTCTCCATCCTGTTACGCAGCGACCTGACCTTTCTCCGTTCTCGCTTCCGCAGAGCCCTGGGCTTCGCGGCGAGAAACATGATCTCGAGTCTGAGTATCCACGGCATGCGGGCGGCGTTCCGCCCGGTGTGCATCGCTCTGGGCGCTACGCGGTGCGTTTTGCGACCAACGCCGACGATCTGCGGGCCGCGCAGCGGTTGCGCTTCGAGGTGTTCAACCTCGAGCTGCACGAGGGGCTCACCGAGTCTTACCAGACGGGCCTCGACAGCGACGACTACGACCTACGCTGCCATCACCTGCTGGTGATCGACGACACCGTCGGTGAGATCGTCGGCACGTACAGACTGATGACGTCCGAGCTCTCGTCGCGAGAGCAGCTGTACACCGCGAGTGAGTTCGATCTCGCGGGCATTCCCGACCACGTGCTGCGGCACGGGGCGGAGGTGGGGCGCGCGTGCGTCGCCAAGGAGCACCGCAATGGGCGCGTGCTGCAGCTGTTGTGGCGCGGCATCGCTCGTTACCTCGACTGGAACGACAAGCGCTACGTGTTCGGCTGCTGCTCGGTGCCCACGCTGGACCCCACCATCATCGCGAGCGTGTCGCGCAAGCTGGTGCGCGAGGGGCACCTGCACCCGCGCTATCACGCCTCGGTGCGTCCCGCGCTGCGCAACACCGACGGCGACACGGTGGTCGCGGAGGACAACGCGACCCTGCCGCCGCTGTTCGTGAGCTATCTCCGGCTGGGCGCCAAGGTGTGCGGCGGACCGGCCAGCGACCGCGAGTTCTGTGTGACCGATTACTTCGTGGTGCTCGATCTGCGCGACGTCGAGCCACGAATGCTGGCTAGTTTGGCGGCACCCGGTCTCTGGAAGACGGTTGCCTGAGCGCGTGCTCGTGCGCTGAGGGGGAGTCGGCTGGCCGTTGCGAATCGCCGCGTGTCAGAGTGCGTCATGGCGTTCATGACGAGCCGCTCGCCCTCTTGGGCCTTGTTTGCGCTGCTGCTGGGCGCCTGTGCTGGCACCCCTCCACAGGTCACCAACGTGGCGCGCACCGATCTCGGTTGCGACCAGGTGCAGGTGGCGGAGATCGCCAAGAACCGCTACGCGGCCTCGGGCTGCGGCAAGGGCGGGGTGTACGCCCAGCTCTGCGGTGGCAACGAGGGCTGCTCGTGGGTCCGTCTGCGCGGCTCGGAGCAACCCGTGCAGGCGACCTCTGGCGGTGTGGTCACGGCCTCGGCGGCACCGCGCGAGATCATCCCGGCGCCCCCGCCCGCACCGCGTGAGATCATCCAAGCGCCGCCGCCTGCAGGGCCCCAGCCGCGCGAGATCATCCCGGCGCCCCCGCCCGCGAATCAGGCAAGCGCGCCGGGGCAGAACATCGAGGTGGCCCCCAACCCCCCGCCGCTCGCACCGTCGAGCGACAACGGTGTGCCGCAGCCGGCGCTCACGGCGCCCGCGCAACAGGGCTCGCAGCCCCTCTCGCCCTACGCGCCGCAGCCCACGCCCTTGGCACAAGGCCAGCTGAGCGATCCGTACGAAGCCGAAGTGCCACTCACACCGGTAGCGCAGCGCGTGGAGTATCCACCCCCCGCGCCGCTCATCGAGCAGCGCCCCATCGCGCCTTCGCCCACGTACATCTGGGTGGGTGGCTATTGGTCGTGGGGCTACAACAACTGGCTCTGGGCACCGGGCTACTGGTGCGCGCCGCGCTACGGCTACAGCTACGTCCCCGGCAGCTGGTACTGGGCCAACAACTATTGGTGGTACGGGCCGGGTGGCTGGGCGCGTCCCGGCAGCACGTACATCGCCTACGGGCTCGGGCCGCGGCCGTATCGCCACTACCACACGCGTTCGTTCACGCCTTACTACCGCGATCGCGTGGGGCAGGCGCCCGGCGGACGCATCGGTGTGAGCGGCTATCCGTCACACGTAGGAGGCGCGTCGGCGCCGCTGCGCACGGGGAGCGCGCCGGCGCAGATGGGCAACGGCTTCGCGGGAGCTCCGCCGCGCAGCTTCACGCCGCAGCCTTCGCCGATGTACCGCTACCCCTCCAGCGTCGCGCCCAGCCAGCGTCCCCAGCGCATGGCGCCCATGCAGCAGGGCTCCTCTTCTTTCGGCAACAACAATCAAGGAGGCTACTCGCGCTCCGTGCAGCCCTCGTCTGTTCCGCATCGTTTTGACAATCCCAGCGTCTCGGGCGGGTCGCCCGGCTTTCGCGGAACGCCGATGCACATGGGCGGGGGTTCCTCGTTCGGCGGGGGAGGGAGCGCAGCTCCGTCGCGCGCACCGATGATGCGAGGCGCACCGGCCGGCGGCGGCGGTGGAAGGCCTGCCAGCATCGGTGGCGGCGGCGGTGGAGGTGGAGGTCACAGCGGGGGTGGCCGAGTCGGCGGCGGCGGTCGGCACCGGTAGCTCTCTCGTCGTCAGCCCCGACCCGACAATCCTTCGTGCCAGTGGGGCCGGCTGCCTGTCTGTTGTTCCATTCGCGCCAGGTGATGAAGTGCCGCGAGCCCGGTACTGACGACGTCTCGCTGCGCTTTGTCGCGCTGCGCTTCGTCGACGACCGTGTCGTGATGACGGTTGGCGAACGTCGCGCACACCGCACCTGCGCGTAGCCCGCGCAGCGCTGCCAGGGTGAGCAGGCACGAGGTCTCCATCTCCATGTTCTTCACGCCCTGCCGCGCGAGCTGAGCAATCAGATCGTCGTGACGGGGCGCGAAGCCAGGCACATGACGACCCTGCGCACCAAAGAAGCCGGGCGCGGTCGCGGTGACGCCGACGTGAAACTGGATGCCGCGCTCGTCGGCTGCGCGCACGAGCGCAAGCTGCGCCTCGGCATGAGCAAACGCCGGATAACCAGCATCGACGTAGCCGAGCGAGGCACTCTCCATACGCAGTGCACCCTGCGCGATGACCAGGTCGCCGAGCCCGATCTCGGGCTGAATGGCGCCTGCGCTGCCCGCCCGGATCAAGGTGGGTCGATCGACGATCTGACACAGCTCGACGACGGCGATCTCCATGCAGCCGGGCCCCATGCCTACACACAGGACAGTCAGATCGAGCCCCTCGTGGTCGCCGGTGTAGATGTGGTAGTCGCGCCTCGAAGAGGTGAAACGAACGTTGTCGAGCAGGGAGGCTGCGAGCGCGGCGCGTTCGGGGTCGCCCACCAGGAGGAGGTAACGAGCGAGGTCCCCGGGTGCTGCGCCGAGATGATACTGCTTGCCATGCGGCGCGCTCATACGGTCTGCAAAGATCATTGGGTGAGACGCCCCGTTCTACATAGGCCGCGTGGAGGGGAGGCGAGGGATCCTGAGCTTTTCCCCCTCCAGCTCGGCGCTGAGCTCGGCCCCCATCAAGATCACGAAGCTCGAGTAGTAAAACCAAAAGAGCAGTGCGACGACGCTTCCCACCGCGCCATAGGTCTTGTGGTACGCGGCGAACTCGGAGACGTAGAGCGAGAACAGACTCGACGCGACCAAAAACAACACGGTCGCGATGATGGCCCCCGAGATGTCCGACGTCTTGGGGTGCTTGCGACTTGGCGCGTAGCGGTAGAGCACGAAGAGCCCGATCGCGACGACCGCGGCAAGGCCGGGCCAGCGCAGAATCGCGATCAGACGCAGCACGATGACGCGGTCGCCAAGCCAGTGCTCGATGCTGGGGAGCACCGCAACCAGTGTGATGGTCACGAACGTGAAGACCAGCAGTAGCAGCGTCATGAGCAACGACATCAGTCGGCGCCGGATCCAGTTGCGCTGCTCGACCTTGTCGTAGGCGACGTTGATCGAGTCGACGAGTGCATCGACCCCGCTCGATGCGCTCCACAACGCGGTCAGCACGCTGATCAACAGACCCACGGAGAGACTGCTGCTGGGTGTGTTGACCAGCTCGTGTAGCTGTTCGCGCAGCAGCTCGCGCGCTCCGGGGGGAAGGATGCCGGTGAGCTGCCGCACGCCGGTCTCGATCTCTTTGGGATCGACCACGAGACCAAACAACGACACCAGTGCGATGAGCCCCGGGAAGAGCGCCAGCATCGCGTAGAAGGCAAGCGCGCCCGCGACGATGGAGAGCCGGTCGTCCGAGATGTCCTTGGCAAGCCTGGTGACGATGCTCTTCCAGTCACCGAAGCCGACCTGCCACGGCCACAGGATGCGACCTGGGTGCACGCTCGCTAGGCTGGGACGCAAGCCAGGCGGTCCGCTCGACACGGTGCTGGGGGGCGGTATCTCGGGCACTGCCCCTGCGCCTTCGGCCATCGACTTATCCTCCGCGTCGGGACGCTGCATGGACTGCAAGGCTCCCGCACGCAGAAGTAACTAGCAAGCTACATACCGCGGGCGATCAGTGCCGCGGTCGAGGCTCACTTAGTGGCGGACTTCGGCCGGTTGCGGCACGAGGGCCGCGATGAGGCCAATCAGGCGCTCGGCATCGACGGGCTTGGCGAGGTGGCGCTGGAAGCCCGCCTCGAGCGCACGCTCGACGTCTTGTGTACGCGCATACGCGGTGAGCGCGATGGCGGGGATGTTGCCGCCACTCTCGGCGCTGAGCCGACGCACCTGGTGAATGAGAGCGTAACCGTCCGCTTCGGGCATACCGATGTCGCTCACCAACACGTCGGGCTCGAACACGGCGAACTGCGCAAGCGCGTGCGCAACCGACTCAGCGGTGCACACCCGCGCGCCACGCTCACCCAGGACCTCGACCAAGAGGGCGCGCGCGTCTTCTTCGTCGTCGACGACCATGATCTTGAGTCCGTCGAGGCGGGTGTCGGGTAGGTCGATGCTGTCGAAGATGCCGCTGGGGTCGCGATCGTGCTCGGGGTCGTGCGGCACCGCCTCGGCGCTCTTGAGCGGCAGCTCGACCTCGAAGGTGGACCCACAACCGATGCCTGCACTCTTCACACGGGCCACGCCGCCGTGCGCCTGCACGAGCTGGCGCACGATGGCGAGCCCGAGGCCCAAGCCACCGTGACGGCGCGTGGTGGAGCCGTCGGCCTGTCGAAACGGCTCGAACACGAACGGCAGAAACTGCGGGTCGAGTCCCTCTCCCGTGTCGATGACCTGGATGGTGACTTTGTCGGCTTCGTGGCGCGCGCGTACCCACACACGGCCGCCGCGCGGCGTGAACTTGATGGCGTTGGAGAGCAGGTTCCAGATCACCTGCTGTAGGCGATCGGGGTCGGCGCTGAGCGGTGCGCCCTCGAAGATGTCGACCTCGACCGTGACCCCCTTGGCCTCGGCGGCAGGGCGCACTGCCTCGACCGCGCCCTGCACCGGATCTTTGAGCGAGATGGGCCTGACTTCGAGGCGCAGACGGCCGCTGATGACACGCGAGAGGTCGAGCATGTCTTCGATGATGCGCGCTTGAGACTGCGCATTGCGCTCGATGATGGCGAGCGCGCGGTCGAGCTCGGGCGGCGCTTTGGCGCGTGCCCGCGCGGTCCAGCCGATGACCGCGTTGAGCGGCGTGCGCAGCTCGTGCGAGATGGTGGCCAAGAACTCGTCTTTGGAGCGGCTGGCCGTCTCGGCCTGCTGACGGGCCGCGCGCTCACGCTCGAGCAGCCGTGTGCGCTCTAGCTGGTGGGCTTCGATCTGCCGGCGTGCGCGCACCTCGGCGGTGACGTCGACCGCGAACACGAGCACGTTGTCGCGCACGCCGGTGGTGCCGAGCAGCGGCTGTGCGCTGAGGTTGACGAAGCGCGTCTCGGGACCTGACTCGGCGGGCAGCTCGAGGGGGAGCTCTGGAATGAACACGGGGTCGCCCGTGACGTGCACGCTCTCGAGTGCCTTGGCGATGCTGGGGTGGATGACGCCGTCTGCGCGATACGACGGAGAGGCGCGCCCAAAAAAGCGCTCGAACGTGGGGTTGGCGAGCTCGAGGGCGCGCTCGGGTCCGCGGAAGATGGCGATCAAGGCCGGTGCCGCGTTGACGATTTCGTGCACACGCGCGCGCTCTTGATGTTTGCTGACGGCCCATGCAGCGCGTTCGGCGACGGCTTGCACCAGGCGCTTGTCGCGATCGGTGAACGCCGCCGCGCGCGTGGTGCCGACGTGCGCCACGCCCAGCACTTGTCCTTCGCTGACCAGAGGCACGCCGAACAAAGCGCGCGCCCCGCGTGCGGACAGGACGCCGCCGAGCAGTGCTGCATCGGGGCTGGACTCGGAGATCTCCAGCGGCTTGCGTGTCGCCGCGACGCGACCGGCAAAGCCGTCGCCGATGCGCACCTTAAATCGTTCGTCGCTCGGCTCTTGGCTGACCACCACACTGGCGCGCACCGACAGCTCTTCGCCGCTGCGAAGCAGCACCGTCGCCGAGTCCGCGACCTCGGACACACTCAGCAAGATCTGCAGCAGCTCGCGGAGAAACTCGGAGAGGTCGGTGGTCTCGAGGGCCGCTGTGGCGATGCGCTCGAACACCACGGCGCGCCGCATGGCGTCGTCGCGCTCGCGCGTACGCACGGCCACCTGGGCGCGTCGCACGGCCTCGCGCTGCTGAAACAAGTCGACGAACGCCTTGACGCGCGCCCGCAGCACTTCGGCATCGAACGGCTTGGTGAGGTAGTCGGCGGCACCCACCGCGTAGCCGCGACGAACGAAGGCCTCGTCGCGATGGAGGGCGGTGAGGAAGATGATGGGCAGCTCGCGGCCGTTGTCGGTGCCGCGCATGTGTGTGGCGACTTCGAAGCCGTCCATCTCGGGCATCTGCACGTCGAGCAGCACCACTGCAAACTCTTCTTCGCGCACGCGCTCGAGCGCTTCGCGACCCGAGCTGGCCGGAACCACGCGTACGCCCAGCGGACTCAGTACCGCACCCAGCGCGAGGAGGTTGGACGGAACGTCGTCGACGATCAGCACGCTCGGCTTGCCGGGCGGCGGATCGGCCGGGATCGCGGGGTATTTGGAGGAAACTCCGGGCACGCTCAAGAGACCAGGTGAGACGAAGCATTCGCACGCTTGGAGAGCCAGCGGTGAACGACCGCCAGGAGCTTGTCAGGATCTACCGGCTTCGTCACGTAGTCGGTGGCGCCGGCTTCGATGGCTTTCTCACGGTCGCCTTTCATGGCCTTGGCCGTGAGGGACACGATGGGCAGCTGCTGGAACTGCGTGAGGTCGCGAATGGCGCGGGTCGCGGACAGACCGTCCATCTCGGGCATCATGGTGTCCATCAGCACGAGGTCGATGTCGGGATGGGTCTGCAGCAGCTCGAGCGCGACGCGACCGTTCTCGGCGTGCAGTACGCTCACGTTGCGCGACTCGAGCACGGTGCGCAGCGCAAACAGGTTGCGCAGGTCGTCGTCGACCAGGAGGATCTTTTTGCCTTGGAAGTCGAAGTCGAGCGGTAGCGGATTGACGCTTTCGGCATCGTTGCGAACGATGTCGCTGTCTTCTTCGCGCACCGAGTCGGCGCCGACGTAGAGGGCTGGCAGGTAGAGCGTGAACGTGCTGCCCTGGTCGGGCGCGCTGACCACGTCGATGGAGCCGCCGAGCAGGCGCGCGATCTCGCGGCTGATGGTGAGGCCGAGGCCCGTTCCGCCGTACTTGCGGCTGGTGGTACCGTCTGCTTGCTGGAAGGCCTCGAAGATGAGCTTCTGTTTGTCGGGCGAGATGCCGATGCCGGTGTCTTTCACGGCGAAGCTGATCTGCCCCTCGTGGGAGCCCGCCTCGACGCGCGCGATGATCATGCTCACGCCGCCCTTGCCCGTGAACTTGAAGGCGTTGGACAGCAGGTTTTTGAGGATCTGCTGCAGGCGGCTGATGTCGCTGAACATGGTGTTGGGCAGGCTGCCCGAGGTCCTGATCTCGAACGAGAGCCCCTTTTGGTCCGCGACGTGGCGAAACGTCTGCTCGAGGTAGTCGCGCACGTCGCGCACGTGGAACGTCTTGGGGTCGATCGGCATCTTGCCGGCTTCGACCTTGGACAGGTCGAGGATCTCGTTGATCAACGAGAGCAGGTCGTTGCCGGAGGTGTACACGGTCTCGGCAAACTTCACCTGTTCGTCGGTCAGGTTGCCGTCGCGGTTCTCGGCCAGCATCTTGGACAAGATCAGCAGGCTGTTGAGCGGCGTGCGCAGCTCGTGCGACATGTTGGCCAAGAACTCGCTCTTGTACTTGGAGATCAGCGAAAGCTGCTCGGCCTTTTCTTCCAAGCTGCGGCTGGCGAGCTCGACCTCGTTGTTCTTCACCTCGAGCAGCTTGGCCTTGTCGTTGAGCTCGGCGGCCTGTGCCTCCAGCTCGACGTTGGACTTCTTGAGCTGCTGCAGCAGCTCCTCGGTGCGCATGCTCGACGAGATCATGTTGAGGATGACGCCGACCGAGTCCATCAGCTGGTCGAGGAAGGTGAGGTAGTTGGGGTTGAAGGTCTTGAACGAGGCAAGCTCGATCACCGCCTTGGTCTCGCCCTCGAACAACACCGGCAGCACCACCACACCGCGCGGCGGGGCCTCGCCCATGCCGCTCGCGATGTACATGAAGTTGTCGGGTACGTCGGTCATCAAGATGCGCTTCTTTTCGAACGCACACTGCCCAATCAGGCTCTCGCGCAGCTTGTACGAGTTGGCCAGGCTCTTGCGGCCGCCAAAGCCGTAGCTGGCGATCAAGTGCAGCGTGGGGTCGTTCGAGCCCTCGCTATCGAGGAAAAAGAACGCGCCGTGCTGCGCATCGACCAGCGGCGTCAGCTCGCTCATGATCAGCTGCGCCACCGACATGATGCTGCGCTGGCCCTGCATCATGCTCGAGAACCGCGCCAGGTTGGTCTTGAGCCAGTCCTGCTCTTGGTTTTTGTGCGTGGTGTCTTTCAGGTTGCCGATCATCTGGTTGATGTTGTCTTTGAGCGCGGCCACCTCGCCCTGCGCGGCGACGGTCACCGACCGCGTCAAGTCGCCCTTGGCCACCGCGGTGGAGACCTCGGCGATGGCGCGCACCTGAGAAGTAAGGTTGCCTGCGAGCTGATTGACGTTGTCCGTCAGGTCGCGCCAGGTGCCCGCGGCGCCCGGCACCTTGGCCTGTCCGCCGAGCTTGCCCTCGATACCGACTTCGCGAGCCACCGACGTCACCTGGTCGGCGAACAGACGCAGGGTGTCGGTCATGTTGTTGATGGTCTCGGCGAGCGCCGCGACTTCACCCTTGGCTTCGAGCACGAACTTCTGGCTCAGGTCGCCGTTGGCGACTGCGGTCACCACCTTGACGATGCCGCGCACCTGCTTGGTCAGGTTGCTGGCCATGATGTTGACGTTGTCGGTGAGGTCTTTCCACACGCCCGACACGCCGGGCACGCGCGCCTCGGCACCGAG
>JBEGTL010000207.1:0-12643 GCA_041179425.1 Pseudomonadota bacterium | reverse complement strand
TCCTGATCGATCATGGATCAGACGGAAAGCACTATTTTTTCAAGTCCGCGGCCGCTAACTGATCGGCATTGGTGTTAAGTCTGTACGTCCCCAGCCGTACGACCTCCAAACTGGAGAGACTGACCATGTCTGCTTTTGTTTTCCGCTCGCTCGCCCGAGGGCGCGCTTCGACCTATCGCACTGCGCTGTTCTTTGGGATCACCTCGCTCGTAGGCCTCACGGCTTGCACCGAACAGACAGACGCCGCGTCCAATGAGCTCAGAGGAGAATCGCTCGAACAGTCCGAGGCAAGTCTGCAGACGCGCGGCTTCGACTTCTCCGTCTCGCTACGCGATACCGGCAGCGCGAAGATTCACGCCACCGTGTTCTCCAACGAGCGCCTGCGCCGGGGCGAGACCGTGCTTGCCGTGCATGGCTTGGCCGAGACGGGCGCCACGTTCGAGCCGCTCGCGCGCGCGGTATTCGGCGACCGCGTGCTGACCCGGCGCGTCAAGCGTATCGTCGCCATCGACCTGGTCGGTCACGGCAAGAGCGGCTTCCCCGAGGGTCTGCCCGACGGCGCCTTTGGTCAGCTCACCATCGACGACAACATCAGCGTCGTGCGACAAGCCATCGACGCGGCGTGCGACGAGGGTCTCGCGCCCACCGCCATCGCGGGCCACAGCATGGGCGGTCTGACGGTGCAGGCGCTCCAAGAAGTGCTCCTCCAGCAGGGCGAGAGCTTGGCCGACCACGGCATCACCAAGGCAGTCTTGCTCGCGCCCGTGCCGGCCGGCGATCAGCCCTGGGTGCGGCCGCCACCGCCCGACCTCAGCGCGCTGCTCGTCACCGACCCGGTCCTCGGCACGTACCTGGCCCTGCCGCCGGCGCTGTTCGTCGCACAGGCCTTCTCCACCACCGCCGGCGTGCCGGCCCCCAACGCGCCAACCGTCGAGACGGTCACAACACGCGGCTACAGCGCGTTCGAGCCGTTCGCTACGCTCGCGCAGCTGGTGGGCATTCCCCTTCCCACCCCCGCGGGCGACGTGACGCTTCCACGGCCTCCGGTCAGCGCCGGTGCATTTGCCGAAGACAACGGCACCTCGCTCACGTTGTTCTCCTTCTC
Organism: Pseudomonadota bacterium; assembly: GCA_041179425.1. Lineage (GTDB taxonomy): Bacteria > Myxococcota_A > Polyangia > Polyangiales > DASUME01 > DASUME01. The sequence goes on along the minus strand of JBEGTL010000207.1, from coordinate 11,538 downwards.
CGAAGACACGCTCGTACCCGCGTCGAACCTGGGCGGTCTGTACAGCTACCTCACGGGCGACACGGGCAAAGGTCAGTACGTGCCCGTCGTGACCGACGATGCCGTGCACGCCCAGTACATCTCGAACCCTGCGGCCTTCGTGAAGTCCCTGCGCAAGGTCTTCTGAGTATCAGCTATCGCCGAGGCCCAGACCCAGTAGCGCCGAGCGCATGTCGACTGCGGGGATGGTCACCGACTCGCCGACCGCGGGCACGTGAAACGACACGTACTCGTGGCGACCCCACTGCAGCCACTGATAGTGCGGACTCTCGAGTGGCTCGGCGAACCTTACTTGTACGTCGAGCGGACGCTGGTCGTTCGTGACGCTCTTGACCACGAAGGTGGAGTCCGCCAGCTCGACGGTGTCGCCGACTCGACTGGGCTGGCTGCGGTCGCGCAGCATCCACTGGCTCGAGTTGGACAGGTAGCCCTCGGTCGGATGGATGTTGAGTGTCTTGTCGTCGAGCCGCGAGACGACGATCTCCGACACGCCCAGCGCGAGCCAGCGCAGGTAGTGCGGCCGTGGAATGCCTTGCGCCTGGCGAAAACCAGCGAAGTAGATAGGCATCGGATCGACCGGTGGGTTGATCAGCACGACCTCGCGCTGGGTCACTCCCGGATCGCTGGGGATGGTCTTGTCCGCACGCCGCATCAGCACCTCCAAGCCATCGATGGCCAAGGTGCGTAGCGGGAGCGCAAACGGCGAGAACAGCGCGTGCACGGCGATGAGCCCCGCGGTGGCAGCGTTTGCGGTACGCCGTGCGTACGGGTAGTCGCGCTCCAGGTTGGCGGCGATGAAGCGCGCAATCAATATCGCTCCGCCCACACCGGACGCGGTGAGTAGGCGATCGTTGGGCGGTGCGGCGCACGCAGGGAGCGTCGAGAGAAAGGTGCCGACCGCCCAGAAACGGATCAGCGGGTCGCGCTGATAGAGCGGACGCAAGAGCAGCACCGTGATCACCATGACCACGCCCGCGAGCACCAGCTGCGCAGTCTGCAGCCACGGCGCGACAACCGGGAACAGATCCCAAAACTCCGCCCAAGGCAGCGCAAACTGCGCGAGCCACAGCACGGGTAGACGAACCATCGCCTCGTGAAGGAAGCCGAGCGGGTTGCTGAGGTCTGAACTTCAGTGCTGTTTCTCGACGAGCTCACTCCATACCTCGTGCAGCCCATGGACATTTCGTGAGCGCAGAAGATGGGCTTTGCGACAAGCCTACCGGACCTCGTGCTAGGCCTTCTTGATGGTTCGGCCCAAAGACTTGCAAGGGACGCTGTTCGAGCTTCCGCCTCACCACATCCGTCCCGCCGAGAGTCGGCCCGAGCTGGCAGAGCTCGCAGAGAGGCTGCCTCCTCTGCTCCATCTCGGCGGCATGAGCTGGACCTACCCGGGCTGGTTGGGCAGCGTGTACGGGGCGGCAGCCAGCGAGAAGCAGCTCGCGGCACACGGTCTCCCCGCCTACGCAAAGCACCCTCTGCTACGCAGCGTGGAGATCGACCGCAGCTACTACGAGCCGCTCTCCGCAGACGCACTCACCGCCTACGCCGACCAGGTCCCCGGCGACTTTCGTTTCGTGGTGAAGGCCCACGAAGACTGCACGGTGGTCCGCTTTCCACAACACACGCGCTACGGCAAAAAGCGCGGCCTCGACAACCCACGTTTCCTCGATGCCGAGTACGCCGAGCGTGCGGTGGTGGAGCCTGTGGAGCGCGGCCTGGGCGACAAGCTGGGCGCCATCTTGTTTCAGTTCTCTCCGCAAGATGTGGGTGGACCCGTTGCGTTCGTTCGCCGGCTACACACCTTCTTGTCGCGTCTGCCCAAGGGCATTGCGTACGCTGTCGAGCTGCGCAACGCAGAGCTGTTCACGCGCGACTACGGAGCGGCTCTTGCCGACGCCGGCGCGGTCCACTGCCACAACGTGTGGACGGGCATGCCGACCGTGCTCGCACAGGCGCGGCTCATCCCGCCCGCCGCGCGTAAGCCCCTGTTGGTGCGCTGGCTGCTGCGCCAAGACGACCGCTACCAAGAAGCGATGGCGCGCTTTCAGCCATTTCACAAGCTGCAGCAAGCCGACCCGGACAACCGCGCACAAGTGGCCGACCTGGTCGCCAAAGCGCTGCGACACGACGTGCCTGTGACGGTGCTGGTCGACAACAAAGCGGAGGGCTGTGCGCCCGAGAGCATCGTCGAGCTCGCCCGGACAGTCGACGCCGCGCGCACGGCCAACGACCCCAAGTAAGATCGATGTCGTAGACTGGCATCGCGATCGACTTCGCCGATACTCGGCTCTGCAGCATGCTCAGATTGCGCGCGTAAGCGACACCAGCCGCTCGCCGCTGAACGTGTGCCTCCCGAGGCGGACAGCCACCTCGCCGCCTTCGTCCTGTACGCGGCGCAGCTCCGTGGCCAGCACCCGCAGCCGGTCGTAGCCTGCGGCATCGAACGCCCCTTGGCGCACCGTCGAGGGAGGCGGCCTGCGCACGCTCAGCGTCGACACGGAGCAGACCGCGTCGAGCGCGCCACGCTCCACGATCTGACACTTGGAGACGATGAGCACGCGCGCGTGCGTCATGGGTAGCTCACGATACACGACGTCGGCGTCCGCTAGCAGACATAGCCAGCGTGCTCGACGCAACAGCAGACCCGTCTGCACCAGGTTGCGCTCGAGCCGACGACGTACGCGCGCGAGATCCCAGAGCGCCGGTAGAGCCTCTTCGTCTCCGACCGACTCGACCTCTTTGCGACCTCGCTCGAGCCACAAGGCACGCGACGCACGGTCGATGCGCTGCCGCGCGCTGCCACGTCCATCCGCGAGGGAGTCGGCCACGAAGCTCTCCCAGCCTGCTCGGAAAAGCGCGTCGTCGGGCAGCGCGAGCACGGGCACGGCGAGTGCAAACGCGAGCAACTTGGGTGTGAGCTCCGCGCCAGAGAGCAGCTCGATCAGCGCAGCACGCGGCGAGAGCGCGCGCGACGAGGGAAGCGGCCCCACGGGGTGCTCGGCGTCGGGCAGCGGCACGGACTCGCGCAGGTCGTGAGCGGCAAACCAGGCGCTGCGCTCGCCCGTGCGCAGCTGCACGTTGTAGGGCGGATCGAGGGTCTTGATCTCGTCCGTCTCGAGCAGCGCCGCCTCCAAGATGCTGGCGGTCTCGGTGACACGGATGTCGTGGACCTGCGTGAGCATCTCGAGCCCTCGCTCGGTGGCACGCGCACCGCTGCTGAAGTGGCTCGCCACACGCTTCTTGAGGCTCGTCGCTTTGCCCACGTAGAGGATGTCGCCGCCGCGCCGCAAGAAGCGGTACACGCCGGGACGATCAGGTAACGCCTTGCGGACCTCGGACGCGAGCGGAAACACGCGCTTGGTTTGGCGCGGGATACGAACCGGCAACGCGAGCCAGGTCGACAGCTCACTCCAGCTAGACACTCCGATCGCCTCGAGCTTCGGCACCAGCGCTCTCCAGATGAACGCGCTAGCGTCCACGTGACCCGCAGCGCGCCGCAGCAGCTCGGGCGAGTGACCCAAGAAGCCTGCCAGTGCACGGATGTTGCGGCGCGGCAGATCGGGGAAGAGACGCGCCGCGATGGTGTGCAGATCGACGGCGTCGAACGGGAACGGCTCGCCGCCACCCAGTCGGTCGTGCAGATCGTGCAAGAACGGCAGCTCGAAGCGAGCGTAGTGGATCACGGTCGGCGCGGCTGCTTCGGGCCAGACCAGCCCCACCATGTCGGCGCGCAGCAGACGAAACGCGTCTTGCTCGGTGATCGCGTCGGCTTCACAGCTCTCGCTCCAGCCCGTCAGCTCTCGGATCGCGCGCGGAACACGGCGCCTGTCGCGCGTTGCAATCCAGTAGCTGTGCACCGGAGTCACCAACTGGTCCGCGGCGGACACGGCCCAGCCGAGCTCCAACAACTCGCCGTACGAAGGTGTCGCCCCGCTCGCTTGGCAGTCGACCACCAACACGTCGAGCTCTCGAAGTAAGTACGCCATCCAAGCCGCAGCCAGGATAGCGCCTCGGGTCGTGTGCAGAAAGGCGGCGCGTCGCGAGCGGTGAGCCCAGACCGACGAGGCCGCTGTTAGCGAAGGTTGGACTGGAACGCGGTAGCGAGCGGGCCGCGCTCGAGCAAGAACTTTTTGTAGCGCTGGTCGCCCTCGAGGAAGAGCTTCTCCCAGGCCAGCACGTAGCGCCCGGATGCATTGCTGTTGGTGCGGGGCGTGCCCCATGAGAAGTGGCCTTCGAGCGCCATCACGTACAGCAGCTTGGGTGTGCTGTTGGGGATCGCGTTTATATGCGCAGCGCCGTAACGAATGATCGTTCCGGCTAGGATGATCGATAATATGACAGTGTCACCGAAACTGGTCAGGTCGGTGGCACAAAACAGCGAAAAACGAGCCCGATTTGCGAGTTGTGCGGCGTCGCCCGTGCTCCCCACGTCGCAGGCACCACGCGGATGCGCACGCAACCGAGGCCGTATCATTGTGGGACCGTTTGTGACGACGATGTCCACCGGATGAGCGATCGGACGGAGTTGAGCTCGTTGGTTAGCTCTTCGTGTCGCGCTTTATGACCCGCACAAAAATCAGGATGTGGCCTGCAGATCCGCGGTCGTTGTCACTGCCAGTCGCGCGGTACTCCGTGATAAGCGGGCAGGAGTCGCGACCACGCTCGGGTCGCGCGCACGGAGAGACACTATGAAGCGCGGTCTACTGCTCGCGACCCTGATGGCTACGTTCCCAGCTTGTGGTGGCGAGACCGGTTCCGTCCACTCGCGGGACGAAGACCCGATCACCAGACGAGACGCCGGCAGCACCCAGCCAAGCGTCCGCGACGCCGGTCGTGATGCAGGCCGCGACGCACGCGCCGCCGCCGATGACGACGATGACGACGATGACGACGACGACAACAGCGCACCCTCCAAGCCCATCAAACCGACGGTGACCGATGGGCCTGAGGTGTGCGAGTCGATCGACATCAGCACAGGCAGCGTGGCGCCGGACGTCCTGATCGTGCTCGATCGCTCCTCCAGCATGAAGACCGACATGGTCAATCGCTGGGATCCGTCAGTCAGCGGACTCACCAACGTCACGGCAAAGCTGCAATCTCAGATCCGTTTTGGATTGATGGCCTTTCCCGGTGGAGGCGCCGCGATGGAGGGCGGCGGACGAGGCTGCGCGGCAGGTACGCTCGATGTTCCCATCGACATCGACAACGCAGCGCCGATCGCGACCATGCTCCAGAACTATCAGCTCGTGGGCACCACGCCGACGGCGAGCACGCTCGAAGCGGCGCACAAGGTCTTGAAGACGCGCAAGCCCCCGGCAGACATGGGTGCACTGGGCGCTCCGTACATCGTGCTGGTCACCGACGGTGCGCCCAACTGCAGCGACGACGACCGCAACGGACTGTTTGGCGGCGGCGGTCCTGCCGACTTCGATCAGATGGCGTTCGAGGCGTCGGTGGCTGCGATCAAGTCGATGGCCAAGGACGGCATCAAGACGTTTGTCCTCGGCTACGACGCCAACGACAACGCTCAGCTCAAGATGTCGCTCGACGCGATGGCCGTCGCCGGCGACACGGGCGACACCGAGCACCACGAGATCGAAAACGAGGTAGAGCTCGTCGAGGCGTTCACCGCCATCGCCGGCAAGGCGGTCAGCTGTGACTTCACCCTGTCTGCAGCGCCAAACGACCCTTCGTACGTCTTGGTGAAGGTCGGCGGCGAGCAGCTCAACTACGGCGACCCCAACGGCTGGATCTTGAGCGACGACAAGCTGACGCTCACGTTGCAGGGCGACGCGTGCGGCAAGCTGCCCAAGGTGGCCGGCTCGCACGTGTCGGTGAAGGTCCAGTGCACGGTGGTCCCGGTGCTTTGACCAGGGCCAGCCGGTCGAGCCCGCAGCAAGCGCGAGCTCGATCAGCTTACGGCGTGGCGCCGCTCTGGTTGTAGTACGCCGAGTTGGGATACGAGATGCCCATCAGCGACAGGCACATCTCGTCGAGCGTGTCTTCACCCACGCGGATGGCAACGGGCTCGGTCATGCCCTGCTGGTCGAGCGCCTTGGCGATCGCCCGGTTGTCGCGCGAGTTGTTGTAGACGCAGGTCACCTTGATGGTGTCTCCGTCGTTCAACGTGGGCAGCCCGTCGTAGGGCACGGCCCAGGTGGAGCCGAGCTGCCAGTTGAAGTCCCAGGCCGGCGTGCGCTCGAGGCACTCTACCGGGTCTTCGCCAGGTTGCGGCGTGCCGTTGAGCAGCTGCACCATCAGGTCGACGCCTGCGTAGTGCATGTGTGAGGAGGCGAAGTAGATCTTGAGCGGGCTCTGCGGGAGCTTCCACTTGAAGGTCCACTGCTCGATGTGGTTCTTTGCGCCGGGCGGGATGAGGAACTCGGGCTGTGCCTCACCGGGCTGCTGCACCAGGTCGGCCACGCCGAACGGCGTGTCGCTGTGCACGGGTGATGCTGCGTCGGCATAGCCCATGAAGATCGGCGTGGCGATCAGCTTGGGGATGGAGTCTGCAAACTGCAGCGCGTAGGTGGTCTTGCTGTCGGTCTCGGGCCCGGACGGGATGGGATGGTAGTGCATGTCGAGCACCACCACCGAGCCTGCCTTGACCGGCTGGCCGCTGTCGGGCGGACTGGTGACGGGACCTCCGCCGGGTGCCCACGAGCCGAGCAGGTCGTAGTCGAGCCCGGTGCCGTCGAGCGTGGGACCGCCAAAGCAGTTGTAGCGCTGCCCCACGACCACGCCCTTCTCCTTCATGAAGGCCTCGTTCATCTGGTCGCGTGTGATGGCCGTGCCATCGGTACGCGCGGGCGCAACGATGTACGTGGTGACGTGGTGGAGCACCTTGTTGTTGCCCGACGTGACCTGACGGCTGATGACGTAGCCATCTTTTGCGATCTTGGGGTCGACGATCAGACAGGTGTGCAGGTCGCCCTTTCCGTCGTCTTTGACGACGATCGGCTCGGGCAGACCCATGACCACGTCCGCACGACCGATGTCGACCGGCGGGGGCTCTTTGACGGGAGCCGCAGTCAGCTTGTCGCCCATGGGTGCATCCGCGGCGGCCCACGCCTTGAGCTGCGCCAGCTGCGCCGGGCTCAGACGCGGGTCGTTGTCGAACGGATGTTTGGGCGTGCACTCCGGCGTTTCGCGAGCGAAAAACGGCGGCATACGCCCCTGCTCGACGGCCTGCACGATCACCTTGGCGAACGGCTTGGCACTCTCGTAGTCGAGCATGGAGAACGGCGCGATCGCGTCAGGGCGATGACAAGCGCTGCACTTCTCGTGAAGGATCGGTTGAATGTGTCCGTACCATGTCGGTGCGCCCGCATCGGGTGTCGCCAACGCTGTCTCGCCGGTGCTGGCGACCTTGTCGTCCTCACCGCACGCCACAACGAGCGATCCAATTGCGACTACCAGTGCGCCAGTTCTCCAAAGCATTGTACCTCCGAACAAAGTTACCGGCCCTATAGCAGAGAATATTGCGCCCCCACGCCAGATGCGCCCCGGTAGTCGCATCGGTCCATAGATAGTCCAGCCCGGTCTGACCACCGTCATCGTGGCTTGCCCCCTCCCCGGCCGCCGGTGGGTTCGCTCGCGGCGAAGCTGCCCGTCGCAGGCTCCGGCTCCGCGCGGCTGCACCGCTCGCCTCCGGACTTCGGGACTTCGCGCATCTGAGTGTTATGTGTGGCGGTGCCGTGAGCTCGCGGCCTTGGTTTGCGCGATGCTGCTCGCCGTGGAGCGCGCGTGAAGCGCATGACGAAGTCGGGGGTCATGGAGCCCCTCCGACCAGCGTGCGCGAACCACGCGGCAAGATAAAGCGGAAGATGCTGCCGTGGCTGGGAGTGGACTCCACCCAGATTCGACCGCCATGGCGCTGCACAATCTTTTGGCAAATCGCCAGCCCGATCCCGGTACCCGGATAGTCCTTGCGCGTGTGTAGGCGCTGAAAGATCCCGAAGATGCGCTCGAAGTACTGCGGTTCGATCCCGATGCCGTTGTCTCGAATCGAAAATTCACATTCCGTCATTCTCTGTTCGCACGCGATGTGCAGCTCGGGCTGACGGTTCCCGCTGTACTTGAGTGCGTTGCCTAGAAGATTTTGAAACAGCTGCGTGAGTTGACGCTGATCTCCAAGCACTTGGGGCAGCGGTCCGACGTGCAGCACGGCGCCGCTCTCACGAATCGCCGCCGTCAGGTTGGCCGTCGCCGCGGCAAATGCGACCGCGGTGTCGACGAGCTCGGGCTTGGCCGCATGAACAGTGACACGCGAGAGGGCGAGCAGATCGCGTATCAGCGTGTTCATGCGGTCCACGCCGTCGGTGATGTGACCGATCAACTCATCGGCCGACGGATCGAGCTTGCCCTTGTACGCGGCGGCGAGGATCTGCGCGCAGCCGCCGATCGCACGCAGCGGCTCCTGCAAGTCGTGCGAGGCCACGTAAGCGAACTGCTCTAGCTCACCGTTGCTGCGCTCGAGCTCCGCTTTCTGCGAGAGCAGCATCAGCTCCATGCGTTTGCGGGCGGTAATGACCTGCGTAAAGAAGATGACTCCACCGATCTCGCCGGCTTCGGTGTGCCAGGGGCGGACCTCCCATTGCAGCCAATCAACGCTGCCATCTTGGCGCGGAAACGGGTCCTCCTCGCAGCTCTCGATGGCGCCGGCCAGCACACTTTGATGGACTTGCTTCCAGCGGTCCGGGACGTCTGGAAACACATCGTAGTGACAACGGCCGACAAGCTGCTGGCCGACAAGCTTGTAGTCGGTGAACCAGCGCTCGCTCGCCTGCAGGTAGCACATGTTGCGGTCCAGCATGGCGATGGCTGCCGGAGCGTGAGCGACGAACTCATGGAGCAGCGTGGTTCGAGCCTCGAGCGCGCGTTCGGCCTCGGCCTCTTTGGTCACATCCCAGTTGGTCCCCAGCATCGACAGCGGGCGTCCCTGCTCGTCGTGGTCCACAACCGCGTGGGCCCGGATGAAGCGCACCGTCCCGTCGGGCCAGCACACGCGGAAGGTTGTATCGAAAACCCCGGTCCCCGTTGCCGCTGCGCCGATCTCGCGCTCGGCACGCTCGCGATCGGCGGGATGAAGCGCCGCCTGCCAGGCCTCGTACGCCCCCGCAAAGTGTTCCAGATTCTGGCGATAAAGCCGGAACATCTGCTCATCCCAGTGCAACGCATTGGTTTGGAGGTTCCACTCCCAAATGCCACAACCAGCGCCCGATGTCGCAAGGCTGAGTCGGCGAGACATACGGCCCAGTTCGAGGTTCAGGACACGTAGCTGTTCGGTCCGTGCCTCGACGCGCGCGTCAAGGTCGTGCGCCAAGGAGCGCAGGGTCTCCTCCGCTTCGCGCTCTTGTTGCGTGTCTGTGTTGGTGCCGTACCAGCGCACTAGGCGGCCCGACGTGTCCCATTGCGGTACCGCGCGCGTGCGGAACCAGCGATACACCCCATCATGACGGCGGATGCGAAACTGCGTGTCGAAGACAATCTCGCTGAGGGCCGCTCGGTTCCAGGCCTCCGCCGTGGCGTCGCGATCATCGGGGTGCAGCTGCTCCGTCCATTTGTATCCAAGTTGTGGCGCCTCGGGGATCCCCGTGTATGCGACCCACTGCGGTCCCAGATAGTCGCATCGCCCATCGGGCAGACATGTCCAGACCAAGTGGGGAACCGCTTCGGCGATGGCGCGATAGAAGTCTCCAGCACCGACAGGCGCGGCACCCTCGCGCACAGCCAGATCCCCCTCGCTCGCGTCGTGGGCGGGTCTTCCAGAAAGGTCGGCTTGCGATCGCGGCAGCGTCATGTTGTCCATGGTACCGCACCCATCGAGATCCAAGCGCTCAGGCGGCAAGGCAGCGGCGAGTCGGCACTCCCAGTTTGAGGACTCGCCGCCCACCGCAGTGCGAGGCTGCGCCGTGCTGCCGGAAGAGCTGGCCGAGATTGTTTGCCGACTCGACGGCCCCTGAGGGACACTCGCGACTGATTCGCCGAGGTGAGAGTTGAGTGCTGGGACAAGCTTCGGAGACGAACCCGGGCGGCTTCGCTCGCTGCTCGAGCTCGACGTACTCGATTCCCCGGCCGAGCTCGAGTTTGACCGAGTCGTCAGGGCAGCAGCACTCATTTGCGGCGTGCCGATCTCGTTGATCAGTCTAATCGACCGAGACAGGCAGTGGTTCAAGGCAAACATCGGATTGGCTGGAGTGACAGAGACGCCGCGCGAGTTCGCCTTCTGCGCTCGTACGATTGCAGAGCGCGGCATCCTCGAGGTCGCCGACGCATCTCTCGATACGCGCTTCGCCACCAACCCGCTCGTGACTGACGAACCGAACATTCGTTTCTACGCCGGTGCGACGTTGCGGCTCAGTGACGGCGCACACGTGGGAACTCTGTGCGTGATCGATCGCGTTCCGCGCGTGCTCGACAATACCCAGCGCGAGCTCCTCGAGCTCCTCGCCGAAGGCGTCGTCAGCGCACTCGAACACCGACAGGCCTTGCGGAGCTACGCCGACAGCAACTCTGCCTTTCGCGCCATGGTCGACTCAGCGCCCGACGCGATGGTCAGCGTCGATACCAATCAGCGCGTCGTCCAGTTCAACCGGGCAGCAGAGAAGATGTTTGCTTGCGCCGCAACAGATGCGATCGGAAAGCCGCTGGAGACCTTCATCCCGGCGCGCTTCCGCGCGGCTCACGCATCCCATTTGAGGGCATTTGGCCAGTCCGCCGGTGCGCCACGTGCCATGCACTCGCCCGGTAGACTGCTCGGGTTGCGCACCGACGGAAGCGAATTCCCTATCGAAGCTTCGATCTCTCAGACGCGAGTGCGCGGCAAACAGGTCTTCACTTCGGTGCTTCGCGACGTCACGGAACGCGCGATGCTCGAGGCCGAGGTCGCTGCGCGTAGCCACGAGCTGCACAGGAAGAACGTCGAGCTCAGCGAAGCCGACCAGCAGCTGCGAACCGCGCAACAAATCTCCAAGGTGGGCAGTTGGGAGTTCGACCCCGCAACTGGGGTAGTGCTCTGGTCTGAGCAGCTGTTTCGTATTGTGAATGTTGATGAGCAAGCGGGAGTTCCGCAGTTCCCCGCGCAAGAGCGACTGTATATGCCCGAGAGTTGGCAGCGGCTCAGCGAAGCCGTCAGGTGCGCGCTCGAGACGGGAGCTCCATACGAGCTGGAGTTGGAGCTCGTGGCCCGAGACGGCGAGCGACGCTGGGCAGTGGCTCGAGGCGAAGTACGCGCCGGAGCCGCGGGCGCGGTTGTAGGCTTGGCCGGCACCCTCCAGGACGTCACGGAGTTGAAGCGAGCACGCCTCGACCTTGAGCGGCTCTCCCGCCGCCTTCAGGTCGCTACGGCCGGGGCCGGGGTAGGCATCTGGGACTGGGACCTCGAGCAGAACTCGATCTCGGTGTGCTTTCGGCACGCGTGCGTGACGAGGAGCATTGCAGGAGGCAGGCTCTGGGCGCGGCCCAGCGCTCCAGGGTCCTGGCAGCTGCCTGACGAGC
>JBEGTL010000206.1:0-12673 GCA_041179425.1 Pseudomonadota bacterium | reverse complement strand
TCGCAGAGGGCGCGATGCAAAATCCGCGACCCAACGTGGTGTTTGGCCTGCACCTGTGGGCGGGGCTGCCGGCAGGCCGCATCAGCTACCGTCCAGGTCCAGCCATGGCGAGCTCGGACGATCTGCGTATGCACATCGTCGGCAAACAGACGCACGCGGGACAGCCGTGGAACGGGATCGACCCCATCGTGGTGAGCGCGCAGGTCATCCTGGGTCTGCAGACCATCGTCAGTCGTCAGACCGATCTGTCGGCCGCGCCAACCGTGATCAGCCTGGGCACCATTCACGGGGGCGTTCGTTACAACATCATCCCCGACTTCGTCGACATGGAGGGCACCATCCGTGCGTACGACGATGCGGTGCGCAGCGCCACGCAGCAACGTGTGCGGCGAACCGCCGAGAACATCGCAACCTCGGCCGGCGCCAAGGCCGAGGTCACCATCATCGAGAAGTACGACCAGACCGTGAACGACCCCAAGCTCACCGAGCGCTCGCTGCCGTCGCTGCGCTGGGCGGCCAAGGACGACGTGACCTTGGCGCCGCTTTCAGGGGGTGCCGAAGACTTCTCGTTCATGGCCAAGGAGGTACCGGGCTTGTTCTTCTTCGTGGGTGCGACGAAGGGCGGCGAAGACCCCACCAAGGCGGCGCCCAACCACAGCCCCAACTTCACCCTCGACGAGTCTGCTCTGCTCGTCGGCGTGCGCGCGCTGTCGGCGCTCACCACGGACTTCTTGAGCGCGCCTTGAGTCCCCGCTACGGGGCTACTCCCGAGGCGCGTAGGCGCCAGCTGAGCAGGCTCAGTCGCTGGTGATGGCGGGTAGCGGCAGGGGCAGACGTGTGTGCGCGAACATCAGCCGATAGATGGCCGGCGCTGCGAACTGCATGAGGATGGTGGACCCACTGAGGCCCCAGATGATCACGGTGGCGAGTGGACGCTGCGCGTCGGAGCCGAGGCCACTCGCAATCGAGGCGGGGATCAAGCCGATGATGGCGGCGAGCGAGGTCATCAACGCGGGGCGCAGCAGCGAGGCGCGCCCTTTGACGATGGCCAAGTCGAGGTCCATGCCCTCTTCGCGGCGCGCCTCGATGGCCCGCACCAGCAGCACGCTGTCGATCAGCGCGACCGCAAACACGGTCGCGAGGCCCACGCCGGTGGAGACGTTGAAGTGCATACCGCGCGCGTACAGCGCCGCGGTCGCGCCCACGAACGCAAACGGAATGGGCAGCAGCAGAAAGAACGCGGTCCGCACCGAGCGGAAGGCGCCGAGCAGCACAAAAAAGATGGCCGCGATGGTGATCGGGATGAGCAACGCGAAGTGATTTTTGGCGCGGGCCAGGTTTTGGAACATGCCGAGCCAGCCCACGCGGTAGTGCGGAGGCACCTTGATTTGGGCGGCAAACTTTTGCTGCGCCTCGGCGACGAAGCTGCCCTGATCGCGGCCCACGATGTCGGTGCGCACGGTGAGCCGGCGTCGACCGTTCTCGCGCGCGATCATGGTCTGCCCGTCGATCACCTGGATGTGCGCGACCTGGGCCAGCGGCACTGCGATGTCGTCGGCGGTGTAGACGGGCAGGCGGCCGATGGCCGTGGGCGAGTTGGTGACCTCGCGGCGAAAGCGCGCGGTGATGGGGAAACGTCGATCGAGCTCGTACAGCTCGCCGAGCGGGGAGCCGCCGAGTGCGACGTCGATCATCTCGCGCACGTCTTCGATGCGCACGTTGTAGCGGGCGCACAGGGCGCGGTCGGGCTCGATCACGATCTGCGGCTGCGGCCCCTCTTGCTCGATGTTGACGTCGCGCGCGCCGGGGATGCCAGACAGCAGTTCCTTGGCCTGGAGCGCAAACTTCTGCAGCACGGCGGGGTCTTCGCCGCTCAGCTCGATGGCGAGGTTGGCGGACGTGCCATTGGTGTCTTCGGTCACGCTGTCGATGATGGGCTGCGTGAAGTTGAAGCGCGTGGTGGGGAACTCGGCGCGGAAACGTGCGCCGAGTGCGTCGACCATCTCTTGTTTGTTGTGGAACCGTTTCCAGCGGTCGTGCGGCTTGGGGCCGACCATCATCTCCACGCGACTGGGCGGGAACGGATCGGTGCCGCTGTCGTTGCGGCCGGCCTGCATGCTCGCGAACGCGATGTCGCCCGTCTCGCGCGCGAGCGTCACCAGCCGCCGTCCGTAGGCCGCGCTCTGCTCGAGCGAGGTGCCCTCCGGGAAGTTGGCGCGCACCCACACCACGCCCTCGTCCATGTGCGGCAAGAACTCGGTGCCGAGCCGCGGCACGACTACCAACACACTCAGGGCGACGATGGCGGCGGTGGCAAACGCGGTCTGTTTGCGGTGCCGTACGCAACGCGTGACCAACCGCTCGTAGGCCGGCGCGAAGCGCTCGACGACCGGGTTGTGCCACTCTTTGTAGCCGTGCGCGAAGAGCAGCGACGACGCCGCGGGCACCACGAACAGCGCAAACAGCAGCGCACCCACCAACGCAAAGATCATGGTCAGCGCCATGGGCCGAAACAACAGGCCCTCGATACGCTGCAAGGTGAGCAGCGGCAGGTAGGCCGCGATGATCAAAAACATGGAAAGAAAGAGCGGACTCTGCACTTCGAATGCAGCCTGCTGAATGGCCTGACCCACGTCGCGTGGGGTGGCGTCTTTGGGCAGCGAGCCGATGCGGCGTGCGATGTTCTCCGCCATGATCACCGCGCCGTCGACGATGATGCCAAAGTCGATGGCGCCGATGGAGAGCAGACCAATCGGGATGTTGGTCAGGTACATCATCATGATCGCGAACAACAACGCGAACGGGATGGTGCCCGCCACCAAGAGTGCCATCGCCGGACGACCCAAAAACGCAAGCAGCACCAGCACCACCAGCGTGATGCCGAGCAGCACGCTGTGGCTCACCGTGTACAGCGTGCTGTCCACCAAGAAGCTACGATCGTAGAACGGCGCCACACTGACGCCCTCGGGTAGCTCGCCGTCGTTGAGCTCGGCGATGGCGGCCTCGATGCCGTGCAGCACGGCAGACGGGTTCTCGCCCCGGCGCATGAGCACGATGCCCTCTACGCCTGCGAGGCTATCGTTGCGCGCAAAGATGCCCGAGGGCACGCGGTGGTCGACGTTGACCGAGCCCACGTCACGCACGTAGATCGGGGTGCCGGCCACGTTCTTGATGAACACCGACTCCAGGTCGGCGATGGTCTGCAGCGCGCCGCCCGCACGCACCACGTACGACATGCTGCCGCGGCGCACCACGCTGCCACCGGCCGTGGAGTTGTTGCTCTGGATCGCCTCCACCACGTCGGCCACCGACACGTCGTAGCGACGCAAGTCGGCGGGCGTGAACAGCACCGCGAACTCCTTGGCGTAGCCACCAAAGTTGGCCACCTCGGCGACGCCCGGCGCGCGCAAGAGGCGCGGGATCACCAGCCAGTCGTTGAGGGTGCGCAGATCGGTAAGGTCGAGCGTGCCGTCGGTGGTCAGCTCGTAGCGGTAAATCTCGCCGTACGCGGTGGCCAGCGGACCGAGCTCGGGCTGCGCGGCTGGCGGCAGGGTGACGGCGGCCAGCTGCTCTTGTACACGTTGCCTTGCCCAGTAGCCCTCGGTGCCCTCTTCGAAGCTGAGCTGCACGACACTCAGACCAAAGATGGTGCGCGAACGGATGGTCTCCACGCGCGGCACGTTGCGCAGGCCAATCTCGATGGGGATGGTGACCTGACGCTCGACCTCTTCGGGCGCGCGACCCGGAAAGGTGGTG
This sequence comes from Pseudomonadota bacterium, assembly GCA_041179425.1. Classification (GTDB taxonomy): domain Bacteria; phylum Myxococcota_A; class Polyangia; order Polyangiales; family DASUME01; genus DASUME01. The sequence continues at coordinate 8,917 of JBEGTL010000206.1, read as the reverse complement.
AGCACCTGCACCATCTGGCCAGAGATGTCTGGGTACGCTTCGACCTTTTGATGGACGGTCGCCCACACCCCGGCGCACAACGAGAGCGCTACGATCACGAACACGTGCGCTCGGTAGCGCAGCGCGAGGCGAATCAGCTTGGGAATCACAGCGTGCTCTCGGCTTGCAGCACGGAGGCGATCACAGGCTTGAGCAGCACGACCCCGTCCGCGAGCACGGTCGCCCCAGCTTGCAGGTTCTTCACGACCTCCACTTGTTTGCCCTGGGAGGCGCCGAGCACCACCGGCGTCACGCGCCAGGTGTCGGCGCCCTCGGCGCTCAGCACGTAGTCTTCGCGGCCGACGTGCACGATGGAGAGCTGCGGCACCATCACCGCGCGGCGTGCCTCGGTGCCGATTCCCACGTCGGCAAACATGCCCGGGCGCGCGGCATCGCTCGGAGTGTCGAGCAACACCAACAGACGCAGCGTGCGCTGGGCCGTACTCAGCGTGGGTAAGATGCGCGCGACGTGGCCCACTAGCGGAGGGTCGGGCGCAGCGTACAAGCGCACCGAGCAACGTTGCTGTTCTTTGAGCCCACTCATGCGGCTCTCGGGTACCTCGGCCACGATCAGCACGCGGCCCGGCACCAGCTCGCGCAACAAGTCAGGCTCGAGGCCTGCCTGCTCGAGCTGACGTGTGAGGGCCGCCTGACGCCGAATGCTGGAGTTGAGGTCGGCCTGCGCGGTGTGCGACTGACGGTCTGCTTCGAGCTTGCCTTCCATCAGGTTGGCGCGCTCTTGCGCGAGATCGCGAGGCGAGTCGGAGCCCACCTCGACCAGGCGCGACAGACGCTCCACCACTGCGCCCTGCGTCTCGAGTCGTTTCTGCGTGAGGCTGCGCGTGTTGCCGAGCTGGCGCTGGTAGAACGCGACGTCGGCGTCGGACTGCAGCCACTCGGAGTAGGTGCTGATCAGCTCGGGCGTGGCGAACTCCCACGCGGCGTTGGTGGGTGAGCCGAACGGGATGGCGGCCAGCACGCTGCCTGTCACCTCCACGATCGGCTGCTCGGTCTCGACTGCCTTGGCCTCCACCGGCTTGAGGCGCTTTGCAAAGGGCGTGTTCGCCGTCACGCGGATGGTGTGCGCTTCGGTGAGGGACACCGCGCCGTGGTGCGGATCTTCGCGCCCGGCGGGCAGCTCGGGGTGGGGCAAGGCGTACAGCACCAGGCTGAGGCCCAGCAGCACCACGAGTGTGATCACCCAGCTGAACAGCTCTCCCCACGAACGTCGCTCGGGTGCGCTGCTGCTCTCTTCTGGCAACACGGGGTCGCTCACTTGAACACCTCTTCGCCGACGATCGTGTTCAGCCGATGGATGGCACGCATGTACTCGGACCTCGCAAACACGTGCTCGCGGTAGACCTCGCGGTAGACCTGCTGGGCATCGAGTAGCTCGAGCAGGGAACGACCGCCTAGGCCGTACGCCTCTTCGATGGTGTTGCGCGCGCTCTCGGCCGAGCGCATCGCGTCGGCGTCGAAGCTGGCCAAGATCTCTTCGGCAGCAGACAGCGAGCGCAGCGCCTGCTCCAGGTCTGACGCGACCTCGAGCCGCAGTGCGGCGAGGGTGGCCTCCGCCTCGAAGATGTCGGCCTGGGCGGCCGCGACGCCCCCTTGGTTGCGGTCGAAGGCGGGCAGCGAGGTCTGCAGCGAAGCGCCCCACGAGCTGGCGTTGGGGTACCCGACGGCGTCCTCTTGAAACTGTCGCGTGTAGCCCACGCCCACGCTCAGCTTGGGGAGCGCCAGGCGGCGTTGGTGTTCGTGCTCGGCCCGCGCTGCGACCAGGCGCCGGTCTTGTTCGATCAAGTCGGGGCGTAGCGCGAGCGCGCGCGAGAGCAGCGGCTCGAACGGCGGCGGCTCGCGCGGCGTGAGGTCGAGCGGCTCGGAGACTGCGATGGTGGACCGCGCGTAGCTTGGACCCAGGCGTGCGCGCAGCCGTGTGAGCGCATTGTCGTGCTCGACGCGTGACGAGAGGGCGCGCCGCCGACCGTTGATGACGGCGATGTGAACGCGGTTGAGCTCGACCTGACCGACGCTGCCCAGGGTCACGCGGCGCGAGGTGATCGACTCGAGCCGCTCCAGCTGCTCGACCTGCTGGCTGGCCAACAGCGACAGCTCGCGTGACTCGAGCACGTCGACGTAGGCACCGATCGCCTCGAACACGCGCTCGCGCGCGACGTTGCTGTAGGCGGCGAGCTCGGCCAACAAGCTGCGGTCTGCCGCCTCCATGCCGGCGCGCCGCTGCCCGAACAAGAGGCGCTCGAGGGAGTAGTTGAGCCCGACGTCGAGCTGGGGAGGTCCGCCCTGCCGGGAAGGCGTAAAGGAGTGCCCGGCAAACGGGTTGAGGGTCTGACTGAGGGTCAGGTTGGGGTTGTCGAACACGGACTGGCGGAGCAGCTCGGCGCGCGCGCGCAGCACCTCGGCGAAGGCAGCGCGGATGCGCGGATCGTTGAGCACCGAAGCTTCGATCACCTGCGGCAAGGCGATGGCGGCGGCCGTGGTCGTCGGGCTGGCGGCGCTCGCCACGGCGATCTGCGGCGCAGGTGCCGGTTGTGCCCCCGCGTCGGCACTCGACTCGTGCGCCGCCGCAGCGGTCATCGGATAGACCGGCAGCCGCCGTCCCATCGTCACCGGCTCGTGCGTCGCGACCGTCTGCGCTCCCGAGCTCACACAGGCGGCGGAGAGGCTCCCGAAGACCAGGAGGAAAACCCCGCGACCGACGAGTAGGCGCCGCTCGGCCCACACTTCATCCACGCCCATCATCGGTGCCTCTGCGCAGTTTTTCCTCGCCTGTAGACAGCCGTGCAAACACGGCGAGGCCACAGGAGGTATCACGGCGCCAACACGAGGCAAACGGGTCAGGCGGACGCGGCGTCAGTCCATCATCTTTTTCTGCACCTTCCACTTGGAGGGTGCCTTGCAGAGCGCGCAGTCGGCGCCCGAGAACTCCTTCTCGGCCGTAACATCACCCAGCAAGCGCCACTTGAACCAGTTCACACCGACGCGGCCGAACTCACCCGCGTTGTCCTCGGCCCAGGTGGCGAAGTGGCCGACGTCGAGGTTGCCGTAGAACAGCAGGACCGTGCTGATGGCTTTGACGTCGGTCTCGGCCTGCGGGTACGCGATGTCGTCCATGCCGCCGATGAAGTAGGCCATCGGCGCGTGCAGACCGCCGTAGATCTTCTGGTCGGTCTCGAACATCCCGCTGTTGAAGATGACGACCGTGCTGAGCCGCTTGTCGCCCGACGCGCCGAGCGACATCAAGCCTCCACAAGACTGGCCGGAGGCGGCGGTCTTGGTGACGTCGAGCTTGTGGTAGTACTGACTGCACGGCCGCTCGTTCTCGGCGATGATCCAGTCGAGCGCTTTGATCTGCGGCGCACCGTTGTTTCCGATGCTGCGCGAGCCGCTGCCATTGGGTGTGCCGTCAGAGACTGCCACGAAGCCGTGCGAGACCAGCTCGAGCAGCCACTTGCTGAAGTACGTGCCGTCTTTAGAACAGCCACCGTTGGCCCAGACGATCACCGGGTGTTTGATCTCACCCAACTTCATCGGACGGTAAATGGTGTACTCGGGCATGGCCGGGTCGGTCTCGATGACGGCACCGTAAGGTCCAGTCGGAGTCGCCAGCGTCATGCCCTTGTAGCGGTTGATGTCCGCGGGCGCGAAGTTCTTGGGGTCCGGCTTTTTGTCGGCTGGATTGCAGGCGACGGCCGGCTCTTCGACCGGGACCTTGCCTGCGTCGACCGTGGGCGTGGGCGTCGTGTCCCCACGGCCGGCGTCCGCGCTCGGCTTGGTTCCCGAGTCGGACGGTGTGCCTGCGTCGACCTTGCCGTTGCCGGTCGGCTTGGACGCGTCAGCGCCAGGCGCTTTGCCAGCATCGCGTGCCGGCGTCGTACCGTCGCCGTCGTCGCTCTTGCCATCATCGTCGCGGTCGTCGCTCTTGTCGTCGTCGTCACTCGCGCCGGACGGCGACTTGTCACCCTTCGTGGCGGGCGTCTGTTCGCACGAACACAAGCTCGCTCCGAGAGCACTCAAGACCAAGTACCGAAACAGCGTCCTAGAAGCCAACATAGCCATCTCCCTCTTCGTGCCTGCGAGCCAAAAATGCATCGCATGACGCGCTCGGGACCGGCAAGCGGAGCGGGCGGCGCAGCGCAGAAAAGCTGCGCGCAGGAAGTAAAATTCGCCCACCTTGGTAGGGGCGGACGATCTGTTCTGTGAGGGTTACCCGATGTAACGTTCTCGTCAGACTACGGCTGGAGTTCGCGCTACGGGCTTCACGACGGCTGCTTCTCGTGCGAAGACCGGGGCATGACCAAGCGCAAGACTCGCAAGGCTTCGTGGCTGCTGACGGTCGCGTCCGCGTACAGCGTGCTGCCCGGCTGTTCGGACGACCCCTTGGCCACCAAGCCTGACGCCAACGTGGCGAGCCACGACGGCGGGGTCACAGTCTCGTCGCCGCGCAAAGACGCGGCGACGCCCGACGCAAGCGGCAGCACCACCATCGACACCGGCGGTGCCGGCGAAGTGGTCGACACCGCCGACGACGTCGACATCACCACGCTGCTCGGCGTGATCATCTTCCCACCCGGCAACGGCACCGTCCCGGAGATGGATGCCGCCACCGACACGCCGCCCGCCGACGACGCCAGCGTCGAGATCGACGTGAAGTTCCCGGTCGGCGTGGTGGTGCTCCCGCCCGACGCCAGCGTGCCCTGACGCGCTACTTCTCCAAGGTGTCTACGTACCAGCAACTCGGTAGGTCACTGGTTCCGGTCCAGATCGAGATCAACGTGAGGCTGTTGTCCGTCGCGTTGAACCAGACGGGGTCGTCCTCCGTGTCGGTTGGCGGGCGCTCGACCTCTTGCGCCACGCCGCCGTCGGGGAGTGCTTCGCTGTGCGTGACGCAAGCAAACCCTTCACCGACGATGGGGATGAGGTCGCCCTCGATGGTGTAACGATTGCGGCTGACGTAGTCGCGCGTCTTGCCGTCGTCGTCGAGGCGCTTGGAGCGCACGAGGATGCTGCCGGCGAGAGGCCCCGCTGCCTCGATCTGGAGTGTACTTTGCGACGTGGCGAGTGACCGTTCGCGGCACTCTTGTTTTGCGCTCTCGTCCGCGGCGGGATTGATCACCAGCTCGCGCTTCGTCAGATAATAGGTGCCGCTCGTCAGGGTGCCCCCGCCCACGGGCCCGAGCTCGCGCTCCACTTGCTCCTCGGTGACGGCTTCGTGCAACGCGAGCGAGGGTGGGCACATGTCTTGGCCGGCGTCAGGTGCAGACACGATCGTTGCGTCGTTGACCACACTCGCATCGCTCGCCGGCGTGCTGCCCGCGTCTACCGCCGTGCTGCTCGCATCGGTGCTGAGCGTGCTGCCGCCGTCGACGATCGTGCCGGTGCCCACGCTCCCGCCGGCATCGCTACCCGCGTCGATGCCGAACCCTTGTCCGGCGTCGATGCCGGCGTCTTGCGGCGTCTGCGCGACCGGCTGCGAAGCGGCATCGGCCCCGGCATCGCCGGTCGAGACGTTGGAGATGTGGGTGGCGTTGGACGGGTTGTCGTCGCAGCCGACGGCGCTTGCCAGCACGCATGCGATCAAAAGAACTCGGCTCTTCATCGTGAGAACTTCCGCCGAGAGACCTCCGGGCGCAAATCAGCTCCACCCCCATTCGTGCGTCGTTCAGGGTGGTTGGCAGCGTCGGCGTGGTCATCGCCACGGCTCGTTTCAATCAGTTGATTGACAGTATCAATCGATTGATTTATATCTCCGGCATGAAGACAGCCAAGCGCCGAGCGGCTGCGTCCCCACGCGACGACCGGGCTGAAGACACCAAGCAGCGTCTCTTGTTGGCCGCGATCGACGTGTTTGGTCGTCACGGCTTCGAGGCGGCGTCCACACGCATGCTGACCGAGGCCGCGGGCGCCAACCTGCAGTCCATCCCTTATTACTTCGGCAGCAAAGAGGGGCTCTACGTCGCGGTGGCGGCGCACATCGCCGAGCGCGTCCAAGACCGCGTGATGCCGGTGGCCGCGACCATTCGCGAGAGTCTGCAAAAGGCGGCCAGCTCCCGCGCAAAAAAGCTCGAGCCCGACCAAGCGAGAAAGTTCTTGGGCATGCTGATGACGACCATGGCGCACGTCTTTTTGCACGACGAGTCCGCGCCCTGGGCCCGCTACATCATCCGCGAGCAGATGGAGCCCACCGCGGCGTTCGACCAGCTGTACGAGCGCATCCTCTCGCCGATGCTCGAGCTGGTGCGCACGTTGCTCGGCTGCGCGCTGGGCAAGGACCCGAACAGCGAGCAGATCCGCCTGCGCGCCATGTCCACCATGGGGCAGCTCATCGTGCTGCGCGCGGCACGCGCCACGTTGATGCGGCAGCTGTCTTGGACCGCCATCGGAGAAGACGAGCAGGCGGCAGTCGACATGTTGATCGTCAACTTGGTGTCGTCGTTGGTGGCAGGGGAGAGATCATGAACAAGCGCGTCGTGATTCCAGTCGTCGTGTTGATCGTGGCGGGCATCTACACCGCAGGTTGCTCCGACTTGTCCATCAAGCTGGGCATCGCCAAGGCCAAAGACCCGCACGTCACGCTGTACGGCAACGTCGACATCCGTCAGGTCGAGCTCGGCTTTCGTGTCGCCGGGCGCATCGCCCAGATGAAGTTCGAAGAGGGTGAGTCGGTGACGGCCGGCACCAAGCTGGCCGAGCTCGACGCTCGCTCGTTCCAAGACACGGTGCGCGGCGCCGAGGCCGAGGTCGCCCGACGCACCGCGCTGCTGGCCAGGTTTCAAGCTGGCTCGCGCCCCGCCGAGATCGAACAAGCCAAGGCGCGCGTCAGCGAGGTGACTGCCGATCTCGAGCGTGCGCGACAAGACTTGGCCCGGCAACAGCTGCTGGTGCGCGAGGGCGCGAGCGCCGAGGTGCAGCGCGAGCACGCAGCGGCGTCGTTCGCGATGGCGACCGCGCGCCTCGAGTCCACCAACAAGGCACTGCAGCTGACTCGCGAGGGCGCGCGTCGCGAAGACATTGCCGAAGCCAAGGCGGGGCTCGCCGCGGCCGAGGCCAGCCTCTCCGCCGCACAGACCTCGCTCGCCGACAGCGTGTTGTCCGCACCTTCTGACGGTGTGATCTTGTCGCGTGTACGTGAGCCGGGCGCCATCGTCGGGCCGAGCGACATCGTGTTCGTGTTGTCGCTGCTCAAGCCGGTCTGGGTCCGCGCCTACGTCGCCGAGCCGCTGCTCGGGCGGGTGTCTCCGGGCATGGAGGTCTCGGTCTTCAGCGACACCAAGCCCGGCAAGGCCTACAAGGGCCGCATCGGGTTCATCTCTCCGGTGGCCGAGTTCACGCCCAAGTCGGTAGAGACGCCCGAGCTGCGCACCGACCTGGTGTACCGCATGCGTGTGATCGTCGAAGACGCCGACCAGGGCCTTCGCCAAGACATGCCCGTCACCGTGCGTCTTCCCATCGTCGAGGAGGGCTGAGCCATGGGCAACGTCCTGGTCGAGCTGTCGTCGGTGACCAAACGTTTTGGGAGCGGCGAGCCCGCCCTCGACGGCATCGAGGGCAGCGTACGCGCCGGAGAGATCACAGGCCTCGTCGGTCCCGATGGCGCCGGCAAGACCACCTTGATCCGGATGATGACGGGTCTGCTCGCGCCGGACTCGGGGAGCCTCCACGTGCTCGGCTTCGACGCACAAAAACAAGGTGCCGCGGTGCAGGCGTCGATCGGCTACATGCCGCAGCGGTTTGGTCTGTACGAGGACCTTACCGTTCGCGAGAACCTCGACCTCTACGCCGACCTGCGCGCCCTACCGAGCGGCGAGCGCGCGCAGGTCTTTGGTCAGCTCCTCGCCTTCACGGACCTCGCACGTTTTCAGACGCGCCTCGCCGGCAAGCTCTCGGGCGGCATGAAGCAGAAGCTAGGCCTCGCCTGTGCGTTGCTACGTAAGCCCAAGCTGCTCCTGCTCGACGAGCCGGGCGTGGGTGTCGACCCCATCTCGCGGCGCGAGCTGTGGAAGATGGTCACCGACCTGACCCAAGAGGGCATCGGTGTGCTCTGGTCCACCGCATACCTCGACGAGGCCGAGCAGTGCGATCGTGTTCTGTTGCTCAACGCGGGCAAGCTGTTGTTCGACGGAGTGCCGCGCGACCTGACGGCCAAGGTCGATGGTCGTGTCTTCAAGCTCCGTGGGGTCGCCGAGCGACCGCGCCAGCTGCTCGCGCAAGTGCTCGACCAGCCCGGCATCGTCGATGGTGTGATCCAGGGCGAGGCGCTGCGTATCGTCACGCGCGAGCGAGGCGATGCGGGCGTCGCACAGGTGCAGCACGCAGCCGAGCGCGAGGGCGCGCCTCACGTCGTGGAGCACACGGCACCACGTTTCGAAGACGCGTTCGTCGACATCCTCGGCGGAGGCAAGGGCGGCACGTCGCGCCTGGCCGAGCGCTGGCCCAAGCTGCCCGAGAGCACCCAGCCGCTGATCGAGGCGCGCGGCCTGACCAAACGTTTTGGCGATTTTACGGCCGCACAAGACATCGACTTCAGCATCGGGCGCGGTGAGATCTTTGGGCTGCTCGGACCCAACGGCGCAGGCAAGTCCACCACCTTCAAGATGTTGTGTGGCCTGCTCAAGCCTACCTCCGGCGAGGGACGCGTCGCTGGGTTCGACCTTCGTCGCGAGGCGGCCGAAGCACGTGGCCGGCTCGGCTACATGGCGCAGAAGTTCTCGCTCTACGGCGACCTGAGTGTTCGCCAGAACCTGAACTTTTTGGCTCCTCCGCCAAATCTGTGGGTGAGAAACGGGGAAGGTTTCAGTAGACGGAGCGCCTGTCACGGCTCGCGCAGCGTGAGATCGAGTGGCCGTCTCCCGGCGCGAGC
>JBEGTL010000205.1:0-12684 GCA_041179425.1 Pseudomonadota bacterium | reverse complement strand
ACCGTCCTCTATCATGCCCGCTCCCGGATGCCTTCGAGTCCCCAACCTCAGCCTGGCGCGGCTCGCGCCGGGAGACGGCCACTCGATCTCACGCTGCGCGAGCCGTGACAGGCGCTCCGTCTACTGAGACCTTCCCGGTTTCTCACCCACAGATTTGGCGGAGGAGCCGACTTTCTCGGCCGCGCGCGAGAGGCCGTGCTTCTCCTGCGGAGGACATGACCCATGGATCCCATCACCATCAAACTGCTCACCTGTCTGCTCGGCTTGCTCGTGATCGCGTCTGGCATTGGCGCGCTGCTCGGCCTCACCGTCAGGAGCGAAGGGGGTCGCAACACCGTTGCCAACCTGAACGCGCGCATTCGCTCGTGGTGGGTGATGTGTTTGATCTTCGGGCTCGCCATGGTGGGCGGTAATTGGCTCAGCCTCGGATTGTTCGCGCTGACGTCCTTCTTTGCGCTGCGTGAGTTTCTGACTCTTACGCAGACGCGACGCAGCGATCACCTTGCGCTGTTCGGTGCGTTTTTTCTGCTGCTCCCGCTGCAGTACTACTTCGTGGCCATCAAGTGGTACGGCATGTTCAGCATCTTCATGCCCGTGTTTGGCTTTCTGTTCGTGCCGTTGGTAGCGGCGCTCGCGGACGACTACCAGGACTTCCTCGCGCGGACTGCGAAGGTCCAATGGGGGCTGATGGCTTGTGTGTACGGTGTCAGCTATGCCCCGGCGCTCCTCACGCTCGAGATCCCGGGCTTCACGGGCGCAGCCAGGCTGCTCTTTTTCCTGGTTTGCGTGTCGCAGTTGAGTGATGTCTTCCAGTACGTGTGGGGCAAGCTGCTGGGCAAACATCGCATCGCGCCGCGGATCAGCCCCAACAAGACCGTGGAGGGACTGATCGGCGGTATCGCGAGCGCGACCGGGGTGGGTGCCGCGCTCTACTGGGCGACGCCTTTTTCACCACTCCAAGCCGCCGCGATGGCATTTCTGGTGTGCATTCTCGGCTTTTTGGGAGGGCTCACCATGAGCGCCATCAAGCGCGACCGAGGCGTCAAAGACTGGGGCACCATGATCGAAGGACACGGCGGCATGATGGACCGCATCGACTCGTTGTGTTTTGCTGCGCCGGTCTTCTTCCACACGACTCGCTACTTCTTCACGCCCTGAGCAGCTCGAGTAAGTATCCAGGCGACTCTGTCTCGAGCGACCGAGTCAGCGCGCATCACGTCCCTGATGACGACGCGTCTGGAAAGGCGCCCGCCACGAAACTTTCGATGCCGTCCTCGGCGATCGCGGCTAACGCGGCGTCGAGAGCTTCCTGATCCGTGAGATAGTCTTCATCGAACACCGTGGACCCGCCGAGGTGGTCTTTGACCTCCAGGTACCACTGGCGATCGCTCGGGGAACGATAGATGAGGATGCGCAGCGCAATGCCATCACGCTCCACGATGCATTCGAGCGGCGAGTGGATGAGGGGTTCGTGATCCTGCGAGGATACGTCTCCGAAGCTGTCGTCGTCGTCGAACTCACGCTCGCTGATCCGCTGGTAGCCTTCGGGCCCGACTGCAGCGTTGAGCCGGTTTGCAATCGTGAACACGTCGTCATGCGGCCCTGGCATGTACATCGGCCGCTCTGGCTTGTGCCACGGTGTCGTGGCGAGCTCCGCGGGGCGCGGGCCGACAACTCGCCCACCTGCTCGACCGGAAGGCTCTGGGTGCGAGCCGCTACCTCAACCAGATGGCCGACAAGGTCTTCGACAGGCTCAAGCTCAACAAGGCTGGCGCACCACGCAACGCCGTGAGTCGAGCCATCTGCACCGTCACGGGCCACCCGGTCGACGTGGCGAGTGGCAAGCTGTTCACTGACTTCGTCGACCTCGAGCTGCGAGGCCCTCTGCCGTTCAAGCTCGAGCGGGTCTGGTACAGCACGTCCACCTACGAAGGGCCGTTGGGCCATGGCTGGCACGCGAGCTTCGACATGGCGCTCGTCGAGGACGAAGAGGTTGTCGGCATTCGCCTCGGAGACGGTCGGATGGCGCTGTTTCCCGCGCTCAAGCCGAACGACTGGCACTTCAACCGCGATGAACGGCTCACGCTCTATCACGATCGTGGCGGTTACAGACTCTGCAGTGCCGCCTCCGGCATCACCCACCTCTTCGCGCACGTACGTGGTCTCGACAAGCTTCCGCTGGTTGCGGTCGAAGACCGAAGTGGGCACACGGTCCGCTTTCGTTACGACGACCGGGCTCGGCTTCGTCAGATCGTGGACGCCGGCGGACGCACCTGGGACCTGGTCTATGGGCCAGACTCCAGTCGCATCTCTGAGCTCATCGGCCCCGACCCAAACGCGAGCACCGAGCGCATCGTGTATGTGCGCTACTTCTACGATGGGCGCGGCAACCTGTGCGAAGTGCGCGACGCGCTCGATCAGCCGCAGCGCTTCTCGTACAAGCGCCACTTGCTTGCCCAGGAGACCAACCGCAACGGTTTGTCTTTCTATTTCGAGTACGATGGACGTGATCATCACGCCCGTTGCGTGCGCACCTGGGGCGACGACGGCATCTACGATCACACGCTGACGTATGACGTCGACCGCAAGCTCACGACGGTCGAGAACTCGCTTGGTCACAAGACCCAGTACGAGCACGACGGGTCCATGGTGCGGCGCACCATCGACGCGTTCGGCAACACGCGGAGCGCGAAGTACGGCGACGGCTACTGTGTGCTCGAGAACGTCGACGAACTCGGCCAGAAGACAGAGTACGCCTACGACGATCGGGGCAACCTTACGATGTCGGTCGGACCGGATCGGGCGACCATGGTCATGACCTACGACGACAACGATCTCCTGGTGTCGGCCATCGATGTGCTGAGCGGAAAGTGGACCTGGACGCGCGATGACAAGGGCCGCCTGGTCAACAAGACCGATCCACTCGGGCGTATCACGAAGTACGAGTACCAAGGCACCTGGCTCGTCGGCGTCGTCGGCCCTGCCGGTGCGCGCACGACGCTCAGCTATGGTCAGACTGGAGATCTCGACTTGGTCGCGAACGCGGACGGCGGCCTCACGCATTTGAGGTACGACGCGCTTGGGCGCCTGATCGGTACCAAGGACGCCGAGGGCAGCGTGCGGCTGCGCGTTCTAGACGTCCTCGGACGCGTGGTCCGCATACACGAGCCGGACGGCGACGTGCGCGAGTTCGCCTACGACGGTGAGGGCAACGTCGTGCACGCCCGAGATCGTCTGCACGACGTGCGCTTCGTGTATCGAGGCATGAACAGACTCGCCTCGCGCAGCGAAGCCGGCACATCCGTGAGTTTTCTGTACGACACGGAAGAGCAGCTGACGAGCATCGTCAACGAGCACGGCGCCGTCTATCGCTTCGTGCTCGGTCCGACCGGACAGGTCGATGAGGAGCACGGCTTCGACGGCCTGATGCGCAAGTATCGACGCGACGCGGCTGGTCGCGTGCTGCGCATCGACCGGCCAGGCACGCGCTTCAGTAGCTGCTGGTCTCGTACACTCCGCACGGCGAGACTCGCTACGCTTACGACCCCGAGGGCAACCTGGTCGAGAAGCGCGAGTCAGACCGGCGCGTGTGGCGCTACGCGTGGAACGCGGCCGGCATGCTCAGCAAGGTCACCCGACCTGACGGCAGCGTGGTCACGTTTGCCTACGACGCGCTCGGAAGGCGCATCAGCAAGACCTACCGCGGGCAGACCACGCGCTGGGTCTGGGACGGCAACGTGCCGCTGCACGAGTGGGTCGAGGGCGACCTCATCAGCCTGGGTGACGCGGGCGGCGCGCCCTGGGCGACGGTCGACGCGGTCTCGAAGAAGCGTGATGCCGAGCTCGCGGAGCTCCTGGCACAGGGCCCGCCGGCTCGCGGGTCTGTTGAGAGGCCGATCACCTGGCTGTTCGAGCCGGAGAACTTTGCGCCGATGGCGCGGCTTTGCGGCGGCGATGTGCTGTCGATCGTGTGCGACCACCTTGGCACGCCTGCGCTCATGGTGGATGGTGACGGTGGGCGTGTTTGGAGTGCTGGGCTCAGCGCTTGGGATTTCCTCGTGGCCAAAAACCGCGACCTGTACGCGATCGCAAAGAACGGCACGGGCACGGGAACCACCGAGGTCCACGTGCTCACCGCCCGCAGCGGGTACAAGAGCTTCTTGCTGCAGACGGGCACCGCGTTGAGAGAGACAGACGACAACTGGGAATTCGAGCTCGCGGGAAACAACGACGTGATCGCGATCAACAAGGTCGGCTTTGGCGGCTTCATGCAGCTCCTCGCGTTGGGCAAGTCCTACAACTATCAGCAGTTCGTGCAGCACTCCCAGTTGCCGCTACCCTCCGGCAACGCGACCTTCGCGCTCGACCCCATCTCGCGCGATCTGTACGCGTTCCTCCGGTCCGGAACGGGTACCCACTCCACGGAGGTACACGTCATGGGTTACGACCGGCTCAACACCGTGTTCACGACGCAGACCGGTACGGTGCTCGGCGAAACCGATCCCAGCGGCGACTTTCTGCTGATGCCGAACCTCGACGTGGCGGCGGTGTTCAGGAGCAACACCGGCAGCGGCAAGACCGAGGTGCACAAGCTGCAGCGCTGACGTGTCCTCAGCAGGGCAGGGCTTAGCCGTCCGCGTGCAAGCGGCGAAGGGAGCTGGCCGGGCTGAGGCGGCCGAGCAGTGCCCGCTCGATGTTCTCCGCGCGCACGGTCAGCAGGCCGACACCATGTGCCTCCGCGAAGGCGCGAAGATCGTTTTTAATCGCGCGCGCGCGACGCAGGTCGGCCGTGGATCCTCGACGCAGCAGCAGCGACGCGTACTCGCTGTGCACGACGTGGCTGAGTAGCGGCACGTTCTGGCGCTGACAGCTCGCGACCGCTTGCTCGAACCAGCGCTGTGCCGTGCGCAGATCGCCGATCGCGATGGCGAGCATCCCGAGCATGCATGACACCGGGGCGCCCGGCAGCGCCTCCAGCGCGTACACGAGACTGCGCTCGGCATAGGGGGTCAAGCGCGCATAGATCAGGGCAGCACGTTCTGCATCGTCGGCGAGATGGGGAACGAGCGCGAGCGTCGCCAGATCGACCAGCCAACCGGGTCCGAAAGGGATCGCGGCGAAGTCGTCCGCAGCGAGCGCGTCGAAGCGTGACCGCGCAGCGGCGAGGTTGCCGGCGTGAGCTTGCTCGGCGGCTACGAAGCAGCCCGTGCTCGCGGCATTCGGGAAGGCGCCTTCGACCAGGGTCACGGTCGTCACGCGACCCTGCGTCTCGCCGTGTCGCACATAGTGCACGCCGAACAGTCGCCCGAGCAAGGTGAGCCGGGCGCGCACCGGATCGCGATCCGCTGCAACCTGCGCGCAGGCCAGCTGCTCGGCATCGTGCAGTCGGCCGTCCCAAAACGCACGGAACACGTCGTGGATCGCGGCCTGGCCCAGCGTGCCCGCGTCACCGACCTCCAGCGCAATCCGCTTGGCCTGCCGGAAGTCTTGCTCGGCGCGTTCCGCCTGGCTCAACGAGACATAGGTCAGCGCGCGCGCAACCAGCGCCTCCACCTTGGTCGCCGGGAGGTTCGCTTCGTTCGACAGCTTCAGAAGCCGATTGCAGCTCTCGAGCCGCGCCTCTACGAGGTCAGGGGCCCCCTCGATCAGGATGCGCACGCTCAACACGCGCACCTGCAAGCAGCTCTGCGCCGCTCACCGTCCGATCACGCGCGCGTACCAGGTGCGCGAGCACCAACAGCGTCGGTAGCCCCAGCGCCACCACTTCACGGCCTCGTCGAAGCTCGGGAATCGACGGGTCGAGGCGATAGTCGCCGATCTCGAAGGTCACCGGACGCTGCAAGTATCGCCCCGCTCGCTGTTGTTCGACGCGCTCATGGCTACCACATGAGCTCACACAAGTGCGAGCCGATCACCCCGAGCGCAGTCGAGGCTCTCGACGGTCTCACGCTGGAAGAACGAGCGATCTGGCTTCGCCGCCAACCGACGCGAAGCGGGCAGTCAAGGTCGCGGTTTCGCGATACTCGACGTGAGGGATCACACTCCGCGCTTCTCAGAGCACAAGGAGATTGCGGAACGGCTTGCGCGTCTTCCAACGATAGGCGCGAAAGTCTCGCTGGTCGGTAGACAGGATGCGCCCGCTACCGAGTTCCTCGGCCAGAACCACGAGCGAGCCGTCGGCCAAGTCCATGGGCAGGTCGCGATACTTGCCCATCAGGACGTGGATACGCTCGAGGTGCCGTAGCTCGAGGTCGAAGATCTTGAAAGCGCCCGCACTCGCGCTTCGAACGAAGGCCAGCTCAGCATCCACGCTCAGTCGAGTCGCCAGCAAATGGCAGGTTTCTGTCATGACCGGCCAGGTGCAGATGAGTGGCTCCCGTGCACGGTCGAGAGCCTGCACTGCGGCCGTGTGGAAACGGTCTTTTGCATTGGCGAGCGCCAACCAAAAACCAGTGTCCGCGATGATCACGTCTTGGAGCTCAAGGAGTCGAAGAGCGACTCCTTGTAACTCTGGGAGAGGTCGGGATCACCATGGGCGCAACCGATGAATCCGGACCGCTCGAGAGCTAGCCTGGGACGGACCTCTTCACTTACGCGTGCACTCTCGATGTAGGCCTCTAGTGCGGCCTTGATGATTGAGCTGGCACTCTTGCCGGTCGCCCGCGAGAGCGCCTCCACCTTGCGCGCAAGCTCGTCGTCGACCCGAACGTTGAGGCGGCTGCTCATCTGTCATACGTACCGTATGACAATGTCCCGTGCAAGCTCGGCCTACGCTTCAGAAGCCGTCATCACGAACAACGGTCGTGGTCGCCTCAGGGAAGACCGCCTTCGAAATTGGTCTCGCAGACGCTCGTGATGGCGAACGGTAGATCGAGTGACCACCCGGGCTCGAAGACCCTCAAGGTCCCCCGAAGCGCGATGAGTGAGCCGCGCTGTAGTGGCGAGACGCTGTCGTGCTGCTCGATCGTCAGCTCGGCATCATGCAGAGATACGGACGACTCACGCGTCAGCAGCGTGACGTAGAGGTCGTCCCAGTTGTTGCCGGGACGATAGTGACCCGGAGGCAGCTCGGGTCTCAATCCCTCGTCGGTCGGCACGGTTGCGCCCTCGGCCGTGAGCACCATGGTCTGCTCGCCGAGCAAGCCTTCCAAACGCAAGCCGGTGCCGCTGGTGAAGCCCGACCAGTAGCGAACACCCACGCTGGTGACACGCAGGGGACCCAGCGGGGAGCTGCCCACGACGCTGAGCCGCTCTGCTTCGTCGCCGCACGTCGCCGGCTCCCAGGTGCCCGCGTCCACCTTGTCAGGAGCGAATCCCTCGCCGCCGACCGGGATGACAATATCGACGGAGGCGTGGGGAGAGGAGCGACCCGGCGTCGAGGCGTCCGCGTTGTCGTCCGGTCTTGCACTGCTCGGAGGCGCGCCGTCCGGCGTCGGCGTGTCCGCGACGCAGCCCGTGAGCAGAAGCCCCACGAGCACCGGGAGCCAAGTGCGGCAAGTCAGCATGGCGCGATGCTAAGCAGAGTCATCGTCACGGTGTCAAGAGCGCGCCGGCGCCGACCTCGCGTCAGATCTGCGCCATCTGGTCATGTACGAGGAGGCTAACCTCTGCTTGCAGCTCCTCCTGCGCGGACGCTCTGCGACAGCAACGGATCACCAGACGTGAGTGTGCGTGCGACCTCGGCGCGGTTCTTCAGCACGACTTGTTGCGCCTCGGGCGCGCGCGACGTTTCGTCGTCGAGCCGCAGATGTCGCAGCACGTAGAAGACGAGCGCAGCTCGGCAGCGCAGCTCGCTTCGGCCGTCGGTCATCCCATAGTCGAGCTCGATGGCTCTGCGGTGTGCCTTGGAGAGCTTGGGGTGTGGGACCAACACGAGTTTTACTTCCGTGTTCCACTGTTCGTCTTGGTCGGCAGGCGGCCCGGCCGGCGACGGCCCGTGGACCTCGAGGAAACGTGCGACGACGAAGTCGCGGAAGGACTCGCGCGTGTGGCAGTACGCGCGGACGTGCCAACGGAAGCCATCGTGCGCAAAGGCGTGAGGTGAGAGCACGCGCGCGGCAGCCTCGGGCTGGCTGAGTGACTGGTAGACGACCTTGAGCCCTGACCGCTCACGGATCGCCCGCTGCAGCGCGACAAGGACCGGCAGGGACAGGCTCCGCGTCGGGGTGGGCACGACGGCGACGGGGGGACCGAAGGCGAGCCTTCCGCGTTGCGCGTCGTCGCGCGCGCTGGTGAGTAGCTCATTCATGAACTGGGTTGGGCCGCTCGACGGGTAGATCGCGCGGAAGCGCACTGCGGCGATGTAGACGCGAGCACTTCGATCGTAGCTGAGGTTGCCAGGCGCCAGCTCGAGGTACTTCGCGATGTCGAGGGAGGCCTGCGGCACCGAGATGCCAAAGAAGTCGGTCAGGTCGGCGCGGTTGAGCTGGCCATCCCAGCGCAGCCGAAAGTCGATGAACTCGAGACGACGCTCCTGACTCCAGCCGCCAGCGCGCTCTGCCTTGCTATTTGGGACCCCTTGGCTCCTCATCGAAGCAAGAAGGTAGCGCGAATAAATACTAGACGCATATAAAAAGTAGACGTATAGGTCGTCTGCCAGATCGTTGTCGCCAGCGAGGTCCCCGCCTCGAATGGCACGCCAGGAGGAGCCAGCGTGAGGCCTCTGCGAACCGTCGCCGCCCTGAAGAACTTGCGCAATCAGCCGCTCTGGCGGCTGCTGGCCGGCGAGAAAGCCGTTCCGGTGATCGCGCTGCTGCAAGAGCTTCTGATGGAGAGCGACAAGGCGCTCCCAGCATCGGTTCTCTACGAGCGACTTGGCCGGGCACTCGAGGAACTGCGCATGGAGGGCGAAGACCTCCCGCAGACCGCGCAGGGGTACGCCGCGGACTGGCTGAGCAAGGGCTTCCTCACGCGACGCTTGCCTGCAGGGGCCAGCGAGGAGCAGTACGAGCTGAGCTCGGATGCGGCGGCGGCGATCCGCTTCGTCTCGAGTCTACTCAAGCGCCGTACGCTGGCCACCGAGAGCCGGCTCTCGTCGGTGATGCAGCAGCTGGTCAAGCTTGCCGAAGAGACCGATCCCAATCCCGACTCGCGCATCGCCGCGCTCCTGGCCGAGCGCGCGCGGATCGACCAGGAGATCGAGACCGTGCGCACGCGCGGCGTCACGACCCTGCCCGAGCCGCGCGCGCTCGAGCGTTCGCGCGAGATCATCGCGCTTGCGGACGAGCTCACCGGCGACTTCCGTCGCGTGCGCGATGACTTCGACCAACTCAATCGCGGTCTGCGGCACAGCTTGATGGAGCACGAAGGAAGTCGCGGTGAGGTGCTCGAAGCGTTGTTCGCGGGGGTGGACGTCATCGGCGAAAGCCCAGCGGGCAAGACCTTTGCTGCCTTCTGGCGACTGCTCACGGACGGCGAGCAGTTCGCACTCTTCCAAGACGCTCTCGATGCGGTCATGAGGCGGCCTTTTGCACGGCAGCTCGACCAGAAAGAGCGCCGGTTCTTGCTCGGTCTCACGCACGTGCTCAGTGACGAGGGCAGCAGCGTGCACGAGGTCCTGCAGAGCTTCGCGAAGAGCCTGAAGAGCTTCGTGCAGAGTCGGGAGTTTCTGGAGCAACGGCGCCTTCACTCCTTGCTCAAACAGGCGATGCAGGCGGCACTCGCTGCCCGCGGCCGACTGCGACCCAATCAGGAGCTCGGCTACGAGCTCGCGCTGACCAGCAGCCGCATCAGGTCCATCTCGCAGTCCCAGCTCTACGATCCGGCAGAACGCGTCATCGATGCACAGATGCACGACGCCGTGCGCTCGGAGCTCGACCTCGCCGTGGTCGGAGAGCTCGTGAGGCAGTCCGAGATCGACTTCCGCACGCTGCGTCGAAACGTGCGCGCGGTGCTCGAGCATCGGGCCCAAGCCAGCATCGGCCAGGTGCTCCTGCGCTTCCCGGCAGAACAAGGACTCGCCAGCGTGGTGGGCTACGTCGCACTCGGGATCAAGCATGGTGAGGCGACTTTGAAGCGCGAACGCGTGAGCTGGATGGGCAAGGACGCCACGCTGCGGTCCGCGAAGCTGAGCGCGATCTACTTCGTGAAGGAGAGGCTCCATGAGCTTGTTGACTGACGAATCCACTCGCACGCACGCGGGCGAGCAGCCACCGCGGGCAAGCGAGGCCACCTTCGGGGGCGACCTGGGGGCGCTTCCGATCGAGACGCGTCGAGTGCTGGTTCAGCTCCTGCTTGGGCCGACGCTCGATGCGCAGCGTCAGAGCAAGCTCTGGCCCGTGCTCCTGCGCGACGAAGCCGTCTTGCGTGCGCGCTTGCACGAGCTCTTTCTCGATCTGGTGGTGGATCACGACCAGCAGGTCGCGTTCACCCGGCAGGTCGAGGACGACGAGAGCGAGCTGCCGGTGCTCCTGCGCAAGGCGCCGCTCACCTTCATCCAGTCGGCTCTGGTCCTCTTCCTGCGGCAGCAGCTCACGCACGCGGATGCGCGGGGAGAGCGCGCCGTGGTCTCCCGCGAAGAGATGCTCGAGCACCTTGCCGTGTTCGAGCGCGACGGCAACGGCGATCAAGCCAAGTTCGGGCGCCAAGCCAGCGGTGCAATCGAACGGGCAGGGCAGCTCAACCTGGTTCGGCGGTTACGCGGAGGAGAGGAGCGCTACGAGGTCTCGCCTGCGCTGAAGCTGGTGTTCCCGGCCGAGCAGATCCAGACGCTGACGCGCACGTACGCGCACTTGGGGGACGCGCCACCTGGCAAGCCAGAACAAGGGGCCGCCGATTGGAGCGAGGGAGAAGAGCCATGATCGGGCAGAGCGCGCGCAAAGACGCAGTCAGAGGGCATGGTATCGCGCACGAGCAAGATGAGGTCGGCGAGCAGTTCCGGCTGACGCGTCTACAAACGTTCAACTGGGGCACGTTTAGCGGCGTGATCGACATCGCGGTCCCAGATGCGGGCTACTTGTTCGTGGGCCCGTCGGGCTCCGGCAAGTCCACTCTGCTCGACGCCCATGCGGCGCTGCTCACCCCACCCAAGTGGGTGGACTTCAATGTCGCGGCGGCAGAGTCTGAGCGCCAAGGCAAGGACCGCAACTTGGTCACCTACGTGCGCGGCGCCTGGGCGCAGCAGACGGGCGACAACGGTGAGTATCTCCAGCAGTACTTGCGCACCGGAACGACCTGGTCGGCGATCGCTGAGACGTACCGCAATGGGCGCGGGCGTGTCGTCGTGCTGGCGCAGGTGCTGTGGATCCGAGGCAGCTCGGCGGCCGCCTCGGACGTGAAGAAGCTGTATCTGGTGCTGGAGCGCGATTTCGCCATCCAGGAGCTTTCGTTCTTCGCCAAGCGCGACTTCAACGTGCGCGGTTTTCGCAGCGAGCTACCCGATGCGTTCGTCAAAGAGGAGTTCAGCCCCTACCAAGAGCGCTTTCGCGGCCTGCTCGGGATCGACAACGAGCGGGCGCTGCGCTTGCTGCACAAGACGCAGTCTGCCAAGAACCTGGGCGACCTCGACGTCTTCCTACGCGACTTCATGCTCGATGCGCCGCAGACGTTTGTAGTGGCAGACCGTCTGGTCAGCGAATTCGGCGAGCTGAATGCCGCGCACCAGGCGGTGGTCGCAGCCCAGCATCAGATTGAAACACTCAGGCCGGCGCGTGAGGAGTACGAGCAGCGAGAGCGCCTCGCACGAGACAAGAGCGTGCTCGCGGAGCTCTCGTACGCGGTGGATGGTTATCGAGAGCAGCAGCGCGATCAGCTGCTTGCTGCTCGCATCAGTGAGGTGTCGGTGGCGCTCGAAGGCGCGACCGCGGAGGCGCAGCGTCTGGGCGAGCTAGCCGAGCGCGAGGGCCACTCGCTCTCTGAGCTGAAGCTCAAGAGGCACGGCCTGGGTGGCGGCGTGATCGAACAGCTCCAGCTGCAGCTCAAGCAGGCAGAGCAGGAACGGCCGTCGCGCATCACCAAGCGAGACCGCCTCGTGAGTGCATGTCATGACCTGGGCTGGGACGTGCCCGAGGCTCCGCCGCAGTTTGCAGAGCGAGTCGCGGCCGCGCGAGACCGCTTGCTACTTGCGCGAGAGCTCGACGTCGAGCTGGAGCAACGAAAGGACGTTCTCAAGGAGCAGCGTCGGGACAAAGAGCTAGCCTTTCACGCTGCACTCGCAGAGGTTGCCGCGATGGAGCGGCAGCGCTCGAACATCCCCGCTCGTATGCTCGCGGTGCGCACGGCGCTGACCGAGGCGCTGGGCATCGAAGAAGAGGCCTTGCCGTTCGTGGGTGAGCTACTCGAAGTGCGCAAAGACGCGGCGCTGTGGCAGGGGGCCATCGAGCGCGTGTTGCACAGCTTCGCGCAGTCGCTACTCGTCGAGGACAAGCACTACAACGCAGTCGCCTCCTATCTCAACGACCGCAGTATTGGAGAGCGGCTCGTCTACTTCCGGATCGTGCGCGAGGTCGAGGAGCGCCGTAGCTCCGGGCCCGGCTCGCTCGTACGCAAGCTAAACGTGGCCGCTGGGCCCCACGCTGGCTGGCTCGAGGCCCAGCTTGCGGCCAAGTTCGACTACGAGTGCGCGGAGACGCTCACCGCGTTCCGTGCTGCGCCGCGCGCAGTCACCAAAGAAGGTCAGGTCAAACACAACCTGACACGCCACGAGAAAGACGACCGGCGACGCGTCGATGACCGCTCGCGCTGGAT
>JBEGTL010000204.1:0-12738 GCA_041179425.1 Pseudomonadota bacterium | reverse complement strand
AACCTACGGTTTCTCTGCTGAGCGGAAAAAATAAATCGCGCGAAGCGCGTCGACCCGCGAATGGGATGGGGGCCCCAAGGCACGTTTCGCCGAGTGCTCCCCCTCCCGGAGCGCCAGGGTCGAGACAGCCCCCGGACTACGCGGCGACCTTACCCAAGGCCGATACCTTACCCAAGGCCGATCCCGAGCCCGATCCCGAGCCCGATACTGAGGCCGAGCCCGAGCGCGGGCACGGAGAGTTAGACCTTACGCAACAACTCAACAACCCAGTTCACATGACGACCAGGAACGGCACGCTGCGCGTGCTCGACCATGCACTCCGACTCCAGAACGCGAACGTGATCCGCAAGGTTGGTCTGGAAGCGCGCGCCCCGGATCGTGCTGCCATCGGGCATCAAGGCCTGACCCTGGATCGACATGCTGTCCAGCACCTCGAGAGACGCTTGGCGAAGCAGCTCGTAGCGCTGATCGGCGTGCGCCTCGTCGGTCGCCACCGCCACGATCAGCTTGCCGAACGTCGGGTCCTTGTTCACCAGCTTGTCTTTTACCTCGAACCCACAGTCGAAACGAACCGTCAGGTCGGTGATGCCCGTGACGCCGCGACCGATCAGACCCGAGCGCACCTGCTCGGCGCTCGGCAGCGAAATGGTCTCGAACGAACCCGCGTTCGGCACGAACAGGCCCAGCTTGCCATCGCGGGAGTCCTTGACGTCCGCGCGCCACGACTCCGCATTGATGCGGAATTCACGCGCGACGTGCGTGTGCACGATGTCTTCTTGCGCAAACGACAGCGGGGCACCGTTGGCGATGGCCAGCTGCAAAGCCACCAGGTTGAGCGGCTCGAGGCCCGTGGGCGTACGGACGCGGTGCGCCTCTTCGGTGACGGGGTGCTCGACCTGAATGCGCGTGTTCATCTCGAGCAAAAAGAAGTGCCCGTTCTTGAACATCAGCTCGACCGTGCACGCGCCCGTGTAGCCCACCGCGTCGGCGATGCGCACCGCGACCGCACAGATGCGCTCGGTGAGGCCCGGGTACGCGCGCATCAGGGCGGGCGGCGCCTCTTCTTGGATCTTTTGGCTGGCCCGCTGCTCGCTACAGTCGCGCATGCCGAAGTGGCGCGTGTTGCCGTAACGATCGCGCAGCACCTGCACCTCGAGGTGCACCGTCTCGGCGATGTTTTGCTCGAACATCACGCCGTGATCCCAGCCATTGGCCGTGATCTCGCCGAGCACCTTGGTGACGGCAGTCTCGATGCTCGCCTCGGACGGGACCACCATCTGCCCGCGCCCACCACCGCCGTTGGCGGCCTTGAGCCGGCCGGGGAACTGGAAGCGCCCCTCGGCAAAGCC
Organism: Pseudomonadota bacterium; assembly: GCA_041179425.1. Lineage (GTDB taxonomy): Bacteria > Myxococcota_A > Polyangia > Polyangiales > DASUME01 > DASUME01. The sequence continues at coordinate 11,389 of JBEGTL010000204.1, read as the reverse complement.
CGCACGGATGGCGGCGACGATGGCCGCCGGGTCGTTGTCGTCGATGACGATGCCCGGCACCACTGCCTGTTCGTCGATGGACTGCGCCAGCAGCCGGAACTTACGTTTGTCGCCGGCGCGCTCCACCACGTCTTGCATCGGCCCCACGAACACGATGCCGCTGCGCCGAAAGTGCTCGATGGCCACGGTGCTCTCCGCGAGCGGCCCGTAGCCAGGGTAGATCGCCGAGCGCGCGAGCTCGGCGTCGGCGCGCTCGCCGAAGCGCGCGCTGTACGCGTCGAGGACCTTGCGCGCCATCTGCACCGGGTTTCCGTAGCTCTCACGAAAGTTGCCGGCGAGTGGGATGGCGAAGCCGCCGTTCTTGTTGGCGAGCCGCACCTGCAGCGCGTTGGCGTCGTCCTGCGCACTGTGCAGGACGACCGGGATCTTGCCGAGTGCGATGGCCTCGCGCACCGCACGCACGCCCATCTCGCCCTTGTCGGCGACGATGACGTAGTGGAGCGCGGCCTCGCCCACGGTGGTCGCCGGAAAGCGCGACAGGTCGTGGCTGGCGAGGTAGATCAGGTCGGCCGCGCGTGGGGCCTCGCGGTGCAGCACGGGCGCTTCTTCGCGCAGGCGCTCGCGCAGGCGCTCCGCGAGTGCAGGTACACGGTCGACGGCGCACAAGAGTCGCAGCGCGCCGTCTCCGAACTCGCTGGCGGTGTCGAGGGTGCTGGCGAGCGCAAACAGGGTCTGACCGTCGAGCTCGCGTGCAAGCTCGTCTTCGGCTGGCAGCTCTCGCTCGGTGCTCTCGATGCGCGCCGCGAGTGCGCGGATCTTGTCCGGGCCGTCGCCGGCGGCGCGCGCCAGGGAGGGCTCCCAGGCAAAGAACCGCAGCCACGTGGCGCCGTTGGCGATGAAGTAGCGCAGCGCCATCAGCCTGTGGCCTAGCGCACCGAGCGGCAGCGACTGCAGCTCGCCGAGGCGCGCGCCGGGCGCGACCAGGGTCTCGAGGACTTCTTTGCACCCGACGTAGCCCTTGCCCGGCTTGCGGAGGGCCTCCATGGCGCGTTGGATGTCTGCTTCGACGACTTGACGATAGTGGGGTTGGCTCGGCACGGGCGGGCAATCTACTCCACCAACGCGCGTGCGCCCAGCGATCCTCGGTCGCTCGTTGCGCTCTTCTCGTTAACCCTTGCGACTTCTGTGCGAAGTGTGCCGTTCGCCCGCCGTTCGTCCGCGCGGTCCGACGTTGCGCAGCCGCGAAAACAGGCAAAATATGCGGTCGGTGAGCGCCATGCCGCCGGTCGTCAGCGAGCTCTTTCCGCGTCCCCCGAGCGTCGTCGAGGCGTGTGGCGTGCGCGTGCTGGGGTTCGACTTCGAGGCGCGCTGCGAGCATCAGCTCGCACTCTCCGAGGTGAGCGCGGCCATGGAGCGAGGCATCTTCGTCTGGATCGACGTGGACGTTCGCCACACCGAGGGCGCGGCGCGGCTGCTCGGCGAGCTCGGGATGATCGGCCAAGACCTGATCGAGGAGGCGCTCTCCCGTGGCCCGGAGACCAAGATCGCCCGCTACGACGGCTACCTGCACTTCGCCGTGCGCGACTGCAGGCTGGGCGAGCAACAGTTTTCCGCCGAGCGGCTCGACTGTGCGATGGGCGCGCGGTTTTTGCTCTCCGTACACCGCGGCCAGGTCGGCTGTCTCGAGGCCACGCGCAAGAACTACCGCCACGACTTCGAGCGCTTCGCACGCAGCCCGAGCTTCTTGGTCTACGAGCTGTGGGACCAGCTGGTAGAGCACTACGGCCGCGTGCAGCAGGAGTTCGAAGACCGGGTCGAAGCGGTACAGCGCGAGCTGCGCGGCGAAGTGGACGACGACCAGGTGTTTTCGCGGGTGTCCGAGCTGAGCGCCGACCTGCTCAACTTTCGCAAGCTGGTGCTGCCGGCGCGAGCCGTGCTGAGCGACCTCTCCACGCGGCGCTCGCCGTACCTCAGTGAGACGACGCAGCGCCTGTTGGGCAACGTGGTGGGCTCGGTCGAGCGCGTGCTGCAAGACGTGCTGGTCGACCGCGACATCCTCTCCGAGTCTCTCAACTCGTACATGTCACTGGTCTCGCACCGCACCAATCAGGTGATGAAGCGCCTCACGGTGGTCAACGTGATCTTTTTGCCGCTCACCTTCTTGTGCGGCGTCTACGGCATGAACTTCGACTACCTGCCCGAGCTGCGCTGGCAGTACGGCTACCTCGTGTTCTGGCTGTCTGTCGCCGCCATCGTCGCCACCATCGCGTGGCTATCCAAGCGCGCCCGCTTGTTTTGAAAACAGGCCGCCTGGAGCGCGAGGTACGTCGCTGGTCGCTCGGGTGATAGAGTCCCTCGGTCCGCCTGTGCGGGCACCGTGCGGCTCGCGTGTCGTCGAGCCCTCAGGAGGAGTCGAGCAATGAGTTTGGAAGGACGCACCGGCGCGTACTCCGCGGCGCGCGAGCAAGTGTACATGGTGTTCCCCAACGACCTGAACGCCAACGACACCGTGTTCGGTGGGCTGGTCATGGCGTTGATCGATCGTTACTCGGTGGTGGTGGCCGATCGCCATGCCGGCGGCGTGTGCGTCACCGTCGGCGTCGATGCGGTGCACTTCATCTCGCCCGCGCGACGCGGCGACGTGCTCATCTTCAACGCCTCGGTCAACCGCGCCTGGGGCTCCTCGCTCGAGGTCGGCTGTAAAGTCGAGGCCGAGCTGATCGGCGGTGGTGAGCGTCGCCACATCCTGTCGGCGTACCTGACGTTCGTGGCCATGGACGACGGCAAGCCGCGGCCCGTGCCACCGCTCTTGCCAGAGACTGCCGTCGAGCGTCAGCGCTACGACGAAGCGGGCCTACGCCGGCAATCGCGGCTCAATCACGCCGACGAGCTCAAGGCGCTGCGCGCCAAGGCAGCTGCCGCGCCGACCTGACGGGCGCGCCTTGGCTGCGGGCCGTTCGTGATTGCGTCTGCGCCTCGTCGGCACGAGACTGCGCGCATGAGCCTCGCCGGAAAAACTCTCTTCATCACCGGTGCCAGCCGCGGCATCGGGCTCGCCATCGCCCTGCGCGCCGCGCGTGACGGCGCCAACATCGCGATCGCCGCCAAGACGGCCGAGCCCCACAAACACCTGCCCGGCACCATCTACGACGCCGCGCAGCAGGTCGAGGCCGCGGGAGGCAAGGCGCTCCCGTTGGTGGTCGACGTGCGCGACGAGGCCAGCGTGCTCTCGGCCGTCGAGCAGACGGCACAGCACTTCGGCGGCATCGACATCTGCGTCAACAACGCGTCCGCGATCCAGCTCACCGGCACACTCCACACCGAGCTCAAGCGCTACGACCTGATGAACCAGGTCAACGCGCGCGGCACGTTCTTGGTGTCCAAGGCGTGCGTGCCGCACCTCAAGCGCGCAGCCAACGCACACGTGCTCAACCTGTCCCCGCCGCTCGACATGAACCCGCGCTGGTTTGCCGGCCACGTCGCGTACACCATGGCCAAGTTTGGGATGAGCCTGTGCGTGCTGGGCATGGCCGAAGAGTTCCGCAGCGACGGCGTCGCCTTCAACGCGCTCTGGCCGCGCACGGCCATCGCCACGGCGGCGGTCAAGTTCGCGCTCGGCGGAGACGAGGCCATGCGCGGATCGCGCACGCCCGAGATCATCGCCGATGCCGCGCACGCCATCTTTCTCAAGCCCGCGCGCAGCTTCACGGGCAAGTTTTTGATCGACGACACGTTCCTGTACGAAGAAGGCGAGCGCGACTTCGACAAGTACCGGGTCGACCCCACGCGCGCGCTGCTGCCCGACTTCTTTGTCCCCGAGGACTCACTCCCGCCGCCGGGCGTCACGCTCGGAAGCGGCACCATGCACCCGGCTCATTGAGCAGCGGTCGTCTGCGCTTCGTCGTCGCGGCGCGCGTTGTCCCGGGCGAGCCGAGCGCGTCGTGCGCCGTACCACCAGGGCAACAGCAACGCGGGCAGTGCCAGCAGATCTTCACGATCGGGCACGTGGCCCACCCAGCGGAGCTCCACGGCGTGACCCGCCAGGAGCATGCGTAGGGGCCACTGCAGTACCCCGAGCGTGGCACGGAAGAGCAGCGACGCTGGAGACCAACACTCCAGCAGGACGAATCCGGCTCCCGCGACGAGACAACAACCTCGCGCCTGCCACGACGTCGACGAGACGCGCCGACGCGTGAGCTCGAGCAGGGTCAGGAGCACGATTGGTAGCAACACCAGGCCCGCCAAATCGGATAACTTGCCGGTCAGCCAGCCGGGCCAGCGCTGCTTGAGCTCATGGTCGTTGACGAACAACAGCACCAACGCAGCGAGCGCGAGCGGAGACGACACGGCATCGGCAGGTGTGGGCCGCACGGTCTCAGGGTGAACGCGGAATGCCAACCAGAGCAAGTGATGTAGAGCCAACGATGAAACGAAAGCTGCACGGCCTCTTTGCCAAGGTCGCGCTCGCGAGCAGCCTGCTCGCGTTGGTCGCCACCTCGGCGCCTCCCGAGTGGCATATCGAAGACGAGGCGCGCCAACCTTTTGTTTTTGTGTCGGGTCAGGCCAACCGACTGGTGACGGCGGCCACGGTCGTGTACCGCACGCCGCGCGGCACCTGGCCGTTCAGCGTCTCGCGCGATGTGCGCCTGCCGTCTGCAGACGATGTGGTCGTCGAGCAAGCTTCCACGCTCGACGCGCGCACCCGCCTCAGCACCAAGACGGCCTCACAAAATGCATTCGAGGTCGAGTGCAAAGAAGATCAGTGCGAGGGCTCGCTCGAGCTCGACCTCAGCATCCGCTGGACCAGTCCCCTTCCGCCGCCCGGCCAGGCGGGCACGACGGCGCTCATCGACGCCGGGACCGCACGCGAGCCGTCCGCGGTCACCTTGCGTGCGTCGTTCTTTGGGGGCTCCGACAAACCGTTGTTCGGTTGTGACGCCAAAGACAGCTCCAACGATCTCGAGCACGCGCCCAAGCAGCTGGGCATCGACGTCACCATGCTGCCCTTTCAGGCCGCCAGCGATGCCGGCGTGGTGCCGGGTGCCCCTGGCTCCGACGCGGCGGTCGCACTGCCGTCTCCGGTGGGTCTCGACGCTTCGGTCGCGCTGCCGTCTCTCGTGGGTCTCGACGCTTCGCTCCCGCGCTGAACGACCGAACGCTTCGAGGCGGCTCTTCCAAACGGACAGAGCCGCGCGGACGCTGGTCTGTAAGCCACCCGTCACCTGCGAAGGCCAACTCGTGTTTCTGCACGTTGCGCTCGCTGCGCCTGGTGAGGCTTGGTCCGCCTGCGTTTGTCCGCTGGAACCTGCGCGCTCTGCCGCTGTCGGTACGCACGAGACAGCAACGATGTGCCGACCCGTGATGGCGACAACCCGCCGGGCGTAGGCGCATCCCCGTTCATGCTGGCGAGGAGGCGAACATGTTTGCCCATGGTGCGCGCACGGCGACGTGCGCACTCGACGTGGAAGTAAGGTGGGGTGATGGCGAGCTACTGGCGAGCGAGCACCTGCGCGAGCTCGTGCGCTATCGACTGCGGACAGACGCGCTGGCGGCACACGAGCGTGGCTTCGTGGTGCAGCCGGCTTGGCTGTGTGCCGATGCAAAAGCCGACGGGATGACGCTGGCCAGCGCGGAAGGCGACCTCGTCAACGTGTTCCCCGTGACCGGGGCCACGCAGACCTTGCGGATGGGCGAGCAGACACTCGTGCACGTGGGGCCGCTCGTGTTTCGTTTCGCCGTGGTCGCTCCGCGTTGGAACGGGTCTCCTGGCTTTCTGCAGACACTCAGCCCGCGCTCGCACGCGTGGACGTTCGCTTCGTTTGCGCTGCACGCGTTGGCGCTGGGATGCATGATGCTGATGCCGCCCAAGGCGTCGTCGTTGTCGCTCGATCTGATGTCCGAAGACACGCGGTACATGCGTTACCTCTCCACACCCGTCACGCGTGACGAAGCAGACCTACCGTGGACGTCGCAAGACGGTGCGCGAGCCGAAGGTGAGACCAGCAAAAAACACGCGGGTGAAGAAGGTAAGGCGGGCGACGACAAAGCAGCCAAGACCGACCGCCGCATGGCAGTGCAAGGTCGAGACGATCGGCGCGAGGTCGCGCGCACCGTCAGTGCACACGAGGCGCAGCAGGCTGGCGTGCTCGGAGTGTTGGCTGCGGCCAGCAGCACGCTCGGCCCAAGCTCGCCCTTCGCGGCCGACAAGCCGCTCGGCTACGACCCGGTGGGCGCGCTCGGAGCGCTGTTCGGCAACACGATCGGCGAAAACCAAGGAGCGGGAGGGCTCGGCATGCGCAGCACCGGACGGGGCGGCGGTGGCGATGCACGCGGCACGGTCGGCGTGGGTACACTCAACACCGGAGACGGAGCGCGCGGCGCCCCGGGGGCACACGGCTGGTCGGCTCCGCGACGCGAAGCCCGCGTGCCCGTGTTGCGGCAGCACGAAGCCGACGTGCACGGCTCGTTGTCCAAGGAGGTCATCCGGCGCACCATCCAGCGTCGTCTGAATGAGGTTCGGTATTGTTACGAGAGCGGTCTCGCACGCGACCCGTCGCTCTCGGGCAGACTCGCCGTCAGCTTCCTGATCGCGCCGTCCGGCGTGGTGCAGCAGACCGCCATCGCGGAGAGCACGCTGGGCAATCGTGCGGTCTCCGACTGCGTTGCCGCTGCCGTGCACCGACTGTCGTTTCCCGCTCCCGAGGGCGGCGGGTACGTGCGGGTCACGTACCCGTTCAGCTTCACCGCCAGCGAGTGACTACACGCCGCCGTCTCCTGTGGGCTGCGGGCAGACCGCATTCTTGCATTCGCCCCACGTCCCGCCGGTGCGGCAGGTCTTGGTGCCGCCGGTGCAGTCGCCGACGTTGCAGTCGTCGTTGGTGCGCTCGACGCACTCACAACCTTCCCATTGTCGTCCGTTGCAGTTCTCGTCGCCGCCCAGCGGCGAGCAGGTGTCGCGCAGCTGGGGGCCGACATTGCAGCCGCCCCAGCGACCATTCACGCACGTGGTGCGGCCCGCGGCGCAGGCGCCCAATGTGCCCAAGATCGCGAGGCCACACAGCTGCGTCTTGCCGTTGGTGCACTGACAGCTCGCGGTCTCGTTGACCTGACCGTCGCAGTCTTCGTCTTGGCCGTTGTCGGTGCAAACCTCGACGTCGACCATGGTGCACACCGAGGTGTCCCACTTTCCTTCTTTGCAGGTGACCGCACGATTGGCGCACACGCCCTTGGAGCTGACGGTCTTTCCGCAGGTGCTGGTCGTCTGATTGATGCACGTGCAGCCTTCGTTGGCCTTGCCGTTGCAGTTGTTGTCGTTGCCCATGTCGCAGGTGTCGGCGGCGGCCGGCATGACGGAGCCCACGCAGGTGGCAGACCACTTGGCACCCGAGCACGTCTGCATGCCGGTCTGGCAGCTGCCCACGTCGCTGCCGCAGGGCCGCTGCTCGCCGTTTACGCACGCGCAGTCTTCGTTGCGTTGGCCGTCGCAGTCCGAGTCGTCGTCGGGCTGGCAGCTGTCTTTTTCCTTGGGTTCGACGGCACCCGTGCACTTGCCCCAGACTCCGTCTTTGCAGCTGCGCTTGCCGTACTGGCAGCCGCCGACGGGTGTGCCCGCCGGCCACCTGATAGGAGTGTCGTCGGCACGCAGCGAGCAGTCCGCCTGGACGTCGCTCGCGGGGTCACACATGCAGCTCTTGCCGTCGTGGCGCTCTTCGTCGACCTTCTCGTCACAGTCGTTGTCGCGGCCGTCGCAAGCGTCAGCGAACATCCCCTCGACCACGGGGCCGTCCCACGCCGTGGGGAAGCGGGCCGAGTCGTAGTCGTCGCAGTCGTCCCCTCGCTCGATGGGCAAGTTGCCGAGCGAGCAGTTGGCGCTGCGGTGGTTGTCTCCGTCGGCGTCCACCGACGTGAATACGCACGTACCGGCGCTACAGGTGGCCACGGCACAGCCGGCCGGCTCGGCGACGCTGAGCTTGGCCTCGCACTCGTTGTCGTCTTTACACTGCGGACTCGGACCGGTCTCGGCTTGAGGCGGCACGCGCGCGTCGCGTTTGCCGGCGTCGAGTCCCGCCGGGTGCGCGGTGAAGCCTCCGAAGTCATCTTCGGTGGCCGTGGGCAAGGGCTCCGTGCGGACCACCACACAGGCGCCGCCGCTACAGGTCTTGCCGGTGCCGCCTTCACGACAGAGCACGGCGAGACAGCTGCGCTCGAGCCGAATATCGAGGCGGGTGCGCATGTTGGCCGTGAACTGCCCGCTCACCCGTCGCTCGACGACATCGGTCAGCTCGTTGTCGGCGCCGCGTGCACGTCCCGTCACCACGACGCGGAATTTGGGCGCGCCCGCTCCGGCGGGGACGAGCGAGAAGGAGAGGGGGAGGTTGTACTCGTTGGCGCGCGTTGGCTTGGCAGCGAGGTTGAAGTCGTGTTTGCGCGCCGTGGCGTCGTTGCCTTCGAACATCTCCACGTGAAGCTTGCTCAGCTCGCTGCCCAGCGCGAGATCGCTCTCCACGACGACCAATACTTCGGTCGCGGGGTCCGTCGGCTGACAGGCTGCGAATAGCCCGGCCGCGATCCACGTGGCCATCCACCAGAGCCAACTCACTCGTCGCCGATGCATGCCATTCCCTCGTGTTCGCTGCGCGTCAGTAGCTAAACAGCTGCGGTTTACGTACGTCGAGCACGACACCTGTCGAGCCGCCGTTGGCGCGCGCTTCTTCTGAGTTGTGCATCGAGAGCACCACGGCAGTGGCCGCGCCTGCAACGACGACTGCAGCGATCCCCGTCCAGAGCCACCACTTTCGGCGCAGCGGTTGTGCCTCGGAGTGCTGGGCCTCGACCGGAAGCACCGGCGCAGGTAGCTCTGTCGCCAAAGCCGTGAGCTCCAGCGACAAACGTTCGTCGAGGCCGCCGGTGACTTGGAGGTCGCGTCGCAGCGACACGTAGCCTTCTGCTCGCACTTCCAGCTGGTACGCGCCTTCGCTCAGCAACAGCGAGTGTTGCGCGTCGAGCGGCGGCGCGATGCCGTCGAGTGTCAGCTGCGCGTCGGCGGGCGCGGTGATGAACGTGTAGCGTGCCAGGTGTCGATGGGCGCGCTCGAGTAGCACCTGTATCTCGAGCCGCTGCTGGGTGGTCAGCGGACGGACCAGCGAGTCGAGCGACAGCTGCAAGTGCGCGACTGCGTCGGCGTAGCTCTTCAGCTCGAACTCGGCCTTTCCGAGCGCACGCAGCGTGCGCGCGTTGGGTAAGATTTTGTGAGCGCGGAGGAAGTGTTCGCGCGCATCGACGAAGTTGCCGCGCTCGAACTCCGCCAATGCCTGGTCGATCGCCGCGTCGTAGCCGGGAGGAGAAGGCGCGTCTTTTGCGGTGGGCGTCGAGGCTCGCACGTCGTCCGGGCGCGCACCCGGAGTGGACGGGCTTGCTGCGTTTTTGCCGCCCGCCTGTGCGTGAGCGTCCGCAGGGAAGCTCACGGCGAGCAACGCGACCAAGCAGCGAGCGAGTAAGACAGTCGTCCAGGCGCTGCCTTGGGCGCGCGAATGAAACGGGAAAGCGCACGGTGCCGCGAGCAGACGAACCAAAAATGAACGCGCCATACCGGCTCCAAACGCAGGCAGGGAAAATCAGTCTGCGTCTAATACGTAAGTAAGGTTGACGCCACGCACGAAAGGGGTGGACACAACGATAGTGGCTTGTGGCGTGCTCGTGGACGGCGCACCACTCTTCTACACCTTTATTTCGCTCGCGCGCCCGAGGGCGCGCTTGGACGTCCGAGCGCTCATGTATCTCCCCTCTCCCGGCACCCTCGTTGCCGACAAGTACCAACTAGAATCCCTGCTCGGCGAAGGCGGCATGGGGGCGGTCTACCGTGCGCGTCACCTCCTGATGGACAAGGCGGTTGCGCTCAAGTGGCTACGGCCCGAGCTGGGTGCCAGCAGCGACGCGCGGGAGCGACTCATTCGCGAAGCCCGCTCGGTGGCGCGGTTGCATCATCCCAACGTCGTGCAGGTGTTCGACGTCGACAGCTACCAGGGCTCTCTGTTCATGGTGATGGAGCTGCTGGAGGGCGAGACGTTCGCCGACCTGCTCGCCAAAGAGAAGCTGACTACGCAGCGCGTCATCCGGTTGCTGAGCGGGGCGCTGGCAGGGCTCGCCGCCGCGCACGACAAAGGCATCATTCACCGTGACATCAAGCCCGAGAACATCTTCATCGTGAAGGATGAGGAGCACCCGGAGGGCATCGCCAAGCTGCTCGACTTCGGGATCAGCAAGCTAGACGAGCGGACCGCAGGCAGTCCGCGGCTCACGCAGACGGGTCTGTCCATCGGCACGCCGTTGTACATGTCGATGGAGCAGCTCACCGGTACGTCCGAGGTCGATCAGCGCGCAGACATCTACTCCTTCGGGGTTGTGCTCTATCACGCGCTCAGCGGTAGCTTGCCGTTCGACGGAGAGACGTTTGCAGGTGTGGTCGTCAGCATCGCCACCACCACGCCGCCGCCGCTGCGTAGGCTGCGTCCCGACCTCTCGCCCGCGCTCGACCGCGTGGTGAGCAAGGCGATGGCGCGACACCGGCACGACCGGTACGCCAACGTGTCCGAGCTACTGGCCGCGCTGCGTGCGATCGAAGACACCGCAGGAGACGCGGGCCAGCCGGCAGGCGGTTACGCGGCGGCGCGCACGCCCGGTCCGCCGCCCGGCAGTGGCACCGACCTCGGGCTCGACGAGTCGCTTGCCGAGCTCGTCGAGTCCCACCGCGCGACCACACGTCGACGTCTGCTGGTCGCGGTCGTCGCCGGTCTGCTGCTCGTGGGCGTCGGGTTTGGGGTCACGCGCGCGGTCCGTGCGCCGCTCCGTTCGCACACGCAAGACGCCGCCGCCCCAGCGGGCTCCGACACGCGGTCTCCTCTGCCCTCGGGCATCAGCGCGCCGCCGAGCTTGCCGCGCGTGGGCGGATCGCAAATGCCCTCCGAGCGTGAGTCGGGTCCAGCGGTCGACCCGCTGCCCGTACAAGCGCCGACGCGCGTGCACATCGCCTCGCCCCCCGAGCATCCCGCTGGCGAAGCTCGTTCGCGCGCTTCGACCGATCTTGGGGCCAAGCCGTCCAAGTCCGCCTCGCACGGTTCGGGCAGCCACACGGCGCGGGGCAAGTCGACGAGCTCGCGCGCGGACGAACCGCACGCTTCGAACGAGAGGCGTGAGCCTCGGGCCAGCCAGCCTGCGGAGGTCGTGTCGGCGCCGGCGTCCGTGGTCGCTCCGCCTGCTCCGCGCACGGCGCCCACAACGACGCTCAGTCGCGGCAAGTCCGGAGAACTACTCCGCGAAGATTTCTAATCGATAAACAATTGCACGAATCAATACTGCGTCTCTGACGGTTCTTTTCGGCCATGCTCCCTTG
>JBEGTL010000203.1:0-12805 GCA_041179425.1 Pseudomonadota bacterium | reverse complement strand
GCGGCGCGCGACCCCCGTGCCGCACAGCGCCTCCTCGAGCAACACGCCACACGTTTCCCCGCGGGTGTGCTGGGGCCGGAGCGCGAGGTGCTGGCCATCGAGGTCCTCCGAGCGCTGGGGCAGACAGCCGAAGCGGAGCAACGCCTCAACGCGTTTCGTGCGCGGTACCCCAACTCCATGCACCTGCGTCGTTTGTCGGCTTCGCCCGCGGCGCCAGCGCGCTGAAATGCTGTCGAAGCACTGACAAAGTCGTGCAGGACTGTCCATAGCGAGCATGGCAAAGCCGCTTGGCTCACTGGGGTGTCGTCGATTCGCGCATGTCTTGTTGCTCGCGGCCCTGGTCGCGAGCACGGCCTGTTCCCAAGCACGGGGGCCCGTCTCCTCGTCCGATGACGATGCGGACGAGGGGCCGACCGTCGACGCCGGCAAGCCACAGACCAAACCAACGCCGGTCGACGCCTGTCCCGCGAGCAACCCGTACTGCAAGCGCGACGCTGCAGCGTCCCCCCCATCGTGCGCCACCGTCCCGGTCGACCTCACGCCCGCCGGCGTAAACGTCATGATTGCGGTCGAGGGTGCGGCGTCGATGCAGAAGCACTGGCCGATCGTGCAGTCGGCGGTGAAGAAGCTGCGCGCCAACCATCCAGGCAGCGCGTTTGGTCTGCAGCTGTTCTACGGCGAGCTGGCCAACGTCGAGTCCGGCATGGCCAAGTCCAACTGGTGTGGCGAGACCCAGAACAAGGTGCTCGACGTCAGCGACGACAACACCGAAGAGAAGCTGCTCGACTTCCTCGGCGATACGCCGCCCGGGGAAAGCTACGTCGGCGGTCTGTACCAGACGTCTCCCGTGATCGAGCCGCTCAACTACTATCTGAAGAACGCGACCAAGCTGGCCGATCCCAAGCGCACCAACTACCTGGTGTTCATCACCAACGGCAACGACAACTGTTTCGGCAGTCTGTTCGCCGCCAAGGTGCTCAAGCAGGCCGCGTACGAGAAGCTCGCCATCGAGCTCGGCAAGCGCAACATTCGTGTCATCCCGATCGGGTTCGACGCGAACACCGGACCCGACAACACGGGCATCACCAACGCCACCATCAACCACACCGATGTCGACACGCTGCAGTGGCTGCTCGACCTCGGCGGCAGTGGCCTCAAGAAGGTGCCCAAGGCAGACGACCCGAGCAAGCTGGCGGAGGTCATCGACCAAGTCGGACAGGCCGTGCGCAACTGTCGGTTCGTGATCCCGGACGCGCTCGACCCGAGTAAGGACGTCAACCCCTTTGCCCTCGACTTCACCGTCAGCGGCGCACTGGTGAAGCGCGATCGGCTCAACAAAGAGGGCTGGAACTTCGTCAACGGCAACAGCTCGCAGGTCGAGCTGTTTGGTCAGGCCTGCGAGGCGATACGCGCCGGTCAAGCCGTGGTCGCGCAAAAGACGTGCAGCGACAATGTGTGTGGCACGGCATCCGTCAAGGTAGAGACCAAGCCGCGTTCCGTGCTGTTTTTGCTCGATGCGTCTGCGTCGCGCATCTCGTGCACGGACGGTGGTTTTGGCTGCTTGATGGTGCCCGACAGCGCGAACCGAGTGGGCGTGAGTTACTGGGAGGTCGTGCAACGCGCGCTCGGGGAGTCGCTGGCACAGCCCGTCAACGACGACGCGGAGTTCGGACTCCAGTTCTTCCCCAAAAAGAACGGAGGCTCGTTCTCGTGTGAAGTCGCGGCGGCGCCGGAGATCCCTCCAGAGGCGGGCACGGAGATCGAGATCATGAGCCAGATGCTGGAGCAGCTTCCGTTTGGCTTGAGTCCGGTCGTCTCGGGCCTCGAGAGTATCGCCGCCAATCCCGGCGTCCTCGCCGACCCCAAGGTGCAAGGCGCGGTCGTCATGCTGACCGACGGCGGTGACAACTGCGCAGGTGTCAGCCAAGACGAGATCGTTGCGCGGCTCGGCGCCGCCTCGGGCAAGCTGCTCGCGGCGGGCGTCAAGAGCTACGTCGTTCGTTACGGCGCGCCCAACGGCAACACGCCGGAGCAAGAGACGCAGCTGCGCACCATCGTGGAGAAGGGCGGGACGGCCGTCACCGACCCGGCCGACCCGACCAAGAAGCCGTACATCGACGCGGTGAGCGATGCCGACCTGACCGCGGCGATGTCGCAGATCTCCAATAGCTTGGCGACGTGTTCGTTCACGCTCGGCGGGCTGTCGGACGACGCCGATAAAGAAGCCGTCAACCTCTACCTCAATGGCGAGATCGTCCCCTTCGACAAGCAGAAGTCGGAGCAGGACGGCTGGGGCTGGCTCGACCCGGAGCAGACCAGCATCCAGCTCTACGGTCCGGCTTGCGACGAGTTCAAGAACAACCGTAAGACCAGCGTCATCGTCGAGTTCGGCTGCGCGCAGGTGATCGTGATCTGACGGTCGACACGTGTGCTGCGCGCGGTCTGACGGTTTGTGAGTCGTGCAGCGCGCTCAGCGACGGCGAAGTCGGACGCGCACGGGTCTGCTCGGGCGCACGGTGCCAATCGCGACCGGCTTGATCAGCTCAGCCCTGCGATGCCTTGGCCCAAGCGGCGAGCTTTTGGTGGGCTGCACCGCTGTCGATGGCTTCGGCAGCTGTACGCACACCCTCGGCGATGCTGCTTACCTTGTCGTCCACGAACAGCGCCGCGCCGGCCGACATGAGGACTGCGTCGCGAGGAGCGCCGCGCTCGTCGCCGGCCAAGATGGCGCGCGCCAGCTCGACGGCGTGCGGCAGGTCGGCCGCGACCACCTGTTCGCGTGGGGCGCGCGTGAGACCGAGCTCCTCGGGGACCACGCGCGACCGTACGATGCCCTCCTGCGTGACCACGAGGAGCTCGCTGCCCGACGAGATGGACAGCTCGTCGAGCCCGTCGTCGGAGTGCACCACCACGGCCTTGCTCGCGCCCAGCGTGCGCAGCGCCTGGGCCACCGGCTCGAGGAAACGCGCGTCGTACACACCGAGCAACTGCCGCTTGGCGCCGGCCGGATTGGTGAGCGGCCCGAGCAGGTTGAAGATGGTGGGGAAGGGCAGCGCCTGGCGCACAGGGGCCACCGTGCGCATGGCTGGGTGGTGGCGCTGCGCAAAACAGAATGTGATGCCCACCTCGTCGAGACAGGCTGCCTGCACGGCCAGCGGCGCGTCGAGTCGGATGCCGAGCGAGTCGAGCACCTCGCCCGAGCCGCGCCCGGTGCGCGAACGATTGCCGTGCTTGGCCACGCGCACACCCGCGGCGGCCGCCACGATCGCAGCCAAGGACGAGACGTTGAAGGTCTTGGGTGCGCCGCCGGTGCCACAGGTGTCGACGATGTGCTCGGGGTCGACGTGCGCGACCAGCTTGTCGACGTGCGAGCGCATCACCTCGGCCGCGCCGACCAGCTCGTCGCCGGTGGGGACCCGGGTCGCGAGCAGCGCCAAGAACGCGCCGATCTCCCCAGGGCTGAGCGCACCGTCGAGCATGACCCGAAAGGCGTCGCGCATCTGGTCAGTAGTGAGCGGTTTCTTGTCGACTAAGAGCCGCAAGGCGGGCGCGATACTCATAAAACGAAGCATCTCCAAAAAGCGGAAACAGTGACGGCTGGTGGCGGAGCCGTGGTGCGAGGCGCCGCCGGTTCCGAGGAGCCCCCGGAGCGTACTCCTGTAACTCCTGTACGTGAGGAGGCACCGGAGGAAGCGGTGGCGGATCGCGCCGCGGATCCGCCGCCAGACGTTACTGTTTCGAGTCGAGCCAGTCGGTGAGGTCCTTGGTGATCTCGTCGCGGTTGGTCTCGTTGAGGAGCTCGTGGCGCGCCCCCGGGTACACCCGCAGGGTCACGTCTTTGAGCCCGGCCGTCTCGAGGGCCTTGTGTAGCTTCTTGATGGCTGCGAGCCCGTTGTTGAGTGGGTCGTTCTCGCCGGCCAGGATGTAGATGGGCAAGGCTTTGGGCAGCTTGTCGATCTCGGACGGCGAGAAGATCTCGATCATCCCCCCGAACATGTCCCAAAACAGCTGTGTGCTGCTGTCGAAGCCGCACAGCGGATCGGCCAGGTACTTGTCGACCTCGAACGGGTCGCGGCTGAGCCAGTCACAGGTGGTGCGCGGGTCGTCGATCTTTTTGTTGAAAGCTTCGAACGTCATCTTGCGGAGCAGCGCGCTCTTGCCGCGCGCGCCCACGCGCAGCCGCTCGCCCGCGGCCACCAGGCGTGCCCCGCGCATGGCAAAGGGGCTGTCGTGGCTGGTGCCGGAGAGGATGAGCCCAGCCAGCGAGCTTGCATTCCGCAGTGCGGTGCTGCGTGCGATGTACGACCCCATGCTGTGGCCCATCAGAAACACGGGTAGGCCAGGATGCCGACTCTTGATCTCCGCCGTTAGCGAGAGCTGGTCGTGAATTACCTTTTCCCAACCGTTATCATCCGCGAAGTGGCCCAAGTCCTTGCGGCGGGTCACGGTCAGACCGTGTCCTCGGTGATCGTTGGCGTATACACCGTAACCGTGCTCGGTGAGCGCCTTGGCAAAGCGCGCGTAGCGGGCGCTGTGCTCGGCCATGCCGTGCGCCACCTGCACCAGCGCCCGCAGCGGCGCAACCTCTGGCAGGAACGACCGCACAAAGATGGTGGTGTTGTCGCCCGGGTAGGTCGCCGGCAGCCGAAAATCGCTCTCTTGCATCGGCCTGAATCGTAGCCGCACGGACCTGGGTCGTGTCGTACAATTTCTTCCGTTCACGCAGTCGGGACGCAGCCCGGCGAAGGGTAGTTTGGTGAAGCTCCGCGAAAGCAACCTCGACAAGCTCGGGCAGCGTGTGTTCGACGTACTGGTCATCGGTGGTGGCATCAACGGCGCCGTGAGCGCTGCCGCCCTCTCGGCGCAGGGGGCCAAGGTCGCACTGATCGATCGCGGCGACTTCGCCGGCTTCACCAGCCAGGAGAGCTCCAACCTGGTCTGGGGCGGCATCAAGTACATGGAGACGTTCGAGTTCGCACTGGTGCGCAAGCTGTGCTTATCGCGCAACCGTCTGCTCAACGCCTACCCGTCGAGCGTGCGCGAGATCCGCTTCTTCACCACGCTGGCCAAGAACTTCCGCAAGGGCCGCTTCCTGCTTTGGCTCGGCACTTGGCTGTACTGGTTGATCGGCAACTGCTTCACCAAGCCACCCCGGCTGTTGTCGCAGAGCGGCATCGACGCCGACGAGCCGGTGGTGCGCACCGACGACAGCCAGGGCGGCGTCGAGTACTCCGATGCGTACCTGGTCGACAACGACGCACGCTTCGTCTGGAACTTCGTGCGCAGCGCCATCAACCGGGGCGCCATCGTCAGCAACTACGTCGAGTCGACGGGCGCCACGCGCGACGCGAGTGGCCTGTGGTCGTGCACCGCGCACGACCTCATCGGCGGCCGCGACCTGACGGTGCGTGCGCGGCTGGTGATCAACGCCACGGGGCCCTACGTCGATGCACACAACCAAAAGACCGGCGTCGCGACCGAGCACAAACACTTGTTCTCGCGGGGCATCCACCTGATCGTCGAGCGGGTCAGCAGCTCGCGCCGCGTGCTCGCGTTCTTTGCAGACGATGGGCGGCTCTTCTTCGTCATCCCGCTCGGCAACAAGAGCTGCATCGGCACGACCGACACACGTGAAGAAGCACTGCCACCCCAGGTGTTGCCTGGCGATCGCAGCTTCGTGCTCGCCAACATCAACAAGCGGCTGCGCCTGCACAGGCCGCTCACCGAAGCAGACATCATCGCCGAGCGCTGCGGTGTGCGCCCGCTGGTGGTGGAGAAGGGCAAGAGCAGCGGCGGCGACTGGACCGCGCTCTCGCGCAAGCACGAGATCGAGGTCGACCGCGCGAAGGGGCACATCAGCATCTTTGGCGGCAAGCTGACCGACTGCCTCAACGTCGGCGAAGAGATCACCGACTTCGTGCACTCGCTCGGCATCGCACTGCCGTACAAGGGCCACCGCTGGTACGGCGAGCCGCCCGACGAGGTGCGCGACGAGTTCTTCCACCAGGCGCGCCTGATGGACGTCGACGCGCTCACGCCCAAAGACTCGTGGGAGCCCATCTCCACGCGCCTGTGGCGTCGCTACGGCGAGAGCGCGCTGCGATTGCTCGAGGACATCCGCGCCGACCCCACCATGGCCGAGGTGTTGATCGAAGGGACGGAGTACCTGCGAGGCGAGCTCTACCACGCGGCCCGGCGCGAGATGATCACCAAGCTCGACGACTTCTTGCGCCGCCGCTCGAAGATCGCGCTGATCGCTCGTACGCGCACCATCCGCGAGGCGCCTGGCTTGTTCGAGGCCTGCCGCATCTTGTTTGGCGACCAGGCCGAGGCCAAGTTCGAGGAGTACTTCTCGATGCGCCCGAGTGACGAGCTGATCAGGTCGTCGATGCGACCTCCGGCGCCCTTTGCAGAAGCGCCGGAGTGAGTGCGCGCCCAACTTACTTGATGTTGGTGGCTTCGGACTTCGCAGAGACCAACAGCGATTTCCAGCGCGTGTCGCCCTCGAGGTAGACCTTCTGGAAGGCGAGTCCGACGCGGCCTGCCTCGCCGCCGCCCGAGCTCGGCTGTCCAGCGTGGCCGCTCTGGATCTGAATGCGCATCTTGGGCACGCTGTCTGCGATGCCCATGTACGCCGGGGTTCCGTGCGAGGCGCAGGGCGCGGTGCCGTCGCTCGAGCCGCAGATGATCAGGGTCGGCACCTCGATGCCCATCCGCACCGGGCCCCACGGCATCTGCGCGACGCTCGAGCGCAGCGTCTTGTCTGCCTGGGAAGAGAAAGTCGTCCCGCCACCGCCCATGGAAAAGCCCGACGTGCCGTAGCGGCCGGACAGCTTGCCCTCGAGAGGACTGCCGCTCTTGGTGTTCTCGGCCTTGAAGGTCGCAATGCCCTTCGTCAGCTTTTGTCCGCGGACGTTGGGCTGATCGCCGCTGCCCGTGTCGATGATCATGGCGACGATGCCCCACGATGCATACAGCGGACCCCACTGGCCCGTCTGGAAGCTGTTGCAGCCGCCGGTGCCGGTGAAACCGTCAGACACCGTCACGGCCGCCAAGGGTGCCTCGGCATCGGTCGGGTAGAAGATGCAGCCAACACCCGAGACGGTGTAGCTCATGGTCTTGTACGGACCCTTCTCGGCGGTCAGCGCCGTGGGGGCCGGACCGTGGCAGAGGCAGTCGCCGTCGTCGCAGCACATGCCGCTGCCCGTCGTGGGAGGTTTGCCCGGACCTGCGTCGGTCGTCGCGCCCACGCCCGTGTCCGCCGTGGTGGTGCCGGTGTCGGGCGTCTTGGCGTCCGTCGCGACGGGCTTGGGGCCTGCGTCGATGGGTGCTGCCCCAGCGTCTTTTTTCCCCGCATCCTTTGGCGGCGCGGGCGAATCGTCGTCGTCGTCGTCGTCGGCGGGCGTCTCGACGACGTCGTCGTCCTCCGCGACGTCGCTGGACTCGTCCTCCGGCGTGTCGATCGGGTCGGTGGTTTGTTTGACACCCTTGTCCTCGGAACACGCGCCGGTGACGGCAAGGGCAAGGGCAAGGATTAGGTGGTTGGTCGAGCGTGCAGACATCAGACATGCCTCCGTACCGGTGCCTGTGCAGCTCACGTTTCTGCGCGCAGGTGGAGTTCGATACTGACTGGAGGCATCGCACGGCGAGTCGCGCAAAGACAATGGCGAGTCGGTTTGATTCCTTCGAATCACTACGGACTCGTTCAAAAAAACGTTCGGAGTCTTTCTGATGGTGTCGTCGAGAGCAGACGTTTCGAGCGCGCCCGGAGTCTTCCGCCGAAGCTGAAGGAGTGCGTCGCGCCTCTGTCAGGGTTGGGTAGGTTTTGCCCCCGCGTGGCGAGTTGGAGTCGTTGGCTTTGCACGCCTTGGTCGGTGGCGCAGACCACGTGCGCCGTGTGCGAACCGGGAGATGTGATCGCGAGCGGGCTCACCCCATGCTGCCTTGAACCGCCAAGTTCAGGCGGCTACTGCGACTGGGTACGCAGTCGCCAGCGTCTGCGCGCGACGAGCTGTGCACACGATCGCGCGCTCGACGAACTGGTAGTCTGGCGCCCGTCGGAGGGCCGCTGGTACGTCTGGAAGGCGAACTAGCCTTGCCGTTGGGGGGAGGGCGCTCACTCCACACGCAACACGTGTAGCGAGCACGACGCGTGAGCGCGCAGCGTCAGGCGAGCAGCGCCAACAAGTCGTCGCGCGTGATGCCCAGCGCCTGATCGCCGCCGTCGGTCGCGACGCTGGCCAGCGCCCGCTTTTTTTCTTGCAGCGCGAGGATGCGCTCTTCGACGCTGTCGCTCGCGATCAGGCGGTGCACGAGCACCGGGCGGTCTTGGCCGATGCGGTGAGCACGGTCGGCGGCTTGATCTTCGGCCGCGGGATTCCACCACGGATCGAGCAAAAATACGTGGTCGGCCGCCGTGAGGTTGAGGCCGGTGCCACCCGCCTTGAGAGACAGCAGCATGACGCTGCAGCTGGGGTCGTCCTGGAAGCTCTTCACCACGGCACCGCGGTCGGTAGTCGAGCCGTCGAGCCGCGTGAACTTGATGCCGCGCTCCTCGAGCAACGGCTCGACCAGGTTGAGCAGGCTCGTCCACTGCGAAAAAACGAGCGCTTTGTGGCCCTCGCTGAGCGCCTCTTCGAGGGTGTCCATCAGCAGCTCGAGCTTGGACGAGCGGTCGGCCTTCTGCCCGGGCAACAGCGCACGATGGCAGCACGCCTGGCGCAGCCGCAAGAGAGCCTCGAGTGCGGCGAGCACGTTGCCGCCCTGCGAGAGCTGCTCGACGATGTCTTTTTGGGTGGCCGCGCGGATGCTCTCGTAGCTGGCCCGCTCGTCGATATCGAGCGTGCAGCGCAGCACCACGTCGGTGCGCGGGGGGAGCTCCTTGGCGACGTCGCGTTTGAGACGGCGCAGCACGAACGGCTTGATGCGCGCGCGCAGCCGCACGCCCGCTTCGCGGTTGCCTTCGGCGATGGGCCGCGCGTACTGCTCTTCGAAGTCGGACAGTCCACCCAGAAAGCCGCGGTTGGTGAAGTGGAACAGACTCCACAGATCGGTCAGGCGGTTTTCGACCGGCGTGCCGGTGAGCGCGAGCCGAAAACGTGCCTTGAGCTGATAGGCTGCGCGCGCGACCTGACTGTCAGGATTTTTGATCGACTGCGCCTCGTCGAGGATGAGCGTGTCCCACGCGTGCTTGGCGAGCACCTCCACGTCCATGCGCATGGTGCCGTAGGTGGTGATGGTGACGTCGGCCAACGTGTCGAGTGCACGGTTTTGCCCGTGGTAGGTGCTGACCTTGAGCCCGGGTCGAAAGCGCGCGAGCTCGGCCGCCCAGTTGAAGACGACGCTGGCCGGACACACCACCAGCGCCGGCACCTCGAGCGCGGCCAGAGCCTGCAGTGTCTTGCCGAGACCCATGTCGTCGGCGAGCAGACCCCCGAGCTCGCTGCGCGACAAGAACTTGAGCCAGCGGTAGCCGTCGTGTTGATAGCTGCGCAGCTCGGCCACGAGGTCGCTCGGCAGCGGGACGTCGGGGATGCCCGCGAAGTCTTCGGTCAGCGCACGCAGCTGCGCGATGTCGGGCGGCGGCGGCTGGTCGAGCGCATCGCACAGCTTGGCCAGGTCGACGAGCGCGGCCTTGGGCAACTCCGCCTCTTTTTTGGCGCTCAGCAGGGCCGACACCAGGTGCCCGTGTTTGGCCAAGAAGTCGCTGGGCAGCGGTGCAAAGCCACCCCCTTCGAGCGCCACCAGGGGCGAGCCGTGGCGCCATGCGGCGATCACCGACTCTGCGCCGACGCGCTCTCCGCGCTCGGTAGAGAAGCTCAGATCGAAGGCCTGACCCGCGACCTGCAGGGCAGGTGTCAGTGCACCGCGCAGCGAGAAGCTCTCGAGACCCGCACCGGAGATGGCCACCGAGTCGAGCGCACGAATCCGCTCGGTGAGCTCGAGCGCGGCCTGGCCCTCGAGGCGCTTGCGCCTGCCGGGCTCGAGACCGAGCTTCTGCTCGAGCTTTTTGTGCAGCGCCATCTCCGCGTCGGCATCGCGCAGCGCCACCGGGCCGCCGAGGTAGGTGAGGCGTCCGTTGTCGACACGTGCGCACGGCGGGTCGCCGTACACGATGGTGGGCAGCACCTCGAGCACGCCGCGCAGCACGTCTGCCTGCAGCACCACGCGGGGCGCCATCTTGGTCGCACCTTGGAGCAGCTCGGCCGGCGCAGAGACCGGCAAGCGCTCCCGCAACGCGGGGATCACGCGGCCCACCAGGTCGGCCAGCTCGGAAGGCTCGAACGTCTTGCCCGCGCGCAGGGCAGCGAGGTCGTTGCCGGTGAGCTCGACGTCGCGAACCGGGCACAGCGCGTTGCCCACCTTGGCAGCACCGTTTTTGTAGACCGTGTGCAGGGCAGGGTTGGGGCCGATCGTCAGGCGAAAGCCGTCGCCCTTCTTTTCGATGCGCGCACCGACCTGATGCACGGGCTCGCCGATGGTGACGGGCTTGCCATCGAGCAGCACGTCGTCGCACTGGGCGAGCCACTCGAGCAGCTTGCTGGTGTACGCGCGCGGCACCGGCCCATCGCGCAGCGACCCGAGCAGCAGCTCGATCTCCACATCGGGTCGCGTGGTCGCGATGGTGGCGCTGTCGCCCTTCTGACGCTCTTCGATCAGACGGCTGGTGAGCTTTTCGCGCTTGCCCTCGCGCTTGACCATGCGCGTCAGCGTGAGCTCTCCGTTGGCGGAGGACAGCTCGTAGCCCACCGTGCCGGCTGGGCCCTGGACACCGAGGAGGTCCCGACCCTCGCGCTCGGCCTCGGCCAGCGCGATGGCGGCGGCCGCGACGTGCTGACACACGGCGTCGTGCGAGGGGCACTCGCAAGACCAGTCGGCGTCTTCGACGGACAGCGTAACGAGCGGCGCGATCATGCCGCCTTTGGTGGCCATGCGTAGCTCGAGCGAGCCGTCGCGACCCCGCTTGCCGGTCAGCTGGCCGGCGCGCGCCTGCGTGACGGCGCGCGACCACACGGGTTGAGAGCACGCGGCGCGCACCTGTTCGAGAAACTTCTGCACGATCGAAGACGTAGCACGCAGCCTCGCGCGTTCGCCTGGAAGGGGGGCTTTCGATCGATCATGGTGGGCGCCGTGAGTGGTCGTACCGATAGCTTTGCCCAGCGAGAGCGCAGTCAGATCGCGCGGTCTCCGCTCGATCGCGGCCTGTATTTGGCGCTCGCACCGATGGATGGCGTGACCGATTGGGTGCACCGCGAGCTCGCCAGCGAGCTGGGTGGCGTGAGCCAGTGCGTGACCGAGTTCGTGCGGGTGACCGATCGGGCGCCCCCGCGACGCGTGTTCTTGCGCACTTGTCCCGAGCTCGAAAACGGCGGTTTGACTCAAAACGGCGTGCCGGTGTTCGTGCAGCTCCTGGGGGGCGACGCACAGGCGATGGCCGCCGCCGCAGAGGTGGTGGCCGAGCTGGGAGCGCCGGGCGTCGACCTCAACTTCGGCTGTCCAGCCAAGCGTGTGAACAACCACGACGGTGGCGCCAGCATCCTGCGCTGCCCAGAGCGTGCAGGTCAGATCACGCGGGCCGTGCGCGACGCCGTGCCGGCCCACATCCCGGTCAGCGCCAAGATCCGGCTCGGCTGGGCCGACAGCGACAGCGTGCTCGAGATCGCGCGGTCGGTAGAGCAGGGCGGGGCCTCGTGGCTCACCATCCACGGCCGCACCAAGGCTCAGATGTACGCGCCGCCGGTCGACTACGCGGCCATCGGTCGCGCGCGCGCCGCGCTGTCCATCCCGGTGGTGGCCAACGGCGACCTGGCGAGCCTCGCCGCGCTCGAGGCCTGCACGGCACAGAGCGGCGCACAGGCCTTCATGATCGGCCGCGGTGCGTTGGCGCGACCTTACTTGTTCCGCACCTTGCGCGGGGAGCCGAGCGGCGAGCTCGACAGTCTGGCCTCTTACTGTCAGGTGCTCCGCCGCTACGAGCAGCTGATGCACGCGGGTGGCTTCACGCCCGAGGGCCGGCTGTCGCGCCTCAAGCAGTGGCTGAGCCTGGCGCGCACCTTCGAGAGCGGGCTCGTCCCGCTGTTCGATCGGGTCAAGCGCTGTCACACGCTCGGCGAAGCGCTGGCAGCGTTCGAGCCGTCCCTCGTCTGCGCGCCCGTGCGCGACGAGCCCGCTTCGACAGCCGCCTAGACGAGGCCTGTTCGACCTGGCATCGCGCGCCGGTCTCTACAGGCCGCGTTGTTGAACGGACCAGCTGGGGCGCGTGCACAGCGTGCAGCTCTGCCCCGCGAACATGGGCTTGTGCGCGGCGTCACCGAGCAGCTGCCAGCGTAGCCAGCCGACCATCGCGCCGGCCACGCCCATCGGCAGGTTGAACTGCTCGGGACCGCCCACCGTAGCGAAGAACACGGGGACCTGTGCCCGGTCGAAGTCTGCTTGGCAGCTCGCTTCCGCATCGCCGGTGCGGAAGATGTTGCCTCCGCCCGCGTCGCAAAAGAACGCGGTGGGATGCGTGAGCTGCTCGCTGGGCGTGTACCCGCTGCCGATCGCCTTGTTGGTGGCGCCCGAGAGGTGGAGCGTGGTGGTGAGGCGAGGGTCTCCCGCCGCCGCAAAGGTCGCGATGGAGCCGAGACCGTGACCTGCAGCCGCCACCTTGCTGGTGTCAAGCTTGCCGAAGTAGGTGCTGCCCGCGCGCGTGTTCTCGGCGAGGATCCAGGCGAGCGCCGCGAGCGCCTCGGCGCCTTCTGCGCTCGACGCCTCGGCCGCCACCACCAAAAAGCCGTGCGAGGCGAGGTGCTGCAGCACGCCC
>JBEGTL010000202.1:0-12819 GCA_041179425.1 Pseudomonadota bacterium | reverse complement strand
GCCGAAGGCGAGCCCAACCGATGCCGAAGGCGAGCCCAACCGATGCCGAAGGCGAGCCCAACCGATGCCGAAGGCGAGCCCAACCGATGCCGAAGGCGAGCCGCGCTTCCGGCACCGGTAGCTCCAAGGCGAGAGGCCACCAGTTTTGAAAAACAGGCACGCATGGCGCGCTAGGCGCGTTGCGAGGCGCCGCCGGTTCTGAGCACCGCGCGGAGCCGACTCCGGTTACTCCTGTCGGTGAGCACGGAGCGCAGGAAGCGGTGGCGGATCGCGACGTGCCTAGCGCGTCAGGCGCGCCTGTTTTTTTAGATGTCTAGGTTGCGGACGGCTAGCGCGTTGGTCTCGATGAACTCTCGGCGGGGCTCGACCTCGTCGCCCATGAGCACGCTGAAGAGCTGCTCGGCTTCGACGGCGTCGTCTACGCGGACCTGAAGCAAGATGCGCGCGTCGGGGTCCATCGTGGTCTCCCAGAGCGTGTCTGCGTTCATCTCGCCGAGACCCTTGTAGCGCTGCACGTCGAGCCCGCGCCGCGCGCGGGTGTCGACGAAGCGGAACAGCGCGTCGGCATCGCCGATGAGCTCTCCCTCGGCCACGTCCTGCTCGAACTTGTCGAGTGCGTAAAAGGGCTGAGTCCCGAGCGCCCTCACACCTGCCTCGATCTCGCGCAGCTTTTCCACGTCGCCGCTGGCGAGGAAGTCGAAGTCGAGGACGGTGGTGCGCACGCTGGCCGCGACGCGGCTCTGCACCGTGAGCTTGTCACGACCGTGCTCCTCATCCCGCTCGATGCTGGCATCGAACCGGCCAAAGTCTGGGTAGTGGGACTCGAGGTACTGCTTGATCTGTTCGCGCGCCGTCTCGAGAGCGCCGGGCTGTGACAGGTCGTCGCGCGTGAGGCTGGTAGAGCGCACGAAGGCATCGATGACGCGCGCGTCTTGTTTGCGCCCCAGCTTGGAGATCAGCCCTCGGAACCGGCCAATATCCTCGATCAGACGGCGCAGCGGGTCGCCGACTAGCGGCACGCCACCTTCTTTGGGTTTGACGATGAGTCCGTCGATGCCGGCGTCGAACAGGTAACGACTGAGCGCGTCGTCGTCCTTGAGGAACTGCTCTTTTTTGCCGCGCTTCACTTTGTAGAGCGGAGGCTGCGCGATGTAGAGGTATCCCTTGCGAATCACCTCGGCCATCTGACGGTAGAAGAACGTCAGCAACAGGGTGCGGATGTGCGAGCCGTCGACGTCTGCATCCGTCATCAGGATGATCTGGTGGTAGCGCAGCTTCTCGATGTCGAAGTTGCCGCCGCCGTCGACGCCACAGCCGAGTGCCGTGATCAGCGTGCCGATCTCGGCGCTCGACAACATCTTCTCGAAGCGCGCGCGCTCGACGTTGAGGATCTTACCGCGCAGCGGCAAGATGGCCTGGAAGCGGCGGTCGCGACCCTGCTTGGCACTGCCACCGGCCGAGTCACCCTCGACGATGTAGATCTCGCTCTTGGTCGGGTCGCGCTCCTGACAGTCAGCCAGCTTGCCGGGCAGACTCGAGATGTCGAGCACGCCCTTGCGCTGCACCATCTCGCGCGCCTTGCGGGCGGCCTCGCGCGCCTTGGCGGCGATCAGCGTTTTTGCGATGATTTTGCGGGCGTTTTGCGGGTTTTCTTCGAGGTACGAGTTGAGCCTGTCGGCCACCACCGCCTCGACGATGCCCTTGACTTCGCTCGACACCAGCTTGGACTTGGTCTGCGAGTCGAAGCTCGGGTCTGGGTGCTTGATGGACAGGATGGCCGTCAGGCCCTCGCGCGCGTCCTCGCCACTCATCGCAGAGCCCTTGAGCTCCTTGAGCAGGTTGTGCGCCTCACCGTACTGATTGATGGTCTTGGTGAGCGCGGTGCGCAGGCCGGTCAGGTGCGTGCCACCATCTTTGTTGGCGACGTTGTTGGTGTAACAGAGGATCTGCTCGCTGTACGCGTCGCTCCACTGCAGCGCGATGTCGACCTCGATGTTGTCGCGCGTGTCGCGCACGCGGATGACCTCGTCGTGCAACGCCTGACGGCTCTTGTTGAGCGTGGACACGAACTCCGTGATGCCGCCCTCGAAGTGGTACTCGGTCTTGCGGTCGTCGCGCTCGTCGCTGAGGTCGATCTTGAGCCCCGCGTTGAGGAACGAGATCTCGCGCAGGCGGTTGTTCAAGATCTCGTACACGAACTCCGGGTTCGTGAAGATCTGTGTGTCGGGCTTGAACGTGATCTTGGAGCCACGTCGCTCGGTCGTGCCGATGGCCGCCAGGGGAGCCTGCGGCGCGCCGCGGCGATACTCCTGAAACCAGGTCTTGCCCTCGCGAAAGATCTCGATCTTGAGGTACTCGCTGACCGCGTTGACGGCGCTGACGCCCACGCCGTGTAGACCGGCCGAGACCTTGTAGCTGTCGTTGTCGAACTTGCCGCCAGCGTGCAGCACGGTCATCACGACCTCGACCGTGCTGACGCCCTTGGGGTGCATGCCCGTGGGGATGCCGCGACCGTCGTCGAGCACCGTGAGCGAGCCGTCGGCGTGGATGGTGATCTGGACGTTGTTACAGTGGCCCGCGAGGTGCTCGTCGACAGCGTTGTCGACCACTTCCCAGACCAGGTGGTGCAGCCCCGTCCCGTCGTGCACGTCGCCGATGTACATGCCCGGCCGCTTGCGTACGGCCTCGAGGCCCTCGAGCACCTGGATGGAGCTCTCGTCGTACTTTTTTTCCCCGGTCGCCAGTTTCGGTTCGGACATGTGGACCTTACGTGTCGCTCGCGGCGCGCCGGCGGCGACGATTCACCCCGCTGCCAGAGATGGCGCGGGCGCGACCCCTCGCCCGATAGGGCAGCTGTGCAAAGACAGCAGCCGCAGCGGCGCGGGCCAGTGCGATATTTACGCGCACGCACGCGCGCGTGTAAAGATGCAGAAGTCTATCGACCCAGGGGTCTAGTAGCAAGCCATAACTCGAGACAAAGCAGGGAAAAATCTGCACTTTTCGCTCGTCGCTCGTGCTCTGGAGGCGGTGTGGTGCCGCGGCGCGGTGGGGGTGCTCTAGCTCTGGGGGCGGTGTGGTGCCGCGGCGTGGTGGGGGTGTTCCCACGGAGCCCCCGCGGCCCCCGCTGCCTGCAACATCGCCGTGTAAGACCTTACGACCGCGCAGCAAGCCTGGACCGACCTGCGCAAACGAGCGGCGAAGCCGCGCTGTGCACCACCGCTGCCAGCGAAGATCAGAAGTGCGCCGCGGCAGACCACCCAATGGCCGCGAACTGCGTAGTGGGAGCACCCCCCACCACGCCGCGGCACCACACCGCCCCCAGAGCACGAGCCCCCAGAGCTAGAGAGACCCTAGTGCGCCTGAGAAGTCGTAGCCCCTCAGCTGCGCCAAGACGCGTGCCCCTCGGCCGGTGATGGCGAGCTGTAGGGTGGACTCGACCTCGACCGGCCCGACGTCCGGGCAGAACACCGTGCGCACCTGCTTTTGGCCCTCGCCCGAGCGCTCGCGCACCTCGACGCAGCCGCTGAACTCGCCCGCGACCGTCGACACCCGCTTGTCGAGGTCGGTGACCTCGGCCGTGGCGCCCTGACCGGCATCCCAGATCGCTCCGACGCGCAGCGGGAGCTTCAGCACGTACACCGCGCGATCGGCACGATACAGGCCGTCTGCGCGCTGCTCGTAGCGGATGGGCGCACCCCCGGAGCTGACCTCGGCCTGCTTGTCCGCACTCGAGACCACGCGGGTGATGGCAAGCGTGGGAACACCTTCGCCCGTGTCCACGTCGTAGGTCCAGACCGAGCCTGCGCGTAGAGGGTAGAGCCGCTCGATGCTGAGCCGGTCTCTCGACTTGCCATCCGCCACTCGTGCACGCTGACAACCGGCGGAGGCCACCAAACACGACAGCGCGAACAACCAAGCGTGGGCAATCTTCACAGCACGTAGTTGTACACGAGCCACGCCGTCAGGCCGAGGCCGAGTGCGCCGATTATCGAGAGAAACGGATCGGGCCGGGTCTGCTCGAGGATGGCACGCGCGCGCTCGACACAGGCCGGCGAGCTCTCGTCGGCGACGTTGCCGGCCACGATGCCTGCCGCGAGCGCGGACGCGCTGTGGTGATCGCCCAAAGCGTACGCTCGTTCCAGCGCATCGTGCATGGCGAGACGCTAGCACGCGGACCACGGTTGGTAGCGTCGCGACGAGCTACCTGAGTACGGCCCAGGCGCCGAGCACGCTGGAGATCACCGCCGCGGGCAACAGCCACCACGCCGAGCGGATGGCTCGCTGCTCGAACGCTCGTGCCGCCGATGGAGCCCGCGTGTCCGCAAAGACCTTACGCAGGTGCGCCTGCGGGGGCAGCGCGAGCGCCATCCAGATCGCTGTCCACAACAGGCACAGCACGAACAAAAGGCTGCTGCGGTGGGGCAGCAACTGCTCGAAACGACGCCCCAGGGAGTCGTCGAGACGCACACCCGCGTCGTCGATCCACGTGGTGTAACGTTCGGGACGAGCGGCGCCGGCGAGCGAGACTTCGATCGCGTACGCGGCCTCGACGGGCAGCTGGTGCGGGTTGGGTGGCAGGGCCCGCGCGACACGCACAGACAAGATGCGCGCGGCCGTCAGCGGCAGCGTACCGGCGCCGCCCCCGTCGCTCGCGAGCACACGCACGGCGCGGTCGCTGACCGCGAGCCGCAGCGCAGTGTCGGGGAGGTAGACCTCCCGGATTTGTTTGTTCGCGGGAAGCTCGAGCAACACCGGGACAGCGCTCGGCAGCACACCCGGCTCCACGAATGCCGGACGCAGCAACGCGACGCTGACCGCCCCCGGCCCGGCCATGACGAGCGCCAGCAACGACAGCCACAGCACGGCGCTGCGGCCGCCGAGCGCACGCGTCGACAAGCCCGTCGGGTCGGGCACGGCGTCGCGCACCGCGAGGTAGCTCGACACCACCATCCCCTGGCCGAGCGCAAGGCAGAGGGCGAGTGCGGGCAGCGAGACCAGGCCCCAAAACACGGTCGAAGAGAGCGTGCCTCGCGAGACCGCGAGCACCGTGACCAAGACCATCGGCGCCAGCTGCAGGCCGTGCGCGACCGAGCTCGTCAACCAACTGCGCACCACGCCCGTGGCGGCGACCAAGCGCGCGCTCTCGAGCAGCGCAAACAAGAGCCCGCCACCACGATCGATCAGGATGGAGGGCGCGTGCTCGAAGTGCACCACCAACGCGAGCGCGAGCCCGCCTGCTCCAAATAGTAAGGTCAGGCTCTCGAACAGACGCGCATCGGTGGGCCGCGCGAGCTGCGGGACGCCGCCGATGACGACGTCTGGCCCCAGCGCGAGCAACGTGAGAAACGCGAGCGAGCACAACACCAGCACGGCGAGTAGCTGCACCAGCGCGGCCCACAGCCAGGTGCTGCTGCGCCGTGTGGTCACGCCCGTGCCGCTGCTGATCTGCAGCGCGAAGAGCTCACACATGAACCACGGCGCAGCAAAGATGCCGAGGCCACAACACACGGCCAGCAACGACGCGAGCAAGGCGACGGCGACGCTCAGCGTGGCCACCGGACGTTGTTTGAACAGGGCCCACGAGCGCTGAAAAGCGACGACTGGGCCAGGCGCCCGCGCCACCTTTCGAGCGCGCGTGTTCAACGGGCCGCCAGCTGACCACAGGCGGCGTTGACGTCTCCTCCGCCGCTGTAGCGACGATGCGCGCGGTAGCCGGTGGACTCGATGCCGCGCACGAACTCCGCGTGTCGCTCTTCGCTGGCTCGCGTGAACGGATCGTTTTCGGCATCGATGGAGTTGTACGGAATGACCGTGACGCGCGGCCGCACCCCGGTGCGCTCCCAGAATGCGCGCGCGGTCTCGCCGAGAGCAGCACCGTCGGCGAAGTCGTCGTTGACGTGCGCGAGCGGCGTGACGGCCCACATCGGCGCGAGCCCGGTGACGGTGGCGTGCTCGGCCACCGCGTCGAGCACCTCGCTGAACGAGTGTGCGTTGGCGATGGGCATGAGCAGCTTCCGTTTGTCTTGCCGCACGCTGCCGATGGACAACCCTAGCCGCACCTTGGGCGCCTCGCGGGCCAGGCGGCGAATGCCCTGCGGCAGCCCCGACGTGCACACCGTGATGTTGCGCGCATCGATGGCGAGCCCACAGGGCTCTTTGAGTACCTCGATGGTCTCGAGCACGTGGTCGAGGTTACCGAGGGGCTCACCCATCCCCTGAAAGACTACGCCGTGGACACGACCGGGCGGAAGGTTCCGACGCACGGTGCGCACCTGCTCGACGATCTCCCAGGTCTCCAAGTTCCGCGTCAGGCCCATGCGCCCCGTCGCGCAGAACTTACAACCCAGCGCGCAGCCCACCTGCGAGCTGACACAGACCGAGAAGCGCCCGGGCTTCTCGAGGGGAATGCGCACGGTCTCGATGACGTGCGCGTCGTGTGTGCGCAGGGCGTATTTGACGAACGCGTCGACCTGACTCTTTTGCTCGTGCACGAGCTCGAGCGTGGGCACCTCGGCCTCGGCCCGCAGCCGCTGCATGCTCGTCCGCCGCACGCCCTCCAGCACGCGGATGCCGAAGTCCTCCCGCTGCACGGACGCGTGAACTTTGCGTGCCTCCGTGAGCGAAAGCTCGAGGGCGGTGGCGAGACGCTCAGGTGTCAGGGCTTGCAGGGACAACATCGGGGCCAGGTATAGCGTCTTCGGACGCCGAGAGCCGATCACAAGATCGGAGTATCAGACCCGTTCGCCCCCGCACTCCCCGACATCCCCGGCGAGAAACCGCCGCGTCCGCCCTGCCCCCCGACGCCGGCCCGCTCGATGGTGAGCGTGGTGGACGCCGCCGCTTTGTAAGCCGCATTGGCGGGACCCTGGACGATGACCGCGTGGCTCGCACCGCCGCAGCCGCCTCCGCCACCGCCGCCGGAGCCGCCATCGCCACCGTCACCGCCACGCCCGCCATTGCGCGCACAGAAAAAGCGGCTGCGCCCGCCGAGGCCCCCGGTGCCGGCGCGGCCACCGGCAGCGCCGATGCCACCGTCGCCACCGCGGCCACCGCTCGCGGTCACCACGCGGACGCGGTCGAAGACGGGGCCGGTGCCGTCCGCCGTCAGCCGCACGAGCAGACCGACCGACGCACCGCCACCACCCCCGGAGCCACCGCCGGGCGAGCCGCAGCCGCCGCTTCCGCCGCCGCCACCCGAGCCGCCCCCTGTGTCGTCGCAGCTGCCCGTGGTGCCAGGGATGCGGTCGAAGCCGGAGCCTGCCGTGCCGCCGCCACCCCCCGAGCCGTCGGTGCCAGCAGGGCCTCTGCCGCCTGCGCCAGAGCTGCCTCGTCCGCTCGTGTCGAGCACGATGGCGACGTCTGTGCAGCCGACGCCTGCCGCACCCGAGACACCCGCCTTGCCGTCCGTGCCATCTTGACCGAGGCGCTCGAGCGTGGGGTTGTCGTCGCAGAAGTTGCACACGCCGCGGTTGGTGGGCGCGTTGTAGGTGACGGCCCCTGCGCTCCCGGGCGCGCTGCCCTTACCACCCCCGGCGGGCGGGTTCGCGACAGCGGCCGCGAGCACGCTCTGGTAGTCGCACACGCCTGCGACCGTGAAGTCGGTGCAGCCCGCGTTGGCGCACCGGGAGCCGTTGGAGCAGCCGAGGTCGGGGCAGCCCGAGGTGCCACCGGCGCCCCCGCTGACCTCGCCGCCACCGCACAGCTTTTGACCGGCATTGCCGCCCGGCTGCGCGATACACGCCGTTCCCTCGCCATCGCCGTCGCGGCCACCCGCAGCGTCACGACCGTTGAGCTCCGCGAGCGTTGCGATGCCGCTGGGCAGACGCATGCTCGCGTCATCCCCGCGCTGGCCATCTGCCGCGCGCCCAGAGAGCACCGTCACCTGAGACAGCCGGACCTCCGGACCACAGCCGTCGAAGAGCGCGGTCGTGGAGCCGCGTCCGACCGTGCTCGCGTCGGAGCCGCGCAACATGATGCCCTCGATGACCGCTGCACCGCGGACGTCCTTGCACGAAAGCGCGGGCGATCCATCGGCACTGACACCCGCCTCGATGATCACCGGGAACAGCTCGGGGTCGCGCGCACGGAAGTCGGCGCGGTACCCGCCAAACAAGCTGACGCCCGCGACGATGGTGAACGGGTCGTAGGTGCCCTGCGCCACCAACACCGACTTGCGCTCGCGTGCGGCGCGCTGCACGGCGGCATCGAGCGAGCGCAACGGCTGCACGAGGGTGCCCGGGCCGCTGTCGACGCCGCCCGGTGTCACGTGCACGAACACATCGTTGTCGTCGACCTTGCCGTCGCAGTTGAGGTCGCCGCCGACGACCACCGGTGCGCTGGTGCCGTCGAAGGTCTGGCACTCGCAGCCGTTGGCGCGAATACCGTCGACGTCGACGAAGCCCTTTTCGCAGCCGACCTCGCAGCTGACCAGGCTCCCCACCACACGGCAGTCGGCCGCATAATTGGGGCCCGGGCTGGAGCACGGCTTGCCACATCCGCCGCAGTGCAGAGCCCCGACGTAGCGACCGCTCGCGTCGACGAAGTCTTCGTCGATCAGGCCATCGCAGTCGTCGTCTTCGCCGTCACAGCTCTCGACGGACGCGATCTCGCACGCGCCGAGGCCCGCGGGCCCGCAGCTCGACACACCCGCACAAAACAGGCCCGGCGCCGTGCCTTGCGCAAGGCACGACACCTCGAAAGAGGCGTCGGCGCCCTGACAAGCACACAGGGCAGGCTCGGGCTTGCACTGCCGGAGCGCGCGGTCGCACGTGAACGGTCGCTGACAGTCGCGATCGCTCGTGCACGGCGCGCCGCAGCGCTTCTCGTCGCCCACGGTGACACAACGCGCACCCGGCGTACGCGAGCTGCACTCTTCATCGTTGGAGCAGGGCAGACACAGCACAGGCTGATCGGCAATGCAGGCGCCTCCCTTGAACGGGTGTGTGCCACGCAGACACGAGACCAGCTCGCACACCGGCACCTCGGCGGCGACGTTGCACATCGTCTCGCTCGAGCTCGGGAACACCTCGTCGCAGCTGGTGCCACAGCTACCGCAGTTGTCGTCTTCGACGTAGCGACCACGCTCGTCGACGAAGTCTTCGTCGGTGCGACCATCGCAGTCGTCGTCGCGACCGTTGCACCGCTCGGAGCTGGCGCAGGGGTGAGAGTTGGCGCAGCCCAGCGCGAGCAGGGACAGCGCGAACCACAGCCAGCGCGTGCCGACCTTACTGTCTGCAGACGAGACGCGCGGTGAGCCGGCGCCACTCCGACGGGGACAAAACTCAGCGCTGAACGAAAACATCCAACGCCTCCCCGCGGGCGCCGCTGCTGCCCGTTTGCGCGCCACCACCGCCAGCTCCTCCATCGCCACCGCTGCCCAAGGTGAAACGATTGGTCATCCGCCACTCCGCGGTATTGGTCGGCTCGCTGCCCACGACCCAGATGCCGACCGAGGGCCCGCCGCAGCCACCACCGCCACCACCACCAGGACCACCCGCGCCGCCACTACCACCGCGTGCGCCGGGATAGGTACCCGCGAGGGTGGGCGTGGTGCGGAGCTCCGGAGCCACCAGCCCGCCGTTGGCCCCCACACCGCCGAGTCCACCGTCGCCGCCGGCGCCGCCGGGCCCGCCGCGTCCGCCGCGCGATGGCGCCAGCAAGGTGTCGATCATCGTGAATGCACCGGGATTGGCGAGCAGCAGTGCGACCGAGGGCGCGCCCGACGTGCCCTCGCGTCCGGCCCCGCCGCCGCAGCCGCCGGCGCCGCCGCCACCGCCACCGCCGCCCAGACCGTCCGCGAACTCGCACACGCCGGTCATGAAGTCCATCACCACGCCGCCTCCGGCCCCGCCTCCGCCGCCACCGGCGCCCGGCACACCGGATTGCCCCGCGGTGCCTCTGACGCCGTTCCACACGCCGTCCGTGAAGCGCCCGCGCGCGTTGGTGCAGCCCGCTCCCGCTGCGCCCAGCGTGCCATCGCCGCCGTTTCCACCCGGGCCAGGGCCCTGGTAGTCCGTCGGCACGGAGAAGTCGGCCAGACCGCAGCAGACATCGCGATTGCAGCCGGTGCCCTTGATGGGACCGTGCGCATCTTGTCCACCCCGACCGCCGCTCCCTGCACCGGCCGCTGGCGCGCGTCCGGCGTTGCCCGTGCCCTGCGAGCCGACGCTACCGTTTGCGTCGTTGACCTGCGGACAGCTCGCGGCGCCGCCCGCCCCCCCGCTGACGTCGACCGCGCCGCACTGATTGCTGCCGCCCGCGCCGCCCTGCACGACGTTGGCGGGGGTCGTGACGCAGTCGCGTTCTCGCCCTCTCTCCATTGCAGCGCGTGGCAAGCCACCCACGCTCGCGAGGGAGGCGGGAGCGCTGCCCGCCGGGCCATCGAGCCCAGTCAGCCCTTCGCCCGGGACACCCGCACGAATGTTGAGCGAGCGCAGCGTCAGCCTGGCCTGCGGCCGATCGAGATAGGCGCCCACGGTGGCGCGCTCACTGGCCGACGCGTCGAGCCCGCGCAGCGTCAGGCCTTCGACGAGCGTCGGCGTCCCGCCTACCTGCACCGCGACCAAGGCGGCTCCACCGGGCGCTTTGGTGCCGGCCGGCGCGCGCACCTCGGTGACGAATGCAGCTGGGTCGACCGCACGAAAGTCACGCCGATAGCCGCCGTGAATGAGCACCCCGTCGGCCAGCTCGACGGTCTCGGTGTAGGTGCCCGCCGCGACGAACACGTGGGGGCGCACCAGCTCGGTGCGCAGCGATGCGCGTGCTTTTTGCACCGCCGCACCAATGGTGCGCAGCGGACGCGTGGGGGACCCGGCAAACGTATCGTCGCCGTCGGTGGCGACAAAAAAGCTGCTCAACACGTCGCCGTCCGCGCCGTCGCAGTTGACGTCGAGCTCGGCGCCGGCCTTGCCGATGGGACCCGGCGCATCGCGCGTCGCCGTGACCTTGCACTCGCAGCCGGTGGCGATGTCGAGATCGCCGTCGAGCATGTCGCGCACCCCCACTCCGTTGCGCGCGTCGGGGCAGGCCAAGGTGCACGTGGGCGCAAACGGATCTCCACCGCACGCGAGGTCGAGATCGGTGCCGGTGTCTTCGAGGCAGCTCACGCCGCACTCGCCGCAGTTGGCGGAGTCGAGCGAGTAGGCACCGCGGGTATCGGCGAACCCTTCGTCGACCTTGCCGTCGCAGTCGTTGTCGTCGTGGTCGCACACCTCGACGCCATTCGAGCAGGCGCTGAGCACGCCCTTGACGCAGCGCGCGCGCCCCACACACACCGGTGCGCCCGGCTCACGCATGCCCGTCTGGCCGGAACATGCGAGGTCGAACGTATCGTTGGGCGAGCACGAACAGCTGCCTCCGCTCGGCACGCACACGCGTGCGTTGCTGTCACAACGATATCCGTTCGGGCAGCCGAGTGCGCAGTCGACCGTGCAGCGCGACTCGCCGCCGATGGACGCGCAGCGCGCCCCGGTGAGCGAGCCGCAGTCGTTGTCGTTGGCGCAGGGCAGGCACAAGCGCTCGTCGAGCGACTCGCAGCGCCCTTGACGTGTGGGCGCGAAGCCCGCGGCACAGCGCTGCGCCACGCACAGCGGCACCTCGCTGACGACCTGACAGCTGGTGACGAGCTCGGCCGACGAGCGCGGTGCACAGACCGCGTTGCACGCACCGCAGTGCGCGTCGGCGACGTAGCGGCCGCGCGAGTCGCGGAACGGGTCGTCTACGCCGTTGACGCCGTCATCGTCGAGCCCATTGCAGCGCTCGGGCGTGACGGCCATGACAGGGCCGCCGTCGATGACGCGGCGCGCATCGGTGCGCGACCCGCAGCTGGCGCCGAGAGCGAGGACGGCGAGCAAACAAGCATAGAATCGAAAGCGATGCGCGAAGTGGCCCAACACGACACCTTTGGTACCACGAGCCCAGCGCGAAGTTGGCGCGAAAAGTTCTGGTGTCGAACCACGCCCCGGGGCGTGCGGGCGAAGATTAGTCAGGAAGCGCGTCGAGCAGCGCGGTGAGCTCGCTCAACGCATGCTCGTTGCCGGTGCGCGTGGCAGCCTCGACCCCCGCGCTTGCGTGGCTGCGTGCCGCGGCCAGCTGGCCGAGCTCTTGGGCGAGCTGCGCGGCCATCAGGTAGCTGGGCACGTAGTCAGAAAATTGCGCGCATGCGGCCGAAAACCCCAGCAGCGCTGCCTCGGCCTGGCCGAGCGACCGCAGCTCCATGGCCCGCGCGTAGTGGTGGAAGGGGTCGCTCGAACCGCCCGCGATCAGCTTGTCGAACAGCTCGAGGCGTTTGCTCATGGCGCGACGTTCTGTCGCACGGCGCCGACGAAAGGCAAGTTGCGGTAGCGTTCACCCCAATCGAGCCCGTAGCCGACCACAAAGATGTCGTCGATCTCGAAGCCGAGGTAGTCGATGGGCGTGTCCACGCGGGCCCGCGATGGTTTGTGCAACAGAGCGCACAGCTTGACCGACTGTGGGCCGCGCGTGGCGAGGTTCTTGCGCATGTAGGCCATGGTCAGCCCGGTATCGACGATGTCTTCGACGATCAGCAGGTCTTTGCCCGCGACCGGGCGCGACAGGTCGCTCGTGATCTGCACGACGCCACTCGTGCTCTGCGCGTCCCCGTAGCTCTTCAGGCCCAAGAACTCGATGGCGATGGGCAGATCGATGGCGCGCGCAAGATCGGCGCAGAACAAAAAGCTGCCCTTGAGGACGCAGACCAAGACCAGCTCGCGTCCCGCGTAGTCCGCGGTGATCTGCGCGCCCAGCGCCTTCACTCGCGCCGCGATGCGCTCTTGGTCGATCAGCGTATCGATCTCGCCT
>JBEGTL010000201.1:0-12821 GCA_041179425.1 Pseudomonadota bacterium | reverse complement strand
GCCTCAAACAAAGGAGTCTCCGTGACGCCCAACCCTGACACCTCGACCGGTCGGCAGATCTTGGTCCCGATCGACTTCTCCGACGGCAGCAACCGCGCAATCACGCAAGCCGTGCAGCTGGCGGGGGCGCTCGGTGCGTCCATCGAGCTGTTTCACGCCTACCAGCTGCCGGTCTTTGCGCTGCCCGACTCGTCGGTCACGGTCAGCCCGACCTACGTCGCCGACCTCACCGATCGCGCACAAAAAGAGCTCGATCGCCAGCGCGACCGGCTCACCGCCGAAGGCCTCTCGGTCACCACCCAGCTGCTCGAGGGCAACCCCGCCGACGCGAT
Source organism: Pseudomonadota bacterium (assembly GCA_041179425.1). Taxonomy (GTDB): domain Bacteria; phylum Myxococcota_A; class Polyangia; order Polyangiales; family DASUME01; genus DASUME01. The sequence goes on along the minus strand of JBEGTL010000201.1, from coordinate 12,489 downwards.
CGTCGAGCGCGCAACCGCCGTCAACGCGCAGATGATCGTCATTGGCACCCACGGCCGCAGCGGCTTTCGGCGATTTTTGCTGGGCAGCACGACCGAGCGCGTGGTGCGCACCTCCACCGTGCCGGTGCTGACGGTCCACCTCCCCGAAGACTAAAACAGGGACGCCTGGAGCCCGATCCGCGGCGCAGGCTCCATCCGGCCCTGTTTGCTCGGTTTGACCGGGTTCAAGGGATTGACCACGCAGGCGCGTTTGTCTACGAACGCGCTATGCGTGCGCTTCCCCTCATGCTCGGCGCCATCTGCGTCGCGACCATCGCATACCGCTACTACTCCGCGTTCATAGCGGCCAAGGTGCTGGCGCTCGACGACACCAAGGTCACGCCCGCCCACCGCCTCAACGACGGGCAGAACTACGTCCCCACCAACCGCTACGTGCTGTTTGGCCATCACTTCGCGGCCATCACCGGCGCGGGCCCCCTGGTCGGCCCCACCCTGGCCGCGCAGTTCGGCTACCTGCCTGGGTACCTGTGGATCTTGGTGGGCGTCGTGCTGGGTGGGGCGGTGCACGACTTCGTCATCCTCACCGCCTCGGTGCGTCGCGACGGCAAGTCGTTGGCCGAGATCGCGCGCGCCGAGATCAGCTCCACCAGCGGCGTCATCGCCGGCGTCGCCATCCTGGCGATCATCACCATCGCGATCGCCGCCATGGGCAAGGTCGTGGTCAACGCCCTCGCAGAGAGCGCCTGGGGCACTTTTACCATCGGCGCCACCATCCCCATCGCGTTGTTCATGGGTCTGTGGATGTACCGCCTGCGCAAGGGCAAGATCACCGAGGCCACCATCATCGGCGTCGTTCTGCTCTTGTTGTGCGTGGTCGGCGGCAAGTGGGTCGCCGAGTCGAGCTTTGCCAGCGTGTTCTTGCTCTCCGAGCACACGCTCACCTTGTCCATCATGGCGTACGGCTTCGTCGCTTCGGTGCTGCCCGTGTGGATGCTGCTTTGTCCGCGCGACTATCTGTCGTCGTACATGAAGATCGGCACCATCGGTCTGCTCATCGTCGGCATCATGATCGTCAACCCGGAGCTCAAACAGCCCGCGCTCAGCCAGTTCGCCGATGGCGGCCCCATCGTCCCGGGCAAGCTCTTCCCGTTCGTGTTCATCACCATCGCGTGCGGCGCCATCAGCGGCTTTCACGGTCTCATTGCCAGCGGCACCACGCCCAAGATGGTGGAGCGTGAGTCGGACATGCGCGCCATCGGCTACGGCGCGATGCTCGTCGAGGGCATCGTCGGCGTGGTCGCGCTGATCGCGGCGTGCTCGCTCGCACAGGGAGACTATTTCGCCATCAACACACCCGCCGACAAGTTTGCGCAGCTGGGTATGACCACCGAGAGCCTCACCCACCTGAGTGAACAGATTGGGGAGCGGCTGGCAGGACGCGCAGGCGGCGCCGTGTCGCTCGCCGTCGGCATGAGTCAGATCTTTGCGAGCCTGCCCGGCTTCAGCACCCTCATCTCGTACTGGTACCACTTCGCGATCATGTTCGAGGCGCTGTTCATCTTGACCACCGTCGACACGGGCACGCGCGTCGCTCGCTTTTTGGTGCAAGAGTTCTTCGGACGGTTCAGTCCACGACTTGCACGACCTGACTATTTCCCGGGGACCTTGCTCTCCACTGGGGTGGTTTGTCTCGCCTGGGGCTATCTGGTGTGGACAGGGTCCATCGCCACGATTTGGCCCATGCTCGGCATCTCCAATCAGCTGCTCGCGTGCATCGCTTTGTGCGCCGCGACCACCCTCACCATCAACCGCGGCCGCGCCAAATATGCGTGGGTCACGCTACTTCCGCTGTCGTTCGTGGGCGTGGTCACCGAGACCGCGGGCTACCAGCTGATCCGCGATCAGTTCTACCCCAAGCTCATCAAGTCGGGCGTGGGCGAGAAGGTCTTTCAGGGCTACCTGTTGTCGTCTTTGTGCGTGCTCGCCATGCTCGCGCTCGTGTTCATCTTCGTGGACTCCGCTCGCAAGTGGCTGAAAGCACGCGTGGCGAGCGACGTGACGGTGCAGCCCGCCTGAGCGGCACGGCGTCTGCATAGGACTGCTTCGTGCGTGTGACCGGCGGGCTTCTGCCCTTCGGCACATCGTCACGGAGGGATCATGAAGACGCTTCAACTCAGCATGGCAGCCGTGCTGCTCGCGGCAGGCTGCGCACACGGCAAGGGCTCCGAAGTCCACAGCGCCCGCGGCGAGACGGCGACCGATCGCCACGATGCCCGCGCGCACGCACGCAACGACGTGGAGCACGGCGAGCCTCGCGCCGTGGAGGACGAGCAGACTGGCGATCGTGTCCAGGTACCCGCGCGCGACAACCAAAAGAAGCGCATCGCGAGCACCGGCCGAGACCTGCCTGCGGACGGGAAGGTCGACCCCAACGCCCCCCCGACGGCGGCTAGCTACGGCACCGACGCCGACAACACACGCGTCAACGAGCGCGACCGCAGCTCCACCGCGTTGACCCCCATGGACCAAGGCGAGAGCACGGCGGACCGCGACATGACGCAGTCCATCCGCAAGTCCGTGATCGCGGACGACTCGCTCTCGTTCACCGCCAAGAACGTCAAGATCATCACGCGTGACGGTCGAGTGACCCTGCGCGGTGCGGTCAACAACGCGCGCGAGAAGACGACGATCGAGAAGGCTGCAAAAGACCTCGCGGGCGCAAAGATGGTGACCAACGAGCTCGAGGTTTCAGAGTGACGCTGTTTGCTTCGCAACGATGTTTGACGATTGGGAGGATGCTCAAATGAAAAAAGCCGTCATCGGTATCGTAGAGACGCGCGCACAAGCAGAAGCCGTCGTCGATGCACTGCAGCGAACTGGCAACATCGCAAACGGGGACATCTCCGTTCTGTTGCCTGACACGCAAGGCACGCGAGACTTCGCGCATGAACACCACACCAAGGCGCCTGAGGGTGCGGCGGCGGGCGCCGGCGCGGGCGGCGTGCTCGGCGGAACGCTCGGTCTGCTCGCCGGCATCGGCGCCCTCGCCATCCCCGGCGTGGGTCCCCTCATTGCGGCAGGTCCCGTGCTTGCCGCGCTCAGCGGTGCGGCCGCAGGCGCGGCGGTGGGCGGCCTGACCGGTGCCCTGGTTGGACTCGGGATCCCCGAGATCGAGGCCAAGGCCTACGAGGGTAAGGTCCGCGGTGGCAACATCCTGATCGCGGTCCACACCGAGACACGTGAGCAGCAGCGCGCGGCCGAAGACATCCTCAAGCAGGCTGGCGCACACGACGTCGACACCACCAGTGAAGCGTCGCTCCCCAAAGAGGCAGCCCGCGTCTGACCTTCACGGCGTCAAGCCGTCTGCAGACTGCAGGTAGCGCAGAACGCCCTCGCCGTGGAGACACGGTGGGGGCGTCACGCTTTGTGGTGAGGCGATCGTGACGAGCGAGGCGCCGCCGCTCGGCAACTGCGCGCAGAAGCAGCCGTTTTGCCGGCGAATCGCGCTGGTCCAGGGCTTGCTTGGGTAGAGCTGTCGAACGCGCTGGGTACGAACCACGGAAGGACAGCTCCCCATGAAAGCGACTACGCTCCTCGAGCAGCAGCACAAGAAGGTCAAGGCCATGTTCAAGAAGCTGGAGAGCGGACGGTCCGACCCCCTACCCATCTTGCAAGACTTGGCCAACGACCTGATTGCGCACATGGCCATCGAGCACGAGATCTTTTATCCCGCAGTCGAAGCCATCGACCGCAGTCTGGTGGCGGAGAGCTTCGAAGAGCACTCGCTCGCCGAGCTCGCGCTCAAGCGTCTGCTCGGCACCGACCCCGAGGACGAGAGCTTCAAGGCGCGCGTGACGGCGACCAAGGAGCTGATCGAGCACCACGTCGAAGAAGAGGAAGAAGAGCTGTTCCCCAAGGTGGACAAGAAGCTCGGCGACGAGAAGCTCGAGCAGCTGGGCAAACAAATGAAGGCGCGCTTTGCCGAGGTGCAGAGCGCAGGCTTCGAGCAGACGGTTCCGCGCGGCTTTGCGCGCACGCTGGCCGACCTCGAAAAAAAGCTCGCCCTGAAGCGTACCAAAAAGCGAGCCGCCTGAACTCTCTCACCGTGCAGTGCAAGGAGGCCTCCATGACGTCCCCGAACGCGATCGACTCGAGCAACAAGAATGGTCACGACAAGACTCCCGAGGAGATCCAGCTGGAGATCGCGCGCACACGCTCTGCGATCACCGAAGACCTCAAGGTGTTGTCCGAGCGCTATGGTCCCCAACAGCTCAAGGAGAGCGCTCGCGAGGTCATCCACGAGGCACGCGTCGAGGCGACCGAGCTCTTGCGCGACGCCAAACACGAAGCACGCGAGCTCATGCGCGATGCCAAACAAGAAGTGTTCGGCGGCTTGATCGGCATGAAAGACCGTGCGGTGGGGTCGGTGAGCGAGCGTGTGAACCTGATCGGCGAGCGCGCCACGGAGCTCAGCGTCAAGGCGCGCGAAGCGGGCGGGCTCACCGTCAACTACGTGTCCAATCACGCCGTGCTGTTCTCGGTGTTGGGGGCCACCGCAGGCTGGCTGTTGATGGCCCTGCGCAACTACCGGCGCGTGCAGCAAGGCGAGTACGACTACCGCTACGAGCACTACAGCTACCCGCTCGACGCGCGCGCGCCGCATCCAGAGCGCCCCGCCGCCTTTCGTGCCACGTCACCTCGCTCGAACTCGCGCGAGCCACGCGCTGCCACGCTGGCCACCCGCAAGGCCGACGAGGCGCGTGAGGTAGCGCGGACCGCCGGCAACGCAGTGCGTCGTGGCGCCGGCAACACGGCCGCCCGTGTTCGCGAGACGGCGTCCAACAACGGGGTCGCCATCGTCGCGCTGACTGTGGTCGCGGGTTTGGGACTTGGTCTGCTGCTGCCCATCGGCCGTCGCCCCCGTCGCGCCCTCCGCGAAGCCGGTGAACGCGTGTGGGACAGCGCGCAGGCAACGGCCCGAGAGGTCGCGGATCGCACGCGCCATTTGGCGACCGACGCAGCCGACCGCACGCGGTACCTGGCTGCAGACGCCAAAGATCGCAGCCGCGTGGTTTCTTCGCGCGCCCGCGCCTCGATCTGACGTCAGGCGAAGCCGTCGCCGCAACGCGGCACCCGCACAACTCCTCGCTCGCGCCGCCCGACGGCGCGCATCGGCGTCTGTGGTCCTTGTGAATGCAGTCCGGCTTGTCGATAATGACCAACCGGTGGGGCACGTCGCATGGGTGGGCGTGGTGTTCTGTTTGGTCGCACGCGAGGGACGAACTCGCGTGTCGGCCGCTTATGGAGAGAGTGCAATGCGTACGCTGCACGGACGAGTGCTGGTCATCGACGACGACCCCTTCATGCTGAAGGTCATCACCGATCTGCTGCAAAAAGCGGGGTTTCAGGTGCAAGCCCAAGAGACCGCAGTCGGTGCGACGCAAGTGATCGTGCGCGACCGCATCGACGCGGCAGTGATCGACTGGAACTTGCCTGGCATGCAGGGCGACGACGTGATCCGTCTGTTGCGCACCTGGGAGGAGATGAAGGACCTTCCCGTGCTCCTGATCACGGGCGCTCCCGAAGAGACGCTCGAGCGCATCCGCGACGAGCTGCCGGGTGTGCGCGTCCTGGCCAAGGAGTTCTTGCGAGACCAGCTGGTGGGCGCGCTCGGCAACGTCCTCGGCAGCGGGAAGACCGTGCGTGGCCTCTCGCCGATCGCGATCGGCGCCAACGGTGAGTTCAGCCTGCCGCCGCAGCGCGCCAGGTCGGTAGACTTGGTCCCGCAGCTGCTCACGCAGCTCGCCGAGACCCTGCCCGTCGCCAAGGCGGTGTGGACCCAGGCCGCGCGCGGACATCGCGAGGGTGTGGACTCGGTGGTGCAGTCGCTCGAGCTGCTTGCAGGGCAGGCGCGACTGCTGGCGCTCGAAGAGGCCGCGAGTCTGCTGCAAGCCCTGACCGACACACTGAGCGGGCTGCCCGACGAGCGTAAGGTCCCTCGCGACGTGCGGCGCGCGGTAGAGGGAGGCATCGACGCTCTCTGCACGCTCACCCACGGCGTCGACGGCGCGTTCACCGTGCCTCCCGAGCCGCTGATTGGGGCCCTCCGCAAAGCGCGCTCCAGCTTCCCGCCCTCTTGAGTGCGGCTCGCTGCGGCTGGCTTCGTGCTCAGGAGCGGAAGCGCTTGGGCGTGGTGCCTGTCCAGCGCTTGAAGGCGCGCGTGAAGTTGCTCAGCTCTGAGTAGCCCACTCGTTCTGCGACCTGCTCGAGCGTCAGCGCGGGGTCTCTGAGCAACAGCAGCGCGCGCTCTTTGCGCGCCGCGTCGAGGAGCTCGAAATAAGAGGTGCCCTCGCTCATGAGCTTTCGTTTGAGCGTGCGGTCGGACATGAACAGCGCGCGGGCGACCTCGTGGATGGTGCGGAACTGGGTGTCGTCGGCAACCAGCTGTTGGCGCACGCGGTCGACCAGGGAGCGCGCCGAGGTGAGCGCGTCGAGGTCGCGCTCGCACTGCTCGCGCGCCAACTGCAGGGCCGCAGGGTCGGCCAGCAGCAGCGGCAGGTCGAGGATCTGGCTGCGGAAGGTGAGCCGGTTGTCGGGCCGGTCGAAACGGATGGGCGACGGAAGCAGGTGCTTGAAGCGCTGGTAGTCGGTGGACTCGGGGTACGCCACGTCGGCGTCGCCCACGATCTGTTGACCCGTCAACGAGTTGCCGATCTGCCAGATGCCCACCATCAGCGCGCTGATGATGAACTCGCGCGCCGTGGCGAGGTCGGCCGTCTCGTCGATGACGAGCGACGTGAGCTCCGCTCCCTCTTCGAGACGCAGCGTGATGGCGTCGGTGAGGGTCGGTGCAAAACGCACGGCCACCTGCAGTGCAGCACGCAAGGTGGCCGAGGTCATCGCCGCGAAGCCGAGGAAGCCGTGGGCGGAGATGCGCATCTGCCAGCCCAGATAGAAGCCGAGTGCGGAGTCGGACGTGAGCTCGCGACCGCGCGCCACCAGGCGCTCGACGGCGGGGATGGAGATGCGTGCACCTGGCTGCGCGAGCGCCTCGCGCGAGAGGGAGAGCTCACGCACCAGCGCCTCCGTATCGATGTTCCAGCGCTCGAGGAGCGTCAGGAAGTACAGCGCATGGATGGAGGGAATCGTCGCGGCCACGTTGAACAGGGACATTTAGGTCCGCGAACGACATGACGTCAACATGGCCTCGCGTGATAATGATTTGGCTCCGTGTCCCCTGATGCCGCACGTGCGGACGGCACAGAATGTGGTCGTCGAGGTCAGCACAATGCAGCCAGGTAGCTTTCCCGTTCGCAATCTCAAGTTCGACCTGAGCGAGGTTACCCCGCGCTATTGGCTCGCGGGGCAGCGCTCGGTGACCGCGTTCTTCAACAACCTCTCGGTGTTTTTCCCGGCCGGGGAGCGCTTCTTCACCCGGGGCAAGCTGCACACTTTGTTCCCGCACTATCTGGCGTACTACAAGCGGGACTTCGAGCCGTGGCAGCTGGACAACCGAGAGCTCGTCGAGCGCTGGAAGGTCTCGCTCGCTGCTTGACTCGAGATCGAGCACGAGCACGTCAACGAGTCGTGCTCGTATCGTGCTCGTGAGACGAACACGAGCCCGAAAACCTACTTCTTACTCCACCGAGGTCCCGAGGGAGTGTCCTCCAGGAGCACTCCAGCCTCAATCAGCAAGTTGCGAATCGCATCACTCTTCGCAAAATCCTTCGCCTTCCGAGCGTCGAGCCGCATCGCCAACAGACGATCGACCACACTGTCTCCTCCCCTTCCCTCTCCACCCTCTGCGGGTGCACGCGCGTACTCCGCGATGAGCTGGGGGTACAGCTTGGGATCTGCGATCTCCACGCCGAGCACGCTCAGATGACGCACCAGGGTTCGGTACACCGCCAGCAAGGAGACCGAGTCCGTGCTCTGCTCGATGCCTCCGGTGTAGAGCGCACTCACGTAGTCGAAGAGCGCTGCGATGGCGTTGGGCGTGTTGAGATCGTCGTCCATCGCCTCGATGAAGCGAGTGATGAAGGCCTCGCTCTGGGCGCGGTACTGGCCCGTGAGGTACTGATGGCGCAGCCGGGGGACACGCTGCGCTTCGGGGCGCTGCGATGCGTACAGTCCGGTGGGCAACGCGATCGCGCCTGACACGACGCTCGGGTCGGCCAGCAGCTTGTCGGCCAGCACGCTGATCAACTTCTTGATGCGCACGTAGCCCTGGGTCCCGCTCGCGCACAGCTCCCAGTTGAAAGGCAGCTTGGAGCGGTAGTGCTGGGTGGCGAAAAACCAGCGCACCTCGTCGTGCGACAGCTTGCCGAGCAGCTCGTCGATGCCGATGACGTTGCCCAAGCTCTTGGACATCTTGACGTACTTGCCCGTCTTCTCGTCGATCAGGTCGAGGTGCTCGGGGTGCAGCCAGTAGCGCACCCACGGACGCCCGCACAACGGTTCGCTCTGCGCGATCTCGTTCTCGTGGTGCGGGAAGAGGTTGTCGATGGCGCCGCCGTGCACGTCGAAGTGAGGCCCGAGCAGGGCGGTACTCATGGCCGAGCACTCGATGTGCCAGCCGGGCCGCCCATCGGGCCAGTGGTTGTGCCCCGACGGCCAGTTGGGCTCCCCCGGGTCGGTGGGCTTCCAGAGCGTGAAGTCGGCCGGGTGGCGCTTGCGACCGGTGTCCTCGGTGACGCGGCCGCTGGCACCCACCTGCTGCGCGTCGAGACGGTTGCCCGAGAGCTGGCCGTAGGGCTCGTAGGTCGTCACCTCGTACAGCACCTCGCCCTCGCGCGCGTAGGCGTGACCCTTGTCGAGCAGTCCGTCGATCATCTCGACCTGCTCGTCGATGAAGTCGGTCGCGCGCGTGTAGGCCGCGTAGTCCTTGATGTGCAGCTTGCGGCAGTCGGCGCGGAAGCCTGCGATGTTGCGCTCGGCCAGGTCGACCGGGCCCTCACGCTCGCCCGACAGCGCGATGATGCGGTCGTCGATGTCCGTGTAGTTGATCACGCTGACCACGTGATAGCCGCGGTACTCGAGGTAGCGCCGGAACGCGTCCCAGAAGCAGTAGGTCCGCGCATGGCCGATGTGCATGGCCGCGTAGACAGTCAGCCCGCACGTGTAAATGCGCACGACCTTGGGGTCGGCCGGCTCGAACGGCTCCTTGCTCTTGCTCAGCGTGTTGTGGACCGATAGCGCCATCGCGGCGTTGATACGCCGGGGGCGCGAGAGGGTCAATGATCAGGCTCGGTAAGAGCTCTACTCAAACGTCGGGCCGTCCTGGCGCCGCTGGACCAGTTGGCCTCTTGCCACCGAGAAGGCGTTCTACGTCTCGACAGAGCTTGTCGAACGACGGGCTCCTGCTTCGCGCCATCGCCAAGTCCATGTGCGCGACGAGCCCCGCCTGATCTACGGTCGGACTGTAACGAGGACCATCAATACGCAGTTGGAGCTGTGCTTTGGCGTGCCTGGCAGACTCCGGATCCCCAACCCAGGTCGCGTCGTGACGCACCCGTCGCTTTCCTCGCAGGGATTCGATCGAGGCCAGAAACCAAGCCTCGAACTCTCTATTGGGCATGACGACAGCGATTTCCCGATCCGGTCTTGCCAACTGCGCTGTGCGCTTCAGCGCAGGGCCAGTCTGTGCGACGCAATCGTCATCGGCGTCCAGCAGCACCAAGATGGGCCCGCCCGGCCCGATGGTACGCGCGACGGCTTCCACCACTCGTCCGAGTTCACGCTCTTGAACCAGCTTTCCTCGGGGTATGCGGAAGGGTCGCGCGACCTCGATCTCCACACTTTGCAGCGCGGCCAGGCGCCGGAGCAGGACGGGGACAGCGGCGACCTCACCCTCGCCTTCCACGATCGAGCCGATCTTGATCATGGCTCGTCGCGAAACAGCTTGAGCTGGTCGGCACGGCCGACGAGCGCCATATCGGGCTGAAGTTGATTCGCGCGCAAGAGCTCGCCCACCGTAAAGAGCCGATCGCGAAGGAGCGACCGGGTAGCCTCGGTGAGCGGAGCTATCGACGTTTTCCCGAGCGACGCTTCGACTGCGTAGATGCTATCGGTCCGGATATCTGCTGCGTCGAGCAGCTCGGCGCTATGACTCGTGACCAAGACCTGCGTGGACGTCGTTGCTTCCACGATGCAGTCTCTGAGAAGACCCGCCGCTGCCGGGTGCAGTGCGGTCTCGGGCTCTTCGAGTCCGATGAGCCGGATGCGACGCTCCCCACCGTCCTGAAACAACGCTACCAAAATCGCAAGCGCGCGCAGCGTACCGTCGGACATGTTGATAGCCGGAAAGCGCCAAGCATCCTTTGCGCCTTCGACCTGCTGAAAGAACTCGACGGTCTCTTTTGGCGGCACGCGCAGCGAATGAAAGCCAGTGAGACCCGGAACGACCCTGCTCAAATATTCCTGAACGCGATCGAGCACCCCTCTGTGCTCAGAGCGCTCGAGACGTTCGAGAACACTGGCGAGGTTGTGCCCGTCGCGCGCCAGGACCTCTCCGCGATCGGCCGACTGCAGTTCCCTAATCACCGACGGGTTGAAGCTGTAGAAGCCCATGGCAGCGAGCGCATCATAAGCGGGTCGAAACTCCGGAAGGCCAGCCGCGTTCACGAGGTAGAGACGGTCGGGTGCGGCCGGAGGGGCCACACTCACCGTCGTTCGAACGACCTTGCCTTCTTTTACTTCGTAGAGCGCAGGACCGACGCGGCAAAACTCGTGTTTGACCACATAGTCGCCGCGAGATCGCGCTGCTATTTCGAAGGCGAGATGGCCGGTTGCACCGTCATCCAGCTGAAAGTCGACTCTCAAACCGAAGTGGGTCGGATGACCACTCGACCGGCGTCGTACCTCGTTGATGCCGCCCCGCTCACGCAATGCATGGTCGAGCGACGTCGTGAGCGCGTCGCTTGTCAGGCGCAGGGCGTCCAAGAAGTTGCTCTTCCCCGACCCATTCGGTCCCACCAGAAACGCCAGCGGTCCGAGTACGACGTCGCACGCTTCGATGCTGCGATAGTTCTTCAGCTGCACCCTGGAGATGAACGGAGGAGGGGGGCCTGGCTGCATGCTGCGCAAAGGTACTCCAGTCCCGCGGGCGACGACAGGTTGTGCGACGCGTTTGCGCGGCTCGCCCCGCCCTGTACGATGGGTGCCTCTATGAGCACCGACGTCACGACCGCCAAACCGTTCTCCATGGATGACCTGGTTGCCCTCTGCAAGCGCCGGGGCTTCATCTTCCCCGCCAGCGAGATTTACGGCGGAATCAACGGTTTTTGGGACTTCGGTCCGCTCGGCGTCGAGCTGCGCAACAACCTGCGCGACGCGTGGTGGAACGACATGGTGCGCTGCCCGCCGCTCGGGCCCGACGGCCAGCCGCTCAACATCGTCGGCGTCGACACCGCCATCGTGCAAAATCCCAAGATCTGGGAAGCCTCGGGCCACGTGGCAGGCTTCAACGACCCCATGGTCGACTGCAGGGAGTCCAAGCGCCGCTACCGCGCCGATCACCTGCACGTGCTTCGCCACAAGACCGACAGCAACCTGCCGCTGATCGCCTTCATGCAGGGCGAGGGCGAAGACGCCCAAAAGCGCATCCCCAAGCTGGTCCGGGGCAAGGACGAGAGCGGCAAGCCCTACGGCGCCGAGAGCTTCGAAGAGGTCGAGTTCCTCAAGCTCGACGTCAGCGTGTACCCCAACGTCTACGGCCCCGACGCCAAAGAAAAGGGCACCCTGACCGAGCCGCGCCAGTTCAACCTGATGTTCAAGACCTACGTGGGCGCGCTGCAGAGCGAGGACAACATCGCCTACCTGCGGCCCGAGACGGCGCAGGGCATCTTCCTCAACTTCAAGAACGTGGTCGACACCTCGCGCGTCAAGGTGCCCTTCGGCATCGCGCAGGTGGGCAAGGCGTTCCGCAACGAGGTCACCCCGCGCAACTTCATCTTCCGCTCACGCGAGTTCGAGCAGATGGAGATGGAGTGGTTCTGCCACCCGGACGAGGCCAAGATGTGGTTCGAGTTCTGGGGGCAAAAGCGCAGCGATTGGTGGAAGAGCGTGGGCCTCACCAGCGAAAACCTCCAGGTCCGCGCGCACGACAAAGACGAGCTCGCCCACTACGCCAAAGAGGGCGCCGGCACGGTCGACATCGAGTACCGTTTCCCGTTCAGCTCGCCTGGCTTCGGCGAGCTCGAGGGCGTCGCGCACCGCAGCGACTTCGACCTCTCGCAGCACCAGAAGTTCAGCAAGACCAACCTCTCGTACTTCGACACCGACACCCAGCAACGCTTCGTGCCGCACGTCATCGAGCCCGCGGCGGGCCTCTCGCGCGGCGTGCTGGCGCTGCTCTGCGAGGCCTACACGCCCGACCCCACGCGGCCGAGTCAGGTGTTCATGAAGTTCCACCCGCGCATGGCGCCGGTGAAGGCAGGCGTCTTCCCGCTCGTGCAAAAAGACGGCATGCCCGAGCTCGCGCAAAAGCTG
>JBEGTL010000200.1:0-12889 GCA_041179425.1 Pseudomonadota bacterium | reverse complement strand
GCGCGCGACCTGGGCACTCAACCTGGGCGGCACCCACGACTTCAGTCGCTACCTGCACGGCCGCAAGCTGTTCGGCCATGCCGGCTTCATGTTCGAGTCCAGCAGCCTCGCGCCGCGCGACCTCAGCGCCACCACCGTCGACACCAACAAGGTCATGCTCGCCATCGGCGGCAGCGTCGAGGTAGTGCGCGGCATGCTCATCGACCTCAGCTACGGGCACGTCTTTATGGTCAACCACGTGGTCCGCGACAGCCGCGTGCTGCTGCCGGCCGCGATTCGACCGCTGCCCACCGACAGCAATCCCCAGATGTACGAAGTGGGCGACCGGCCGGCCATCGGCAACGGCCGCTACTCCATCGAGGCCGACTTCGTGGCCATCGGTGTCCGTTGGCTGATCGAAGAGACGCGCGCCCACTACCGCGGCACCGCCTCGCTCTAAGTACGATTTTTTGCGCGACGGCTCACCAATAGCGGCCAAAAATGGCCGTTTTTGCGCCGAACGCGAGGAAAAGTCGACGCGGCGCGGTGCCACCCGTTGCACGCCGCCAGGCCGAGATTACATAGTCATACGAGCGCATAGACAAGACGGACCGCGCTGCGCAACCTCCGCAGTCGGTCCTCCCGATGCCCCGTGTCACGCCGTGATTCTCCCGGCGCTCCGTTACCAGAACTGGATCTGACCGCAGACGCTCGTGCGTCCTTGCTGCCCGCGCTCTGCGCTCGGAGGGGCACGGGACACGACGCTCCCGCAGGAGGAAATAGCCATGAACCTTCCCTACGACCTCGACCTCGCGATTGGGTACGTCTGCCTGCTCGCCGTCCTCAGCTTCACTGCCTTCTGGCTCGTCCCGCTCGCCGCACGTGCGATCGTTGCCGCGCTGCGTGAGCTCGCAAGCCTACTGCGCGCGCGTATCAGCCGCGGCGGTCCGGCCGGTGGTGCCCTCGCCGAGCGCGCGGACGAACACTGGTGGGGCCCGCACTCCCCTTCGCACTGACCGTTCGCCTCTCGGGCGTGCTCACTCCCAGTGCGGCTCGCCGCCCGCGAGCGCGTGCGCCAGCATCTCCCCGTAGCTGAAGGCGAGCGGCGTGGGCAGCGCGTCGACACCAAAAAAGCGCGCGTCGAGGATCTCGATGGCGTTGCCCGGCCCGGTGAGGGTCGACTCGACCGTGGCCTCCACGACGATGGTGATGGCGTGCATGCGCTGGTCGCGCTCCGGGGCGGTGTACACGCCGACCAGCCGACCGGTGTCGATCAGCACTGCACCCGCCTCTTCGCGTAGCTCACGCGCGAGCGCTTGCTTGGCGGGCTCGCCCCACTCGAGCGTGCCTCCGGGCAGCGCCCAGGTGCCCGTATCGCCCCGGCGAATCAGCAACAACTGACCGTCGGCACGGCGCGCGACGGCCAAGATGCCAGCCACCGGACGGCGCAGCACGACACGCGCGATCTCGCGCGCGATGGGCAACACCCCTTTGGGCAGCCGCTCGAACAGACCGCGCCGCTCGCTCACGGCGTGCTTGTCGCCGGCGACGCTTGGGCGCCACCCGACGGAACTTCGTCGACGCGCGCGCTTGGGCGAGCGAGTGAAGAACCCAACGGCGACTCGAGCTTGGCGGGCTCGTCGACGGGCTCGCGCACGCCCGCCGGCTCGACCGGCGACCCGCTCCCCCGTGGCTCGGGCGGCGCCTCCTGGGGAGCGTCGGCCGTGGGCTCGCCGCTCGCCGCAGGGCTGGTGACGCGCTCGGGCTTGGCTTGCTCAGCGCGCACAGGCTCGGCATTGGCGCTCGTCGGCGGCTCAGTCGAAGCGCGCCCTCCGGCGCGCGCGCCCGGGTCCGAGTCCGTTGGCACGGGAGCTGGGCTGACGGCCTCACCGACCGGCGTCACGTTGGAGGTCTTGGTCGGTGCGACTGCCGACGCGGCCGAGGCAGGTGTCGCAACGACGGCGGGCACCTTGGCAGCCGTTGCCGGGTAGAGACCCGTTGCCAGGAGCTCCCAGTCGCGCTGCGCCTGCGACGGCAGTAAGACGGCGACCTCGAGGAGCGCACCATCGAGCCGCAGCGACGCCGTGTGCGCCTCGGCCAGCTCTCGTTTGAACGTGCCCGACTGGACGAGGACCCCCGCACGCAGCGTGCGCACGCGAAGCAGCTTGCTGTCTGCCACGCGCTCGGCGCTGAACACGGCGCGCGGCGACACGACCTCGACCTTGCCCGCGCGGAGCGACCAACGCGCCGACTCGGAGAGCGGAACCACGCGCACCACCACCCGCCCGGTCAGCAGCTCGACGCTGCGCTCACGGGGCCGCAGCGATGTCAGCTTGATCTGCGTCATGGGCGCAAGGCAGACCTCGCTGTCGGGAGCGACTTGCAGACAGCCGGGCCGGTCGCTCGTCTCGAGCAGGTCGCCCTGGGTGAGCAGGGTGCCCTCTTGCAGCAGCTTGCCCCCAGTGCGCAGCTTGGCGCCGTGTCGTGCAGTGCGCGCGGTGGGCAGGGGCTCGACCGTGGGCTGCAGAGCAACGGGGTCTGCGCCGCCGAGTCGCGACGAGGCCTGCGCGTCCGCCGGGATCAGCGAGCTTTGCTCGATGTCGGGCGCCGCAGGTGGATCGTACAGCCAGAGCGCCACCGCGGACGCCGCGGCCAAGAGCACCGAGGAGGCGACCGCAATCTTGCGCACCACGTGTGAACCCTCGAAGTCGGGCCCCGTCTCCGTTGCGGACTCCAGCTCGAGCGCACGCGTGCGCAGCGTGTCCGAGGTGATCTCGAGCGCCGCCACCGAGCGCGCGGCCAGCTCGTGCTCGACACCCGACTGAGGTGTCTCGCGCGCGGCATCGAAGAACAGCTCGAGCGCCCGCACCTGCGCGACAAATGCCCAGACTTCGGCGTCGCGCGCCTCGAGCTGTGTCAGCTCTTCGTGCTCGTCGGGCGCGAGTGACTCGCCGAGCGCCTCGCGATCGCGCAGCGCGCACCAGCGCTGGGCACCCTCGCCCAGCGCCGCAGCTGCGCCATCGCTCTTGCGACGCACGAGCGCACGTAGCTCTCGACGGGCCCCGCGCAGCTGCTCGCGTGCGACAGGCAGCGAGCACGAGAGCGCCTCGGCCAGCTCGCCGAGCGCAAACGCGAGGCCGTGGCGCAACAGTAAGATCTGCCGGCTCTGCTCGGGCAAGAGCGTGAGGTACTGCTCGAACGTGCGCGCGCCTCGCTCGTCGGTCAGCGCCGGCAGGGCGGCGGGAGCCACTCCTTTGACTTGGTCACGTCGGCGCACCGCACGCGCGAAGCGCACCACGGAGAGCGCCATCACGCGATCGGCCCAGCGCTCGAGCCGCAGCTGACCGCGGTAGCGCGCATGGGAACGCAGCAGCTCGATCAACGCGTGCAGCGCCGCGTCACTCGCGTCGTCGGCGCCTGCCATCAACGAGCGAGCCACGCGCAGCGCGCGCGGCGCCATGCGCTCGGCGAGCAGCTCGGTGGCATCGAGGTCTCCGTGCGCGACCTTGGCGATCAGCTCGAGGTCGCGGTCGGCCTTCGCACGCGCCGAGCCAGGCCGCGAGGCGGCGGGGCCGCTCAGCGAGAGGGGGCTGGAGTCGGGGTGCACACTCACCGCCCCATATGTAGCAAGGTAGGCGCCCTCGAGCTCACGGCAGCCCCAATCGAGACAAACTTCCGGCTACACTGGAGTTATATGCGGAACCTAGCGGTGTACGGTTTGGGAGAGCTCGGCCAGCTGTACGGTGCCGCCGCCCTGCGCGCCGGCTACCGCGTCACGCCGATCACGCGTGCCGACGATCCGCAGGTTGCGCTGCACGGACTGCCGCTCGACGTTCCTGTGCTGGTCGCCGTCGGCGAAGCTTCGCTCGACGAGGTGCTGACGGCGCTTGGCAAGTCCCGCGGCGACGCGGTCATCCTGCTGCAGAACGAGCTGTTTCCCAGCCTCTGGCGCAAGCACGACATCCAGCCGACCGTGCTCGTGCCGTGGCTGCTCAAAAAGCGCGGCACCCCGCTGCTGGTGGCGCGGCCGTCGCCCGTCTTGGGTCGCCACGCCGAGGTCGTGCTCGCGCTACACCAGGCGCTCGCCGTCCCGTGCGATCTGTTGCCCCACGAACACGCCCTGCATCAAGCGCTGGTCGAGAAGTACGCCTTCATCCTCACCATCAACGCGCTGGGTCTGCTGCGCGACCGTACGCTCGGCTTGTGGCTGCAGGAGGACCCCGGTCGGGTCGCTGCGCTGGCCCGCGAGACGGCGCAGCTGGGCGCGGTGCTGTGTGAGAGCGAGGTCGATCTGCCGCGCTGCGAACGCGTCATGGTAGAGGCCATGCGTGCCCTCTCCACGGTCTCGGCGCGGGGCCGTAGCGCCGAGGCGCGGGTCGCGCGCGCCGTCTCGGAAGGCCAGCGCATCGGCTTGGAGCTCCCGGAGCTCGCTCGCGCCGCGCCCCGCTCTGACGATCTCTGAGCTGTGTTTCAGCGCGGGCGCGCGCTGCCCTCAATGCGTTCAGCGCTAGTCGTTGGTTCAGCGGAATGGCCGAGATCTGTGGGTCCCGAGGCGCCTTTTGGGCCCGTGCCCGCGACCTCGGCGGCCGCTTCGCGCCCCGCTGCGCGGATCCTTTCCATGAATGAAAGCGGGCGATCTAGACTGCGGTTCATGGCGGCACGCTCCACCGGCTCGACCACGATCTCGTTCGGACTCGTGTCGATTCCCATCAAGCTGTACACGGCGACCCAGTCCCAATCCGTGGGTTTCAACATGCTGCACGAGGAGTGCGGCTCCCGCGTGAAGCAGCAGTTGTTCTGCCCGGTGCACGAGCGGGTCATCGAGCGGGACGAGACGGTGAAGGGCTTCGAGGTCCAGAAGGGTCAGTACGTCGTCTTCGACCGCGAAGAGCTGGCCAGGCTCGAGGCCGAGAAGACCAACACGGTCGAGATCGTCGAGTTCGTGCCGGCTGCCAGCGTCGACTTCGTACAGATCGAAAAGACCACGTACCTCGGCCCCGACAAGGGCGGGCACAAGGCCTACAACCTGCTCGGCCACGCCATGCGCCACACCGAAGTGGTCGCGGTGGGTCGCTACAACGCCCGCGGCAAGAGCTACGTGGTCATGATTCGGCCCTACCAAAAAGGGCTCGCCCTGCACCAGCTGTACTACGCCGACGAGGTGCGCCCGTTCGACGACGTCGAGATCGGAGACGACGTCCGCTTCTCGAGCGCCGAAGAAGACCTGGCCGAGAAGCTGATCGAGACGCTGCGCAACGACGCCTTCGACGCCACGCGTTATCGCGACGACTACAGCGATCGCGTGCGCGAGGCCGCCGAACAAAAGGCCGAAGGCATGGAGATCACCACCAGCCCCGAGCAACCACCGGCCCAGATCATCGACCTCTTCGAAGCGCTCAAGCGGAGCCTCGAGACCAAGCCCGCAGCACGTGCCGCGGCGAGCGAAAAGAAGGCCAAGGAGCCAGCGCCGACGGCCTCTCACGAAGAAGAGGCGCAGCCCCGCGCCAAGGGCGGCCCCAAGCGCGCAGAGCCCGAAGAAAGCGCGGGCAAACGCAAGCGCCGCACGAGCTGACAACCGCTAGTTCGTGCGCCACCCAAGCTGCGTCAGCGCAGCGCAGTCCGCGGTGAATGGGCGACGGCCGCGGCCAACGCCTGTTTACCGCTTCGTGGCGGTGTAGCCGGCGGCCAGCGTGACGAGGGTGCCCGCTGGCAACCCTGCGTGTGGCGCAAAGCAGCTCGCATCGAGCACCACGGAGATGCGACCCGCCGTGAGCGCCACCGCTTCGGGCCGGATGGAGTGCGCGGTGGCGACGCTCATGACCTCGCCGGTCACGTTGGACCCCGGCTTGCTCGTGCAGCGACCAAACCCTGCGCCCGCCATGGGCTGCGCCAGCTGCACGCCCTCACGGTCGACCTTGCCCGGCGCCTTTTTGAGCGTCAGCTCGCGCGGCCAGACCTCGGAGGGACAGACCAGCTCGGGCCGCGTACAGTCGATCTCGAGGTCGAGCGCGACGCCTGCATCGCGCACGGAGACCTGACCGCCTACCTCGTCGACGCGCGCACTGATCTGCTGCTCGCCGAGCGTGAACTCGACCTCGATCGAGTCGTCGTACGTGACGTCCCACAGGCCCGCGAAGTCCGGCGCGAGACCGCCCGCGATCCCCTTGCCACAGCCGGCGAGGCAGACGAGGGCAACGAAGACGCCGCAGCGCGCGAGCGTAGACACGCGCGCCGTCGGGGGCGCGAGCGAAGACTCGACTGAGCTGGCCATCGACTGCCTTGTCATCGCAGGTCTGCGCATAATACGGATCTGGACCCCCCGAGTCTCCCTTTGTGTGTCGCCGTGCGGGGTGGCCGGTCGCGACGGTCAGCTCCGTACCGGGCAGACAACCTAAGGACGGGGGGGTGCTTCTACCCGAACGGGGCTCGGCGTACGTCGGGGGTCGACGACGCGTGGTTTGGCCGACGTGAGCGCCTGGTCGAAGATCACGAGCTCATCTCGGTCGGCAACCCGTAGCTCACGGACCGGGTTGGGCGGAAACAGGGGCAAATCGCCCGTGTCGAGCAGCAACCGCAGCTCGCTGTCCGGCGCGCGCGCGACCTTGGCGTGCAGGGTGCCGTCGGCGGCCACGCGCCCGACCGGCTCTCCGTCGGCCCGTAGCCACAGGCCCTCCCCACCCGGCGCGCGCACTACGACCACGAGCTCGCGCAGGGACGGCCGGCAGCGAAACGAGAGCTCGAGCCGCGCCGTGCTGCCCTTCATCAGGCGCGGCACATGGCGCGGAGCCACCTCACGACTGCCGGCCGGACAGCTGACGACCACCCGCGCGCGAGGCGACCCGGCTGGCGAGAGGCTGACGCGGGCGACCCCATCTCGTGCCGTGGAGGTCGCGACCACACCGTCGATCTCCACCGCGCGGCCCGCCAGCGGATGACCTTCGTCGTCGGTCACGGAGACGGCCAGCACTCTCGCCAGCGGCTCGCTCATCGGCAGACACGCCGCGCACCACACCAGCGCGGACCACCGGCACGCCCGCAAGAGCCCGCGGACCAAGCATCGAGAATGCGCGCACAGACTGGCAGCGAGCTGAAGGTTCACGTGCCGCACCCAGCGCCAGTGGTTTGTCGGCACTCGCCCAGCTCGCGCTCGAGCAGGCGGATGACGTGTGTGAGGGCCGGCTCGTTGCGCAACGTGGGGGGCAGCTCGCGGTAGACGGCGAGCGCGGCGCGCGTGTGGCCGGCCAACAACAGATCGACCGCTTCGCGACGTGCCGCCACACGACCGAGCGGGGGCGCTTGCCTCGTGGGGAGAACGTGCATCCCGGAGCGCGGACTCGTCGTGCTCGCTGCCGCCTCGTGCTTCGCCGTTGGCAACACGAGCGCTGGCAACACGAGCCCGGGCAGTGCGATCGGCTCGACCTTTGGCGACGCTGTCGTCGTCGCGACGAGAGCGGGTGCAGACACGACGGCTCCTGCGTGCGCAGGCGGTCGAGCCACCACAGGCAGCGGCGGCAGCGGCGGCGGCGCGCGGAGACCACGCGCCGGAAGGGGGACCGCGGACGAGGAGCCGCTGCGTGGCGTGACGACGCTGGGTGCCCAGCACAGCGCAGCGACGAAAGATGCCGTCGCAAACACCACCGCGACCCCCAGCCCCAAGCTCCAGAGAGACCTCACGGAGAGCCTACGAGGCTCGGGTTCCACGAACAGGCCTCGCGGCCCGCGCGGCGCAGCCCGAGACGAGTCACCACCGCGACTGGGCGGCGCCGAAGGACGGGGGCCAGTCGCCTTCACCGGCAGCCCACCCATCCCGAGCATCGTGCGCGGCTCGCTCCACCGCTCGGCACCTACGATGCGCGGTGCGCGCGCGGTGATCACGGAGCTGCGCGCGGAAGGCCGGTCGAGCTCGAACTGTTCGAGGAAGTGCGCCAGCTCGGCGCTGGAGAAAGGACGCGTGTCGGGCTCGGCACTCACGGCGTCCTCGCAAGCTGCGTGCGGTCTCGGTTCACCGGACTCTCCATGCGGGTCAAGGTTGCAGGTTGCTCCACGCGCTGACGACGTGCGAGTCGCTCCAGCTCGACGCGGTAGCCCAGCGCACTGGGTGGCGCGCGCTCGAGCAGCGCCAGCAGCATGGCGACCTGCCGTGCGACCGCATCGGACGGGGCGAGCTGCACACCGGAACGAGGGTCGCGTGCGCGGCGCTCTTCGGCGCGCACGGCGATGCGCAGCAACAAGCGCGCACGAGCGAAGCGTCGCTCGAGATCGGCGCTGTAGCGGTAGTAGAGCGCTGCGCTGCGCAGGCGACCCGCGCGGTCGTGCGCGGCCGCAAAACAGACCTCGGCTTCGGCGATCTGCGCGACAGCTCGCGGAGACTCCGCCGGCTCGAACGGCACGCGCTCCCACGAGGCGGCAGCCAGCTGCTCGAGCAGGGATGCTTGCGCGCGGGCCTGGTCGCCGTGCGCTCGACAGCGCCGAGGCGTCGCGGGGACAGCCGAGATCTCCGTCTCCATACTCAGCTCGGCCGTGCGCGCGGAGTGCTGCAGCGCGAGCCACATGAACGCCGAGACGACACCGGCGGCCGCGAGCCACCGCAGGACACGCATGTCGAGCCGCACGCGCGAGACGGGAACGAGGTCGTGCAGCTGGCACTGCACCCTGCGTCGGGGTGAAAGCGAGACGGTACGGGCACGGGTGGTCTTCGATGGCTCTGTACTCATGGTGCACCTCCGTGCAGACCGAGCTCCGCGACGGAGCCTCCTGGCGACACACGCACGGGAGGCGTGTCGACCAACGCCAGGTCCAACGGATTGCGCAGCGCCAGGCGAAGCACGCCGCGCCCCTCGCTCGCCGCAAGGAGCTGCGCTTGCTCGAGGTCGACGCTCAGCGTCACGCGTTCGCTCGGCTGCACGCGCGCGGACGCGGCCGCACCCTGGTCGCTGCCCACGGTGAGCACGAGCACGTTTTGCAGCAGCGTCAGGCTGCCGCCCTCAGCGCGGGTGAACAGCACGTCGACGCGGTCTCCAGGTCGCAACAGACCGCTGAAACCGACGTCTGTACCCGGCAGCGTGAACGCGCGTTTGCCCGACCGCACCAGGCCCGCGAGCGTGCGTGCCTCGGGGGCCTGGTCGAGATCGCTCCACAACAAGGCGGAACCCGTGGGCACCGTGGTGGCAGCGCGTGCGCCCAGCACACGCTCGAGGTCGTGCGCCTCGATATGTCGCTCCTCGAGGTAGCGCTCCGGGAGCTCTCGAAAATCGAGGGCGGCTCGCGAGATGGGCGCACCGAGCGCGAGGTCGCGCGCCAGCACGACGACGGAGCGCGAAGGCCCCTCGATTAGCTCCCGCGCACGACGCGTCAGCTGCGGATGCAGCGACGTCACCGCGAGCAAGGCGACTGCGAGGGCAGCCAGCGCCGTGCGTGCGACCTTGCGTGTCATGCGTTCGTCCTCATGGCGCCGGGTTATCGGTGCGAGGTCGCCGTCGGTTGCGCGGACGAGGAAAAAATCGCGCGCACGGGCGCGGACGCGCTCGGACGCCGCTGGCGGCCTCTCAGCGACGCGCTGCCCCCTGTCGGTTTTGTCACCGTCGTCGCCACCGTGTCGCCCTTGCCCACAGCGCGACGGTCCCGCCGACCGCGCTATATCGCTCGACGACCCCCGCTCTTGCCGCGGCAGCTAGCGAGCACGGGTACAACCAACACTCAGGTCAGTCAGTAAGGCAGAACGCAAGACGCCAAAATCGATCTGAGTGTCTTCGTCAACTGGGGGGCGCAGCCTGGCGGCCGCGACGGTCAGAGCAGTTCTCACACCCACCGGTATGATCTGAGCTCGGTATTGTCTCAGAACTCCGACACCCTGGGCCCACTACTCAGCTGAGCCACCGAGCGAACCCTCACGCTCAGTCTGCACGCCGAGCGTGCGGCGACGGCGAGCTGCGTGCGCATGGTGTGAGCGCAGCTCGGGCTCAGCACGTAGTACGACGAGGCTCCGATGAGACGCACCGGTCTTCCCATGACTTCTCGACCCGCCATCCCTTGGGCGATTCTTACTATCAGTCTGCTCGTCACGTATCCGCATCAGGTCGAGGCGCAAGCGGCCAGCGATGCGCGCGTCACCACCGCGAAGCCCGGCACCACGTTGGTCGCTGCCGTGACGGCGTTCGGCGCGCCACTCAACGGCCTCAGCGCGGCAAACCAGGCTGCTTTTTTCGATGGAAAGGCCGAGTTCAGCGCGGCTGAGGAACCCGACGAGGGCCTTGGACCGGTGTTCAACGGTCCATCGTGCGCGTTCTGCCACGTGCAGGGCGCCACCGGCGGTGCCGGTACGCTCGTCGAGACTCGTTTTGGCAAGCTCACCAACGGCGTGTTCGATCCACTCGGTTCCCTCGGCGGTTCGTTGATCCAGACCACGGGCATCGGCGTCTCGGGCCGGTGTAACTACGTCGGCGAGACGGTGCCGGCGAGCGCCACCATTCGTGCAGGGCGCCTCACCACACCGCTGTTCGGCCTCGGTCTGATCAACGGCGTGCCCAGCGCAGCGCTCGAAGCGATTGCGCTCGCGCAGCCTTCCAACGTTCGTGGTCGCACCAACCGTGTGCTCGAGGTCGCGACCGGACAGACCATCGTGGGCAAGTTCGGCTGGAAAGCGCAGGTCCCGACCGTCTTTCAGTTCGCGGGCGACGCGTACTTGAACGAGATGGGCATCACCACGCCGCAGTTTCCCACCGAGAACTGCCCGCAAGGCGATTGCTCGCTGCTCGCCTGTGACCCGTTGCCCGAGATCAACGGAGCGGTCGAAGACGACGGCTCGGGCGTCGTCGCATTCTCCAACTTCATGACGTTCTTGGCGCCACCTCCCACGGTGCCTTTCAACGCCAACTCGACGCTGGGCGCTGCGCTCTTCGTCACCGTCGGCTGCGCCAACTGTCACACGCCGGCGCTCGCCACGGGCACGAGCAGTAACCCTGCCCTCAACCTCAAGACCTTTGCGCCGTACTCCGACTTCCTGCTGCACGACATGGGCACGCTCGGCGACCAGATCGGCGGTCAGGGACGCGCGACCGGCAACGAGATGCGCACGGCGCCGCTCTGGGGCGCACGCGTTCGCACGCGCTTCTTGCACGACGGCCGCGCCGCCAACGTGACCGACGCCACCCTCGCGCACACCGGACAGGGCAAGCTCTCGCGCGACCTGTTCAATGCCCTGCCCTCGGCGCAGAAGGCTCAGATCGTCGCGTTCATCAACTCCATCTGACGTGCAAGCGCCTCCTCTGTCGTCGTGCTGACGTGGGCCAGGCCTCACGACAAAACGCCCCGAGGTGCACGACCTCGAGGCGTCTCGGCTCGTTCGTCGAACACCGGGTCGCAGTGCGCCTGCGTGGCGCGCGACCGCCGATGCGAGACCTTACTTTGCCTTCTTCAGGTTCGCGCTGACGAAGTCCCAGTTGGCCAAGCCGTCGATCACGGCCTCGACGAACTTGGGGCGCGCGTTGCGATAGTCGATGTAGTAGGCGTGCTCCCAGACGTCGACGGTGAAGAGCGCGGTCTGGCCGTGCTTGAGCGGCAGGTCGGCGTTGGCGGTGCTGGTGATCTTCAGCTTGCCACCCTCGGCCACCAACCACGCCCAGCCGGCGCCGAACTGCTTGACTGCAGTCTGCACGAACGTCTCTTTGAACTTGTCGAAGCCACCGAGGTCGCGATCGATCGCCGCGGCGAGATCGCCGGTGGGCTTGCCGCCGCCCTTGGGCTTGAGCGAGTTCCAGAAGAAGGTGTGGTTCCAGACCTGCGCCGAGTTGTTGAACAGCGGACCGTCCGAGCTGAGGATGATCTCCTCGAGCGACTTCTTTTCGTTCGGCGTGTTCGCAATCAGCGTGTTGAGCGTGGTCACGTACGCTTGGTGATGTTTGCTGTAGTGGTAGTCGAAGGTCTCAGCGCTCATGAGAGGCTGAAGCGCGTCCTTCGCGTACGGGAGAGGAGGAAGTTCGAAGGCCATGGACACACCCTTTGTGATTGGACTCAGGTAACGGCGCCGCACCGCCCGTGACGGCGCGGGAGGGCCAACTATCCGCTTCAGGGCAAGTGTGCGCAACCCCGCGATCTGCTCGCGAAAAGCCGCTCAAACGTCGGCGAACAGGTCGGGCGCCAAGCTGGCATCCTGCGGGCCGCCGTCGAGCGGCCCAGCGTCTACGTTGCCTGCGTCGCCAGCATCACCCGCGCCCGCGTCGCCAGCATCGCCCGCGCCTGCGTCGCCAGCATCGCCCGCGTCGACCAACGCGGCGTCGGGCAGCTGACCGTCGGACGCGTCGTTGAGAGACGCGTCGCTCGCGGCATCAGCGGCCGCGTCGGCCGGCGCGGGCACACCGGTGTCCACGCGAACCAACGCGCCGTCGAATCGAAGGCTGGCGTCGGGCACCACGGCCACCGCTCCATCGAGCGTGGGGATGGGCGTCGGCACCAAGGTACGGTTCTGGTCGAGCTTGCTCTGATCGAAGCTCGCGACCAGCTCGCAAGCGGGCAGCGAGAGCAACGCAAAACAAAGCGGCAACAAGCGGAGATGGTTCACGAAGGCGGAGCCTACCGTGCACCAAGCGCGGCCGCTACGACAACCCGCTCGCACACCCCGCCCCGCGCGTTTCGCTGCGCGCCCTTGGGCACGCGAGCAAAAAATCGCTTCAGAATTCGACGCCGCGTCGCGCCTTGATGCCGGCCTCGAACGCGTGCTTCACCGCCGCCATCTCGGTGACCGTGTCGGCGATCTCGATCAGCTCTGGCCGCGCACGGTGGCCTGTGACGACGATGCTCAGCGCTGCAGGCTTGTGGCGCAGTGCGCTCACCACCTCGTCGATCGGCAAGTAACCGCAATCGATGGCGACGTTGAGCTCGTCTAGCACGAGCAGCTCGAAGTCGGGCTCGTCCT
>JBEGTL010000199.1:0-12913 GCA_041179425.1 Pseudomonadota bacterium | reverse complement strand
CTGCGCCACTCGTGTAGCGCAGGCGCAAGCTCGCGTGGTGTGCGATCAGGTCGCTGAGCGCCTGTCGCAGCGCCGGCTCGTCGAGCGACTGCGCGCACGCGAGCAAGAGCGACTGGTTGTAGTGCTGCGGCACCGGCATCTGTTTGGCAAAGAAGGCGCGCTGGATCGGCGTCAGCGGTACCTCTTCGTGATCGCTCGGCTCGGCGTCGTCGCGAGCGCGCGCGCCCTCGCCTGCCGTGCCCGCGATCTTGGCCAGGGCACGCACGCTCTGGTGCTGGACCACGTCGCGCGGACCAAAACGATAGCCGCGCTCGCGTGCGCGACTCACCAGCGACAGCGCCACGATGGAGTCGCCACCCAGCTCGAAGAAGCTCGAATCGCGCCCGACTGACGCCACCCCGAGCAGCTCTCCAAACAGCGCAGCAAGCGCGCGCTCGGTCTCGCCTTCGGGCGCCTCGTCGCTCGCGTCGTCGGCGACCTCGAGCACGCGCAGCGCACGTGCGTCGACCTTCCCATTGGGGGTGCGGGGCAGCGCGTCGAGCCGCACCAGCCGTGCAGGCACCATGTGCGCGGGCAGCACCGTCGAGAGCGCACTACGCAGCGCGCGCAGGTCGAGGCCCGGCGCACCCGCCACGTAGCCCAACAAGCGGTTGCGTCCCGCCTGGCGAAGCACCAACGCGGTGGCCTCGCGTACACCCGGCAGCGCGCGCAGCTGGGACTCCACTTCGCCCAGCTCGACGCGGTAGCCGCGCAGCTTCACTTGGCTGTCGCGTCGACCCACGAACTCTACGTTGCCGTCGGTGCGCGCGATCGCGAGATCCCCGGTGCGATACAGGCGTCCGCCGCGCACGAAGGGGTCCGGGACGAAGCGCAGCGCGGTGTCCGCGGGGCGCGCCAGGTAGCCGCGAGCCAGGCCTTCGCCGGCCACGTACAGCTCGCCCTCCACGCCCACCGGCAACACACTCAGATCGGGGTCGAGCACGTACGCACGCCGCGCGCCGAGCGCACGCCCAATCGGTGCGTAGGCGCTGGTCGACGCGTCGTTCGCACTCCACGCGAGCGGTGTGATCACGGTCTCGGTGGGTCCGTAGCCGTTGGTCATCTGCGCTCCCGGAAAGGCACGTTGCAAGGTGGCCAGCGTCTCGCGGGACACGGCCTCGCCGCCCACCGTCAGCGAGCGGATCTGTGTGCTGGCGCCTGTGCGCAGCACCTCGAGTGCGAGCTGCTCGAGCAGCGCGGTCGGCGGGTACAGGTGCGTGACGGACTCTGCCTGCGTCTTGGCCAGCAGCTCCGCAGCGGTCCACGACACGTCGTCGCTCAGCAGCACGCTGGCGCCAGCCAACAACGGCACGAACCACTGCTCCACCGAGGCGTCGAAGCTCAGCGAGGCCAGGTGCAGTGCGCGGTCGTCGGCGGCGAAGCGGTACAGCTGCCCGGCTGCCTCGCAGTGCATACGCAGGGGCTCGTGCGCCACGGACACACCCTTGGGCACCCCCGTCGAGCCGGACGTGAAGACCACGTACGCGAGCGAGCCGCCGCGAACACGTGTCGCACACAACGGCGCGTCGAGCCCGGAGAGCTGCTCGATGTGCTGCGTCTCCGCCCCACGGAACGACACGCTCGCCGTGCTCTCGGCCAGCACGAGGTGCACGTTGGCGCTCTCGACCATGGTCTGTAGCCGCTCGTGCGGATAGCCAGGGTCGAGCGGGACGAACGCCGCCCCCGCTTTCCACACGGCGAGCATCGCCGTGAGCGCCGCGACCCGCCGGCCCACGTAGATGCCGACGCACTGCTCGGGTCCTACGCCACGCGCCACCAGCGCGGCGGCCAGGCGTGTTGCCCGCTGCTCGAGCTCCGCGCGCGACAGTGCCCCATCGCTCGCGATGCAGGCGGTGCACTCAGGTTGTTGCAGCGCCAGCTCGCGCAGCTGCTCGTGTACCCAGAGCACGTGCGCGCCGGGCTGGTAAGGGTGGGCGGCCGCGACGCGCTCGCGCTCGCGGGGCGACACCAGCTCCGGCGACGACACGCGCACGCTCGCGTCTTCGAGCAACACGGACAGCAGCAACACGAACGCGCCGTCCATACGCTCGACGGTCACCCGATCGAGCACGTCCTGTGCGTACTCGAACGACAGCGTCAGGTGCTCGTGGTGCTCTTCGACGTTCAGCGTCAGGTCGAACTGACCGAGTCCCGTGAAGCTGTCGCTGCCCGTCAGGGTCAGCCCAGGCAGCTCGCCGAGCCCGGCCGTCAGCGCGGGCTGATAGTTGAACACCACGTCGAACAGCGGCGTACGGCCGAGCGCGCGCTCGGGTGCAAGCACACTGACCAGCCGCTCGAACGGCAGCGTCTGATGCTGCAGCCCACCCAACAAGACGCGCTGGCTCTCGCGCAGCAGCTCGTGCAGCGTTGCCCTGCCGTCGACGCGCAGGCCGAGCACCAGCGTGTTGACGAACAGGCCCACCGTGCGCGCATCGAGGCCCGTGCGGTTGGCGACGGTCACGCCCACGCGAGGCTCTGTCGTGCCGTAGCGATACAGCAGCGCGTACAGCGCGGTGAGTAAGACGGTGGCGGGCGTCGTTTGTTGTGCGCGCGCAAAGGTGCGCAGCTGCGCGGTCGTGGTGACGCCAAGCTCGCGCCGCACCCGACCGGCACGCCGCGAGCGAACACTCGGGCGCGGGCGGTCGAGCGGCAGCCGTTGTTCGCTCGGCTCGTCCCCGATCTGATCCTGAAAGTAACGAAGCTGCGTCGCGAACGCGTGCTCCGTCAACGACTGCTCGCGCCAAGCGCACTCTGCCAGCTGACTGCGCGGAGCCGGCAGCTCGATGGTACGCTCGCTCTCTCTGGCGCGGTATCGCGCGGCGAGCTCGCCCAGCACGAGCCCGACCGACGAGCCGTCCATCACCAGGTGGTGCGCGACGAACAAGAGGACAGAGGCGTGGTCGCTCAGCTCCGCCACCGAGACGCGCAGCAGGGGCCCGCCAAGCAGCGCGAAGGGGGCCTGCGCTTCTTCCTCGATCCAGAGCTCGCGCGTTTCTCGCGCGCCTACCGCGAGCGCCGCCGCACGCAGATCGTGTTTTTCGATCGCGATCGGAGACCCAGGCAGCACGCGCTGCATGGCCACGCCTCCTACCAGCTCCAGCGTCGTGCGCAGCGCCTCGTGTCGCTGTGCTACCTGCGTGAGGCAGCTCGAGAGCCGCTCGTGGTGCAGCGTGCCCGTGAGCTCGAGCGCGAGCGCGACGTGCAGCACCGCAGGCACCGCTTCGAGCTGGCTGGCCAGCCACAGCCGCTGCTGCGCGCGCGATAGCGGGGCGAGCTCCGGTCGCTCGTGCGTGTGCACGGGGGATGTCGAGTGTCCCGTGTCCACACGTGGCGCCGCTTCGACCGCCCGCGCGAGCGCGCCCAGCGTGGGCGACAAAAACAACTGAGAGGCGTCGAGTGCAACGCCCAGCTCCGCCTCGATGCGCGCGCCGATCTGCGCGGCCGCGAGCGAGTTTCCACCGAGCGCAAAGAAGCTGGCTTGGCGCTCGCGCACGTCGGTTCCCAGCGCGTCGCGCCAGAAACCAGCGAGCCGCGTCTCCAGCTCGCTGAGCACAGTCGTCGTCACGTCGCGCTTGGCGCGCGGTCCTGCCACGACCACGCCGCGCTCGTAGTGCGCGTACACCCCCAGCGTGCCCGCTTCGAACGCCGCACGCGTGGCGCGCCGCTGCAGCTTGCCACTCGACGTCTTGGGCAGCGCCCCCGCCGACACCAGCAGCACCAGCAACGGAGCTTCTTGAAACGCCGTCGCGACGGCCTCGGTGATCGCAGCGCCGAGCTTCTCGGGTGGCAAGAGCTTCTGCAGCGCCGGACTCACCTCGGCCGCGATCACGATGCCCTCGCGCCCCTCGCGCTCGACGGAGAACGCGACCACCCTGCCCTTGCGCACCACCTCGAGGGCGTCTTCGACCGCGCGCTCGAGATCCTGCGGGTACAGGTTTCGGCCGCGCACGATCAACATGTCCTTGTGACGCCCCGTGACGTACAGCTCCCCGTCCACACGCGCGCCGAGATCGCCCGTGCGCAAGAAGCGCTGGCCGTCGCGCTCGACGTACGTCTCGGAGGTGGCGACAACATTCCGAAAGTAGCCCAACGTCACGCTGGGCCCCGAGACCCAGATCTCTCCCACGTGGCCGTCGGGCAGCGCACGACCTGTCTCGAGCTCGGCGATGCGCACGCTGTGCCCGAGCGCCACCTGCCCGCAGCCGACCAGCAACGTGCCGGCATCGCTGTGCACGAGTCGTCCCTGCTCCATCGTGGGCGCGTCGAACGTGCGCAGCGTCGCGGGCACGTCGCGCTCGGCACCGCTGACCAGTAAGGTCGCCTCGGCCAGCCCGTAGCACGGGTAGTGCGACTCGCGGCGGAACCCGACCGGCGCAAAAGTGTCGGCAAAGCTGGTCAGCGTCTGCGCACGAATGGGCTCGGCACCGGAGAACGCCAGGCGCCAGCTGCGCAGGTCGAGGCGCGCCAAGTCTTCGTCGGTCACGCGCTCGACGCAGGTGCGGTAGCCGAAGTCGGGCGAGCCGCTGACCGTGCCGCCGTAGCTGGAGATGGCGTGTAGCCAGCGCAGCGGCGCGCGCAAAAACTGCGACGGCGACAGCAGCACCAGCGAGCAACCGCTGTAGACCGTCTGCAGCAACACGCCCAGCATGCCCATGTCGTGATAGAGCGGGAGCCAGCTGACGATCACGTCGCGCTCGTCGATGCCGAACGCGCCACCGATCGCGCGTTGGTTCGCACTCAGGTTCCCGTGCGACACCATCACGCCCTTGGGCGACGAGGTGGAGCCGGAGGTGTACTGCAACAGCGCGAGCTCTCCAGCGTCGACCACGCGCGGAGCCGCAAGCTCGGTCGTGAGAGTACCGCCCGTGCCGAGCACGGGAAGGTCGACCGCGTGAGGACCGAGCCCGCGGCCAATCGCCTCACACAATCGTTCTTCGCTCAGCACCAGGCGCGGCGCGGCGTCGCGAACGATGCCGAGCAGGCGCTCGAGGTGCCCCTTGGCCGACTCGGGCGGATAAGCCGGCACTGCGACGACACCCGCCAAAAAGCAGCCCAGAAAGGCGTTTACGTAGGGAAGTCCAGTCGGGTACAACAGCAGCGCGCGCTCGCCGGGCTGGGTGTGCTGAAGCAGCAGCGACGCATGACGCCGCACCGACGTCCAGAGCTCCGCGTAGGTGGTCTGCTCGCGTACTCTGCCCGCGTCACCGAGCACACGGATCGCTACCTTGTCAGGTGTCCGTGCGGCGTGGTGCGCCAGGCAATCCAACAGACTCCGTTCCCGTTCCGAGCTCATGGTCCACCTAAAAGCGTAAGGTTCCGCGCCGGGCTGGGCGCGGTGGGGGGCTTACTTCGAGTACGGCTCTGCCATCGCGACGCGCACCTGGCGGGGGCCACGAAAGGGCTCGCGTGCGTGCGCCACGAGCATGTTGTCCAGCATCAGCACGTCGCCGCTCTGCCAAGGGAAGACAACCTTGTGGCGGTCGAGCACCTGACGAATCTCGGCGAGCAGGGCGTCCTCGATGGGCGCGCCGTCGCCGTAGTACACGTTGCGCGGCAGGTCTTCTTCGTCGACGACCTCGAGCAGACTCTCGCGGACGTCGGCAGCGAGTGCGGACACGTGAAACAGGTGCGCCTGGTTGAACCAAACCCAGGCGTCGGTACGCGGATGGCGCGCCACGGCCTGTGCGTGCTCGCGCGTGCGGAGCTCGCCGTCACCCTTCCACTCGCACGCGATGCCGCGCGCGTCGCAGATACGCTCGACCTCGCCCGTATCCTCGGTCCCGAACACCTGCTGCCAGGGCACGTCGAGACCGCCGCCGTAGTTGCGCACGTACCTGAGCCCGCGCTCGACAAAACGATCGCGAATGGAGGTCGGGATGGCGCGGTAGATGGCGCGACTGTCCGCGATCGGCGTCTCGCCTCCGTCCTCCGCGGCCCGCTCGCAATAAAACCAGATCTTCATCGGCCAGCTGCGCGTGTACGACTGCTCGTTGTGCAGCGGGATGCGCTGGTGGGCCGGGTACTCGGTCGAGGTGTAGACCCCGTTCGTGAGCGAGGTGCGGGGCGTGGAGGCGAACTCGTAGTCGAGCAGCGCGTGCCCAAAGCTCTCGGCGAACTGCTGAAAGCTCGCGAGCGAAGGTGTCTCGAAGCCGCGCAACAACAGGGCACCCGCGGTCTGCAGCGTGGACTCGGCGCGCGCGCGCTCTTCGTGCGTCCACGCGTCGAGCGGACGCTCCCTCGAGGAGAGCCACACCGCCGGCAGCTGCGCAGCCTCGGCCAGAGAACGTACGAAGTCCTTCACCATGAGCCGTCTCCGCGCCTCAGCGCTCGGCCTCGTCGCGGGCCATGGCCTCGCGCAGGCTGCGCGGACGCATGTCGACCCAGGTGCGCTCGATGTAGTCGAGGCAGACGGTCTTGACGCCCACCACACCGACCTCGCGCCAGCCCTCCGGCACCGCCTTGAACGTGGGCCAGATGGAGAACTGCTCCTCCTCGTTGAGGACGACGGTGAACTCCGTGTCCTCGGCGTCGATACTCATGCGCTCTCCCCTATAATTGCAAGTGACTTTCAACTTCGAAACGCTAACCTAGGGGAAACGCCTTGGCGGCGCAAGCGCGCGTCGGTCGATTTTTGCGGGCTTTCTTGCGATGTTTGTCCACTTACCGGAGCTCGCCGTGACCGCGTGGTTAGACCTCACCAAGAATCACCGCACCGCTCTTTTGATTTCGATATTCATGAGCGTATGCAGCGCGGGCCTCGGCGTGGCCGCCATCGCGTTTGTGAACCAGCGCCTTTTGGAGACATCCGGCAGCCCCGCAGAGACGCTCTGGTCGTTCGCGGTGTTGTTGCTCGGGCTGTTCGTCGTCGGCGCGGTCGCACGCATCGCGCTCACCACGCTCGGCCATCGTGTGGTGTACGGCCTGCGCAGCACGCTCGTGAAACGCGTGCTCGACACAGACCTCGAGCAGCTCGAGGCACTCGGTCTGCCGCGCGTGCTCACCAGCCTGAGCAGCGACATCACCCACATCACGGGCGCGTTCGTCGCGCTGCCCTCGGCGACCTACGGCCTCCTTCTGACTGTCGGCGGCTTTGGGTATCTGGCCTGGTTGTCCCCTGCGCTGTTCGCCGTCACCGCGGGCTGGATCGTACTAACCATCGGCCTCGGCTCGCTGCTCATGCGCTTCACACAGCG
Organism: Pseudomonadota bacterium; assembly: GCA_041179425.1. GTDB lineage: Bacteria > Myxococcota_A > Polyangia > Polyangiales > DASUME01 > DASUME01. Next base: position 5,681 of record JBEGTL010000199.1, on the reverse strand, counting down.
AGAGCTGACGCGGGCGCGCGATGCCGAAGACCGCCTGGTCGCGAACTACCAAGCTGTGGTGGAGGGCCGAAAAGAGCTCGCCCTCAACCGCGCACGCGCCGAGCTGCTGTACGAGCAAGAGTTTTTGCCCAACGCGCGCGACAACCGCGACCGCGAGATCCGCGCCGACGTCTACCACGGCATCAACGACAACCTGGTCAGCACCATGGTCTTGGGCGCGGTGGCCCTGAGCTTCGTCCTCGGCCTCACGCTGCACTGGGCGCCAGAAGCCGTCGCCACCACCTACGCACTCACCATCCTGTTTTTGCGCACGCCCATCACCTCGCTGGTCGGCGCGCTGCCAGCGGTGGTCGCCGGTCGCGTCGCTCTGTCCAAGCTCGACGCACTCAACCTACCGCCCCACGAGCCTGCGTTCGGGCGACCGGCACTTCGTGTGGCCAACGAGAGGCTGCCGAGCGCGTGGTCCAACATCGAGCTCCGCGGGCTGTCCTACGTGCACGAGCGCAGCGGCGAACCCAGCTTCGAGGTGGGGCCCATCGATCTGACACTGCGCCGCGGCGAGCTGGTGTTCTTGGTGGGCGGCAACGGCAGCGGCAAGACCACGTTCCTACGCATGCTGACTTCGCTGTACACACCACACGGCGGAGCGCTCCTGCTCGACGGTGTCCGCATCGACGATCACAACCGTGGCGACTACCGCGCCCTGTTTGCCGCCGTGTTCTCGGACTACTTTTTGTTCGACCAGCTGCTGGGTCCACGCGGCGCGAACGCCGAGCCCGAGCGCGTGCGCGAGCTACTCGCGCTCTTGTCTCTCGCCGACAAGGTCACCGTGTCCGGCTCACGTCTGGTCGACACGCGGCTCTCGGCTGGACAACAAAAGCGCCTCGCCCTGCTCTTGTCGTTACTGGAGGAGCGGCCCGTGCTGGTGCTCGACGAGTGGGCCGCCGACCAGGACCCGCACTACCGCGAGCTGTTTTACCACCAGCTGCTGCCAGCGCTGCGCGACCAGGGCCTGACCGTGTTCGCGATCACGCACGACGACAAGTACTTCTCCGTGGCCGACCGCATCCTCAAAGCAGACACCGGGCAGCTCCGTGAGCTCTCGGTGTGTCCCCCGAAGGCGCGCGTCGACAGCGCGCAGCAGCTGCCCTGGTCGTCGTGACGCGTTGTCGAAGCGCGCCCTCCGACGCGTGCGCAAAACTATTCAGCCCAGGCGACGCAGCACTTCGCGCGCGGACAGCGCCCCTTTGTACACGTACAGCTCCGAGCTCAGGGTCTCGCCGAGCACCTCTTCGCTCACGCGTAGGCGGCTCGAGACGGCAAAGATCACGCGCTGCGTGAGGCCCCGCTCGCACAGCTCGACACGCTTCCACACGGCGTCGCGGCTCCAGTAGCCCATCACCTCGAGGTACGCGACCTCGCCCGTCTCGCGGTGCACGAAGCGCAGGTCGGGCACACACACGCCGATGCCGGGCAGGCTCAGGATGTCGCTCGCCACCTCTGCACTCCAGGCGCTGTCTTGGGCGGTCAGCCGCGAAAGCAACGCGTCGACCTCGTCGGGTAGTCGCGGCTCTTGTTCGTGGGCCGCGCGCGCCTTGCCCTCGATGTTGAACTTGAGCGGCAGCTTTTCTTTGCCCCAGCGGATACGCGCGGTGATCTTGTGCTGATCGCACGCGAGCAGCGCCGGCAGCGCCAGGGCCAGCTCCATGCCGTACTTGCTGGCCGACGTAAACATGCTGAACGGCCCGTCGATGCGGATGCGGTAGCCGCCGTCGTCGAGCGCCTCGATGCGGAACAGGAGCCGGAAGAACTTGAGCTTGCGAAACAGCACCCGGTACGCGTAGGCGTCTTTGCAGCGCACCTCGGCCACCAGCTCGACTGCACGCAGCAACACCGCCTGCTGCTGCGCCAGGTCGTAGCTCTCGACGAGGGTCTCGGGCAGCACCGACACAAAGCTCTTCACCACCTGTGCATTGCGTAGGTCGGCGTACAGCGCGCGCACCAGACCGTCTTCGGTAAGGTTGCGCGCGGCCGCCTCGCGCTGGAGGAACTGGGAACGGTCGAGCGGCTCCCCTGGCCCCAAGCTGCGCCGCTCGGCGGCCGCCACGCTGAAGATCTCGCTGCGCAGCACGCGCGGGTCGTGCTCGCTCTCCATCTCGAACTCGAGCCGGTCCTCGACCAGCTTGCGCAGACCGAGCGCGAGCTTGTGATCGTTGCCGCCTACCTCGATGCTGGCAAAGGCCTCGCTCAGCTCGGCGCGGGTCTGCCCCACGTGCGCCTCGGCCAGCGCCACGAAGTCGACACTCAGCTCGACGGCGCGCGCCTTGAGCTTGGTGGTGAGCTCGGAGATGCGCAGCTCGTCGCCCTGCCGACGCGCGCGCACCATGTCAGCGGTAAGCATTGTGCTCGCGCCTTCGCTCGCTGGTGAACGCCTCGCCCGTCTGCGCCGTCACCAGCTCGTACAACAGCGCGCGTTTGTCGTCTTGCTTGCGCAAGATGCGGCCGAGCCGCTGCACGTGCTCGCGCACCGAGCCGTTGCCGGACACCACGATGGCCACACTGGCGCTGGGCACGTCGACGCCCTCGTTGAGCACCTTGGAGGTCACCACGGCGTTGTACGTGCCGTCGTTGAGCCGGCCCAGGATCTCGCTGCGCTCACTGATCTTGGTCTGGTGCGTGATGGCCGGGATGAGCAGCCGCTCGGAGATGCCGTACGCGGTGGCGTTGTCTTCGGTGAACACGATGGTCCGGTCTTGCCGATGCAGGTGCAACAGGTGCGCGACGTAGTCGAGCTTGGCAGGCGCCGCGAACGCCAGCTCGCGCTGTTTGCGGTAGCCGGCCATCGCGCGCCGCCCCTGCTGGCTGCGCGACGAGCGCATGATGAAGTCGCGCCAGCCCTCGGGCGAGCCCATGCGGATGCCCTGCGCGCGCACGAAGCCGAGGTACACGGCGCGCTCGCTCTCGTACTCGGCGCGCTCGTCCGGGGAGAGCTCGACCGCGATGCGCTCGGTCTCGTACGAGGCCAGGTACTCGCCACTCATCTCGGTGATCTCCCGCCGGTAGGCGAGCGGACCAACCAGGTCGTCGAGCACACTCTCGCGGCCGTCGGTGCGCTCGGGCGTGGCGGTGAGCCCGAGCCGAAACGGCGCCAGACACTGCCGCGCCGCGAACGCGTAGGTCTCGCTGGGCAGGTGGTGCACCTCGTCGAAGATGACGAGGCCAAAGCGCGCCCCCAGGTTCTCCATGTGCAGGTAGGCCGAGTCGTAGGTGGTGACCGTGAGCGCCTGCACGTCGTGCTCGCCACCGCCCACCACGCCCACCGGGACCCCAAAGGTCGCGCGCAACAGGCCGTGCCACTGCCGTACCAGGTCGAGCGTGGGCGCCACCACCAGCGTGCTGCGCTGCTTTTTGTCGATGGCCATCATGCCCAGCTGCGACTTGCCGGCGCCGGTGGGTAACACCACCACGCCCGCGCTGCGCTGCTTTTCCCACGCGACCAGCGCCTCGGTTTGGTAGGGCCGCGGCGTGCGGTGCACGAGTGCATGCGCGCCGAGCTCGGTGTAGCGCCGAGCGCGGTCTTCGAACGGCGTCTTGCTGCGAACGAACGTCCGGATGATGTCGGCGTAGGCGCTGGCCTCCGCGCGAAAGCAGTCGCTGCGCTCGTCCCACTGACATGCGAACAGCGTGTCGAGGCCGCTCTCGCGCGGCGCCCGCAGCTCCAGAGTTCCAGACAAAAAGTCGATCTCCACCATCGCTTCAAAACGCTCCGGCGCTCAGGCGCGGTCCCTCCGCGCTGCGCGGAAAATTGTCGGCGTACACGAGCCTACAAGACGCCGCGATTTCGCGCGTGTCGGCTTGCTCGCAACGAGGTGCAGAGCATAGTCACTTGGTCCCGCTGCGCTCGCCGTTCCGAGAGCCGAAGCGCGGTGATCCCGATCCTCCCATGCGCGCGGAGGCACCACGCGCGTCGACGCCCAGCCGCTCCTCACGAGTGGCGCACGAGAGCAGCAACAGTGTCTGCCCAGCAAAGCCGCATCGAACGCCGCCACAGTGCCAGCGACCACGCCGGGCTCGTGCGCATCGCATTTGCGATCGCCTCGGTGGTGTTCGCCGACAGCGTCTGCCCCGACGAGCGGCTCGTGCTCGGCTTGTGCGCCGCCTATTTGCTGGTGTCGCTCGGCTTTCAGCTGCTCATTCGATATCGCTGGGCGCCAGGTCAGGCACGCAGTGTCAGCATGGGCATCGTCGACATCGCGTTCCTCAGCTACCCCGTGTACCTGCTTGGCCCAGCGTCGAGCGTGTTGCCGTTCGCATACCTGCTCATCCCGGTAGTCAACGCGGCCTCTTCCTCGTCGCGCTCGCGCGTGGCGATGGTGCTGGCCGCCGTGGGCTCGCTCACCTACATCGGTCTGCTGGCCTTGATGGGCTTCAGCCAGCTGCCCTACGCGCCCGCTCGCCCCGAGCTGCTCACGGCGCGTCCCGCCGCGGCAGAGCTCATCTCCAGCGGCACGTTCGTGGTCATGAGCGTCTTGCTCACCACCAACATCGTGCTGCGCCAGATGAACGCGCTCGACCGCATGAACCGGCAGCTCTCCGAGCTGAGCCAGCTCGACGAGCTGACGGGCCTGTTCAACCGACGGCACCTGTTCGCCGAGCTGCACCACCAGCTCGACCGGGTCGCGCGCGGGGCCAGCTGCGGCGTGCTCATGATCGACCTCGATGGCTTCAAGCGCGTCAACGACGAGCTCGGCCACGACGCGGGCGACCTGCTGCTGCGCGACATCGCCGGCTCGCTCACCGTCGAGACGCGCGCAGTCGACGTGGTCGCTCGTTACGGCGGCGACGAGTTCGTGGTGGTGCTGCCCGATCTCGAGCCCGAGGTGGCGCTGCCCGTCGCCGAGCGGGTGGTGCTCGCCATCGCCAAGGTCGGGCGCGAGCGCTGGCCTACCACGCCGGTCACGGCGAGCATCGGCGTCGCCATCAGCCGCAACGATGACGATGTGGCCACCCTGCTCCGCCGCGCCGACGCGCAGGCGTACATGGCCAAACGGGCAGGTGGCAATCGTGTGGCGCTCGCCCACGAAGACGCCTGCTTCGGCACCGACAGCTCCGACGCGACCCCAGCCACTCCCGCGCTGGTCGGCTGAAGCGCCGCTCGTTCTTCGCGCGCGCCCGGGTCGCAGCTTCTTTGCTCGCGCGCCCGAGGGCGCGCTTGGACCGTGCTGAGGCGAAGCGGCTTCGTGGTCTCGATAGTCACAGTTATGAACAACGTGGTGTTCACTACTGCAGCACGCCATGCCCCAGCCTGGGTCGGCAGTCTCGACGACAGGTAGCCGTTGCCGGCGTCACGAAGCGCGCTGCGTGTTGTGTGCCATCAAACGGAAGCGCGCGCGGCACGGCTCGGCACAAGTGGCGACACGAGTCGCTCACTGGCGGCCGGTGTGGCCACCGAAAGTTAGTATTCATCCCCACTTGCGGACACCGCACAGCGGAATCCAGAGTCGCGGTGTGTACGCAAGTTCGCCTGGCATCCCCGTATGGGGGGCTGGCACTCAGATTGCTTTGCACTAGGAGCGTGTCGGGGAAAAGATTCCGGCGTGGATCGACATTGCGGCCGCGGGTAGCCTATGTTGCCTCCGATGGCGAAAGAATACCTGCCGTACGACGTCAACCAACGGCTA
>JBEGTL010000198.1:0-12917 GCA_041179425.1 Pseudomonadota bacterium | reverse complement strand
GACGACATCGCGCTCGAGCCCAAGTGGAGACTGACCGCGTTCCACGGGGTGCAGGTGGAGGGACAGAGCTCGCTCAGCGGCGCCAAGAACCTCGACGTGCTGCGCGAGCGCCTCGCCGTCAGCATGCTGCGACGCGTGCGCAAAGACGTGCTGGCCCAGCTGCCCCCACGCAGCGACACGCGGGTGCCGGTCGAGCTGAGCGAAGTGCAACGCGAGGCCCACGACGAGCTGCGGCGACCCGTCGCAGAGCTGGTGAGGCGCGCGGCCAGGCGTCCACTCGCCCCGCGCGAGTTCACCCGGCTGATGCAGCTGCTCACCACGCAGCGCATGATCTGCAACGGCATGGCGCAGCTGCGCTTCGACGAGGAGTGGCCGCGAATCGCGACGCAGAAGCCGACCCCCGCGCTGCTCGAGGGTCTGTTCGCGCCCAAGCTCTCCACGCTGCGCACGCTGATCGAGCAGATCGTCCTCGGGCAAGGCCGCAAGGCCGTCGTGTTCAGCCAGTGGCGCAACATGCTGCGTTGCTCGGAGTGGGCCATCCGCGATCTACTCGAGGCCGGCGGGCAGCGTGCCGCCTTCTTTACGGGAGCCGAGTCGAGCAAAGAGCGCGAGGCGGCCGTGGTCGCTTTCCACGAAGACCCGAGCGTGAGCGTGCTGTTCCTGAGCGACGCGGGCGGGGTTGGGCTCAACCTGCAGCGGGCCGCTAGCTGCTGCATCAACCTGGAGCTCCCGTGGAACCCGGCGGTGCTCGAGCAGCGCATCGGGCGCATCTATCGGCTCGGCCAAGAGCGTCCGATCGACGTGTACAACCTGGTCAGCGAAGAAGGCATCGAAGGCCGCATCGCCACGCTGATCGGCCAAAAGAGCGCGTTGTTCGCCGCGGTGTTCGACGGCAGCACCGACGCGGTGCAGTTCGAGGGCCAGGGCTCGTTCATGCAGAACGTAGCCAAGCTGGTCGAGCCCGTCGAAGGAGCTGTAGACACGGGAGTTGCGCTCGAAGACGACGCAAGCTTGGACGAGGTCGTGCTGCCAGCGATCGGGACCTCGGCGGAGTTCGTGCGCGAGGGCGCAGGGGAGCTCTGTGCTCCGATTGCAGCGAGTGAGGGGCCCATAGCGGCGGTGATGCCCGCACTGCCGGCGCTCGATCTGCGTGGGCTTACCGTCGAGCGCAGAGCGGACGGCGGATTGCGCATCGACGCCTCGCCTGCGCTGGCGGGACCGCTTGTTGCGCTGCTGGAGTCTCTCGCGCGCTCGCTGCGGGAGGGTGGCAGCGAGGTCGCGGAGTAGCTCGCTGGGGCGGCGGCCTCCACGGGATCGACGAGCACGAGCACGAGCACGAGAGACAACGAGCACGAGCACGAGCACGAGAGACAACGAGCACGAGACCGTCAACGAACACGTCCGCTCGGCAGCCTCGCGGGGAGCCGCTCGGGCAACCAGTCTCTGATATCTGTCGCCAGTCGCAGGCCACGTGTTCGTACTCGGGCACGTGCACGTTGTCTCTCGTTCTCGTCCTCGTGCTCGTCCGCGTGCTCGTCCTCGTGCTCGTCCGCGTGCTCGCCGACATCCTACCGCGGCGGGTGGGTCGGCGGCGTGTGACTCCCGGCATCTGCCGGCACGGGGATCTTGCTCGTGCTGATCTCCGTCGAGATCCGCGGCGGCGGCAGTCGATCGCCAAACCACTCGAAGAACGTGAGCAGGTCGTTCTTGCGGGAGCCCGACAGGTAGTCGAAGTTGACCCCTCGGTCGGAGACCTCCCAGAACTCTCTCGACTGGACGTTGAGCAGCTCGTCGCGGATGGAGGCGAGGCGCTCGGGGCGCTCGTCTTTCATGTCGTAGAACACCTCGCGCGCGAGCGACTCGCTCTCGCGCGAGAGGAAGTAGCTGGCGAGCTTGAGCTGCGCCTTGCGCACGCCGCGCAAGCTGTTCTCCTGGGTGTCGCTCTCCCCTTCCTTGTCGACCTGGAGCAGGATGCGCAAGAGCGCAGGCGTCGCGGTGCACTGCGCGTCGAACGCGAACTCCACCAACGAGCACAAGTCGTAGGCCACGGTCTCCAAGATGAAGGGCAGCTTGGCGTGGAACGAGAGCAGCCCGTAGTACTTGAAGTACTTGGCGATCTCCACGGCGCGGTGACCGTCGGGCTCGCGTCGGATGGCGTCTTCGGCGAGCAGCCGGTACTGGTTGAGCACGTTGTAGGCCGTGCGGATGTCGTGCGCGTTGATCGCCGAGCGCAGGTACGTGTTGAAAAACTTGATGACCAGCGCGAGCAACTCGGGGTTTTTATGGTCCCACGCGGCGCACGCGATGAGGCGCGTGTTGATGGCCACCAGGTAGTTGATGTCGCGCATCTTGTTGAGCGCTTCGTTGTAGAGGCTCTGGTAGCCGCGCAGGATCTTCCACTCGAACCAGATGCGGCGCTCACCCAGGTCGACCAGTACCTCGGGCGCCATCGACACGAAGTCCGGGTTGTGCGCGAGCCGGCCGTCGATGCCGAACCAAGCGTCCGGTAGCTGCGCGCGCACGCTCTGGTACTCGATGAGCAGCGCGCTCATGGCGTCGACCCCGGCCATCGACACGCCCTTGTCCTTGTGCTCCATGGCGTTGAGCGACACGTCGGCGAGCTGCTCGAGACCGCGCACCGCTTCTTGTTGCGCAGCGAGCGCGCGCCGTTTGACCGTGCCGTGCTCACGGATGGCGACCAACGTCTTGTCGCGAATGCGATCGACGATGTTGATGGGGTTGAGGAACTCGAACACGTACGCGAAGTAGGGCAGCAACATGAGCAGACACAGCGTGAGCATGCCCATCGCGACGCCGATGGAGATGTACGGGACGAAGCCGCCGCGCCCGGGCTCGTAGTCGATGATCAAGTTGACCCACAGCCCCTGCAGGGCGGTGATCACAAAAAAGCCCATCACCAAGAAGTTGATGGGCTCGCGTACGAACAGCTCGGTGATGCGGTGGGTGTAGCGGTTGCTCGCGAGCTCCACGATGATGGCGACGACCGTGATGGCGATTGCGAGCACCGCCGCCACCACCTCCCCCGCACTGCTGAGCGTGTTCTGCGCGGAGTTGGGGTTGGGCTCGAGCACCAGCCGCAAGACCAGGGTGGGATCAGGCAGGTGCGCCGCGTCGAGGAACACCGTGAGCACGAAGACGGCCAGGGCCGCTCCGAGCAAGATCGAGAGCGGGTACAGCCATACTCTGAGTTCGCTCGCGAAGAGCCCGCGGGTCTGACGCATGCACGACAGCGTACAATGAAGTGAACCTCCACGTACGCGTGCCCGTGCCCGGGCGCGTACTACCCACAAAAGGCCGCAAAAACGCCCACCTTTGCTCCAGCGGGGGGCGCCTGCTAACGTTCCGCCCCTTTTTCCCGCGGGGCGCCCGAGCGAGGCGTAACCCCGGCGCGGCTCGACCGTGAGAGCCGCAGTGTTGGCGAGGCCAGATGTCGATCAGCAGCGCGCAGGTCCTGCGAAGTAGTCCTATCCTCGCTCGTGCGCCCGAGTGCGCAGTTTCTCCGCTCGAGGCCCTGCAGTGGGCAACAGACGTCGCGACCAGCGATAGCGCGCTCGCGAGCTTCGACGAAGCGGTCGTCGGGCCCGCTCCCGGGCGCATCGCCGAAGAGGACTGGCACACCCTCACGGCTGCCGACGTGCGCCCGTACCTCGATCGTCTGATGCTGGGCAAGCGGCCCGATACCGGTCTCGACGCACTGCTGGCGATCGGCTTCCTCGACGCGTGGCTCCCCGAGATCTCGGGCATGGTCGGCTTTGGCGACGGCGAGTGGCGGCACAAGGACGTCTGGAAGCACACCAAACAAGTGGTGTGGCAGAGCGTGCCTCGCCTCAACGTGCGCTGGGGCGCGCTGCTGCACGACATCGGCAAGCTCAAGACGCGCAGCGTGGGCGACAACGGCGACGTGCACTTCTTCGGTCACAGCGAGGTCGGCGCCGCCATGTTCAAAAAACGAGTCGCGCGTCGGCTCGGCTTCGAGGGTGAGCTCTACACGCGCGTGCACTACCTCATCCTGCACCACCTCCGTGCCAGCCAGTACGACGGGTCGTGGACCGACTCGGCGGTGCGTCGCTTCGCGCGCGAGATGGGCGACGGCCTCAAAGACCTGCTCGACCTGAGTCGCGCAGACATCACCACCAAGCGGCCCGAAAAGCGCAAGCGGGGCCTACGCCAGATCAGCGAGCTCGGTCGCCGTGTCAAAGAGCTGTCCACGCTCGATGCCAAGGTGGCCCCGCTCCCCAAGGGACTCGGCACCGCGCTGTCCGAGGCGCTTGGCATTCCGCCCAGCAAACGACTCGGAGACCTGCGCAAGGAGCTCGAGCAGCGCTGCGAGCGCGGCGATCTCGAGTCGCACCAGAGCGTGGAGTTCTACCTGGACTGGGTACGCGCGCGAGCCAGTGAGCTCGGGCTAGCCTGAGCGTGCGCGCCCGGACAGAGCAATAGCTGTACGGGCTCCCAAACTGGGGTTGGTGAGCGCGCAGGAAGATCGACGGTCGACCTGTCGCGCTTTAAATAGCCGTCCTGGGGTGTGAGTCTTCTGCAGCGCGTCCCTTTCCAGAGTACGCTCGCTGCACGTTGTGTCCCGCGCCTCCGACATCCTTTCGGCTCTGACTGCGCCTGAGAAGGCGCGGTCCCAAACGCTGAGCTTTGCCGAGGTAGACGCCGACTTTGCACGGCGCATGGACCTGTGGGGCGCCTACCACCGCATGGCGGTGGGCAGCCTCACCATGGCCGCCACCTTCGGGATCCTCCGCCAACCAGACGGACTGTTGTGGGTCGCTGCGTGTTACCTCGCGCTGGCCGCGCTGGTCCCCTCTGCGCTCAAGGCCGCACCCACCGCGGCGCGCAAGAGTGTCATCCGCACCGTCGTGATGTTGATCGACGTCGCCGTGGTGTCGCTCTTCATCTATCGCTGGGGTGCACGCACCTCGCCGGCCGCGTTCATGTACGTGCCCATCGTGAGCGGCTGGACGCTGATCCCGCAGCGCCACCTGGGCCGCACGGCCGGCATCACGGTGCTGATCGCCTACGGCACGCTGCTGGCTCTGGAGCAGCTCGGCTGGCCACCATCCCATCGGGTCGACCTGAGTGCCGTCGCGTCGAGCGGCACGTCGGGCAGCGCCATCCTCTACTTTGTCACGCTGGGTTGCTCCGTGTTGGCGGTGCACGGTCTGGTCGACTTCACGGTCGACCGTCTGCGCGAACACAGTCAGGTCGTGTCGCGACTCACGGCAGACATTCGCACGCGCGAGCGTGAAGCACAGCTCGCGGTTCAGCTCGAGGAGGCGCAGCGCCTCGAGGCGCTCGGTCGCCTGGCCGGAGGCGTGGCCCACGACTTCAACAACTTGCTCACGGTGTTGATGGGCTGTGCCGAGCTGGCCGAGATGCAGCTCACCAAAAACCCTGCCGCCGCCGCGCACGCGCTGCGCGAGCTGCAGACCGCGGCCGAGCGCGGAGCCAGCCTCACCGCGCAGCTGCTCGACTTCGCGAGTCGTCGCCCCGCCAAGCCGCGCAACGTCGACCTCAACCAAGCCGCAGCCAGCGCGGGGCAGCTGCTCGAGCGACTGCTCGAGGCCAGCGTCGAGCTACGCGTCGAGACCATGGCAGAGCCATGCGTGGTGCACGTCGATCCCACCGGACTCGAGCGCTTGCTGCTCAACCTCGCGGTCAACGCGCGAGACGCCATGCCCAAGGGCGGCATCCTGCGGCTCACCCTGTCGACGCGGCACGAGAGCGGCGTCGAGGTCGTCGTGCTCGAGGTCAGTGACACCGGCAGCGGCATCGCGAGCAAAGACCTGCCGCACATCTTCGAGCCGTTCTTCACCACCAAGGCGCGCGGCAAGGGCACGGGGCTCGGACTCGCCAGCGTCTACGGCATCGTCAAGCAGAGCCAGGGCCAGATCGAGGTCGACTCGCACGAGAACCAGGGCACCACGTTTCGTGTCAGCTGGCCGCGTGTGTACGGCGATGCCGCAGACCCCGCCCGCATCTCCGTGGCGCCCGGAGGCGGTGGCGAGCTGATCTTGCTGGTCGACGACGACGCCGAGGTTCGCTCGGTCGCGCTCGCCCACCTGGAGGGTGCAGGCTACTTGGTGCTGACGGCGGCCTCCGGCGAAGAGGCGCTAGAGACGCTGCAGAAGCACCGCACCACGGTGCGCATGCTGGTCAGCGACGTGTCGATGCCCGGCATCTCGGGCGTCGAGCTCGCACGCCGCGTGCACGAGCAGCTGCCTCAGGTCCCGATCTTACTGATCTCGGGCTACTCCGAAGAGCTGCAAGGCAAGCCCGACCGAGGCCGCTTCTTGCCCAAGCCCTTCTCAGGCCAGCGCCTCTTGTCCGAAGTGCGCCTCGCCCTCGACAGCCGAGCGTAGAACAGCGACGCCGACGCGGCGCAGAGCCGCGACGAGCTAGTCGTGGTTGTTGTTGTTGCCCCGGCGCAAGTACGCCGGGATGTCGAGGACGCGCTCGTCGTGCAGCGCCGTTGCGCCGAAGCCGCTCTGACGGGTGGTCGCAGCGACCAAGGCCTGGTCCGCGGGGACCTGGCTGGGGCGCGGGTTGAGGCGACCGCTCGGCGTGTTGTTGGTGTACGTGACGCGACCCTGCTCCCCGGACGGGCGCATCTGCAGCGCGTTGCGCGGCGAGCCTGCGCCGATGCCGGTTGCGGAGGGACGGTGCACCGACGGGTACGACGAGAACGACGAGCGTGAGCGCACCTCGTTGACGGGCTCGACCAGGTTCTCGAAGCCGGTCGCGATGACCGTGACCTTGACCATGTCGCCCATGCTGCTGTCCGTCACCACGCCGAAGATGATGTTGGCATCTTCGTGCGCGGACTCTTGCACCAGGCTGGCGGCCGCTTCGATCTCACTGAGACGAACGTCGGGACCGGCGGTGAAGTTGAGCAGCACACCCGTGGCACCTGCGACAGAGACCTCGTCGAGCAGCGGGCTGGCGATGGCCATCCGCGCTGCCTCGAGCGCGCGGTCTTTGCCCTTGCCGTAGCCGGTGCCCATGAGCGCGCGGCCCATGTTGCTCATGATGGTCTTCACGTCGGCGAAGTCGACGTTGATGAGGCCCGGGTGGACAATCAGATCGCTGATGCCGCGCACGGCCTGCAGCAACACGTCGTCCGCGCGCTGGAACGCCTCGAGCATCGACATGTCGTCGCCCGCGATGGACAGCAGCTTCTGGTTGGGGATGGTGATGATGGTGTCGACGGCGGCGCACAGCTCTTGAATGCCGAGCTCGGCATTCTTGGAGCGGCGACGACCCTCGAACGTGAAGGGCTTGGTCACGACCGCGACCGTGAGCGCACCCATGTCGCGCGCGATCTGCGCAACGACCGGAGCCGCGCCCGTACCCGTGCCGCCGCCCATGCCCGCGGTCACGAAGACCATGTCGGAGCCGGCGAGCGCCTCTTGGATGCGCGACACGTCTTCGAGCGCGGACTTGCGACCCACTTCGGGGTTGCCACCGGCGCCGAGGCCCTTGGTCAGCTGCGGCCCCAGCTGGATCTTGTGGGGCGCCAGGTTGTTGGGGAGTGCCTGCGCGTCCGTGTTGGCCGCAATGAACTCCACGCCCTCGAGGTCGCTCGAGATCATCGTGTTGAGCGCGTTACCGCCACCGCCGCCCACACCCACTACTTTGATGCGCGCTTGCAGCTCCGCATCCGCATCGAACTCGAAAGAGATTGCCATCGAGGACCTCCCAGGGCCGTAGCCCTTCCCCTACATCGCGGTCCGCTCACGGTTTGCCCTCCGCTTGCCGACCGATCGAACACTCGCCGCAGCCGCACTATGCGGTTGCTGACGTCGCCGCACGAAGCGGCGAAAACACTCAGAACACCTCGCGGAACCACTGCCCGATGCGGCCACCGATGCCCGCTCGGACCTGCTGCTCGGCAGCGTCGTCTTGTTTTTGGTGGGTCTGACGAAGCTGCTCGGCACCGTACTTGGCCAGGCCTACGCCGGTGGCAAAGCTCGGACTCTTGACCACGTCGACCAACCCACCCACGCCCTGCGGTGCACCACGACGCACGGGCAGGTTGAGCACCTGCTCGGCCATCTCGGGCATGCCGTCGAGCAGCGTGCTGCCGCCGGTGATGACCACGCCCGACGCCAGCATGTCGACGTAGCCACTCTCGTGAATGACGTGCTGCACGGCCTGGAAGATCTCCTCGACGCGCGGCTCGATGATCTCGGCCAGCACGCGGCGCGGCAGGATGCGCGGCCCGCGCCCACCCACCGAGGGGACCTCGATGGTCTCTTCTTCGTCGACCATGGACACGCTGGCGCAGCCGTACTTCATCTTGATGCGCTCTGCCTCGGCCACCGGCGTGCGCAGACCCGACGCCACGTCGTTGGTGAGGTTGATGCCCCCGATGGGGATGACGCTGGTGTGCACCACGGCGCCGTCGACGTAGATGATGACGTCGGTGGTGCCGCCGCCGATGTCGACCAGGGCCGCGCCAATCTCGCGCTCGTCGGGCGAGAGCACGGCCGCCGCGCTGGCCAGCGGCTCGAGCACGACCTCGGCCACGTGCAGGTGACAGCGCTCGGCGCACTTGATGATGTTCTCCACCGCGTGGGTGGCGGCCGTGACCAAGTGGCAGCGCGCCTCGAGCCGCACACCACTCATGCCGACGGGCTCGGGGATGCCGTCGTGGCCATCGACGATGTACTGCTGCGGGAGCACGTGCAGCACCTGCCGGTCACCGGGCAGCGGAATGGCCTTGGCCTGCTCGAGCACGCGGTCGACGTCGGCCTGCGTGACTTCGCGGTTGGCGATGGCTGCCACGCCCTCTTTGTTCATGCCGGTGACATGGCTGCCCGCGATGCCCGCGTAGACCGTGTTGATCTTCACGCCCGACATGGTCTCGGCCTGCTCGATCGCGGCGCGGATGGCGCGCACGGTGGCGTCGATGTTGACGACCACGCCCTTCTTGAGGCCCGCGCACGGCACGGAGCCAATGCCGATGATGTCGACCCCGTCGTCCGTTTGCTCGGCGACGATGACGCTGACCTTGGTCGAGCCGAGGTCGAGCCCGGCGATGACCTCGTTGTCCGTGAATACGCTGTCGGCCATTCGCATGAGCTCCGATGAAGGCGGTGCAGTGGCAAATCACGAATACACAGTGCGAATCACCAAACCAAGTTTTTGTGCAGCGAGTGCGCGCAAAAAGCTCAGCGTAGCTTCACTGCGACTCGATCGGGACGCTGCTCATTGTCGAGGTAGACGTACTCGGCACGCGCGTGTTCGCGCTCGAGCCGCTCGAAAACCTTCTTCATCCTGAGCAGTTTCTGATCGAACGGCGCCGCACCGAGGCGCACGTAAGTAAGATCTTCGCCGACGTACAAAGAATATCCGTCGTTGGCTTCGAGGTGGATCTCGCCGAGCGGATTCTGCTGCCAAAGACCGCTGTTTCGGTAGGCGTGCATGAGTAGAACGGCCTCCACCAAGATGCGCCGCTGTAGGTCTGGATCGCTGGCGAAGCGCTGCCGTGCAACGCCGGTGATGACGGGCAAGTCGACTGGATCTTTGCCGCTCAGACGCTTGAACAGCTTGGCGTCCGCGCTGACCAGGTAGAGCGAGCTCGCTTCGTCACACGCAGGGTCGTCGTCACTCTTGGCGGTCGTGGTGCTGCACGCCTCGACCACCAACAACGCAACGGGCGCGCGCTCTTGGATGGTGATCGCAAAACGGGAAGGCAGCTTGCGCTCGACCTTTGCCGACAAAATCCAGGGATGTCGCAACAGTCGGGCGCGCACGTCTTCGGGGCTGCGCGCAAACACGTTGAGCCCCAGCTCGAGGCCGGCAGCAGACAAAAGCTCGGCGCGATCGACACGCGCCAGACCTTTGACGTCGATGGCATCGATGGCGAACGCGGGCGCCGTGGTGAGGTGGCGCTGCACGAAGCGCGCGAGCCCCCACACACCAGCCATGGCGAGGCAGACGGTGATGACCTGCATCAGCCGCGACGTGTGCGGCCGCGCGCCGACTGGACCTTGCGCAGCCTCGCCCTCGGCGGCGCGGATCTCCTCATCGGTCGATGCGGAGGCTTCGGCACCGGGCAACGCGGGCGCGCCACGCAGCCGTGCACGCAGCGCGAGCGCTCGCGTCGACAGTAGCTGGGCGCCGCCGTGGACCAGCGCGACCAGCCAGAGCCACACACGAGTCGCGAGCTTGGGGCCGGGTTGTGCACGTTTTTGCCGCGGAACCCGGCGGTTACGCGGTGCGGACGCGTCGTCGCCCACGAGCGAGCTACGTGGCGTGAGCGAGACACGAGGCGGCGGCACCGAGCCTCGGCCGACCCGGCGGTTGCTCACGCGGCGCATGGTCGATCGATTGGGATCGAGGGCTGCGCTCGCTCGTCGCGGCTTCACGCGCGCGCCGGCGTCCGAGTCACGCGCCATGCGTCACCCCCGTGCTGGCAAGACGCGTGAGCAGGGTGCGCGCGACCTGCGTGATGTTGCCCGCACCCATGGTGATGATCACATCGCCCGGCCGTGCACGGGCTAGGATGGCATCGGACAAGTCGTCGACCCGAGGCACGTGCGTCACCTCGCGATGACCGTGGGCCCGCACGGCCAGAGCGAGCGTCGCACTGTCGGCACCGGGGATGGGCTCCTCACCGGCGGCGTAGACGTCGGTCAGAAACAGCAGGTCGGCGCGGTTGAACGCGCGGGTCAGCTCGTCGAAGCAATGTTGTGTGCGCGTGTAGCGATGTGGCTGGAATGCGACCAACAATCGTCGCCCGTAGGCGCGCTGTGCGGCCTCGAGCGTGACCTGCACCTCGGCCGGGTGATGGCCGTAGTCATCGACGATGGTGATGCCGGCGTGCTCGCCGACCACCGTGAACCGCCGCTGTACTCCGGTGAAGCTGGCCAGCGAGCGTTTGATCTGCTCGTGCGACACACCCAGCTCGTCGACCACCGCGATGGTGGCAAGTGCGTTGAGCACGTTGTGGATGCCTGGCATACGCACCTCGAACGTGCCGAGCGACTCGCCGCGTCGCACCACCTCGAACGACGTGCACAGGCCGTTGATGCTGGGGTCCTTCGCCCGGTACTCGGCCTGGGTGGCGAGCCCGTAGGTGGCGATACGTTTGTCGATGCGGGGCAAGACATCCTGCACGTGCGGATGATCGAGACACGCGATGACCAGTCCGTAGAACGGCACGCGGTTGGCGAAGCTGACGAACGCCTGCTTCACGTGCTCGTGGTCGCCGTAGTAGTCGAGGTGCTCGGCGTCGATGTTGGTGATCACGGCGATCGTCGGAGTCAGATGCAAGAACGAGCCATCTGACTCGTCGGCCTCGGTGACTAGCAGATTCCCGAGCCCGCGCGCGGCATTGGTACCAAGTGCGTTGAGCTTGCCGCCGATCACCACGGTGGGATCGAGCCCTGCCTCGCGCAACACGGTCGCTACCAGCGAGGTGGTCGTGGTCTTTCCGTGCGAGCCGGCGATCGCGATGCCGTCTTTGAGGCGCATCAGCTCCGCAAGCATCTCTGCGCGCGGGATGACGGGGATGGACAGCTCGCGCGCGACGGTCAGCTCGGGGTTGTCGCGTTTGACCGCCGACGAGAACACCAGCACGTCCGCGCCGGTCACGTTCTCGGCGCGATGACCGATGTGGACCTGGGCGCCCAGCGAGCGGAGCCTCACCACCGTGTCTGACTCGCGTAGATCGGATCCCGAGACTTCGAAGCCATGAGCGAGCAGCACCTCTGCGATGCCGCTCATCCCAATGCCTCCGATGCCTACGAAATGGATCGATCGAACGCGGCCACGAAACATCCGTTACTCCAGAGACCCCACGGCGCGCGTGCCGTAGTAACGATCGGTGTGACTCCAGGCGGCAGAGCGGCGGCGAGAGCGACGTCCGGCGCGGGCGCGGCGCTGGTCGGCAGCGGGGGGAAAGCTGTCGTGTGTACGGACTTTGCCGTCGTCTTGCTCGCTCGGCTCGGCCAAACGTTCGCTGTCACTGAGCTCGCCGCTGTCGTTGTCGCTGTCGAGCTCGCTCTCGGTGGCCGAGCAGCCGAGCCATGCGCACAAGTCGTCGACGATGGCGGCCGCGGCGTCGGGACGGCCGAGACTGCGTGCGGCTTCGGCCATGCGCCGCCGCTCGTCCGGCTGCGTGAGTAGTCGCGACACCGCCTGCGTCAAGGCTTCGACGGTCAGCTCACTCTCGCGCAGCGCGATGGCCGCACCACGCTGCTGGAGCGCACGCGCGTTGGGCCACTGATGATCGTCTGCCGTGGGGATGGGGATGAGGATGGACGGGCGACCGATGGCGCAAATCTCGGCGAGCGAGGTGGCACCAGCGCGTCCGATCACGAGGGCAGCCGACGCGTAGGCGCGCGGCATGTCGTCGATGAACGGCGTCACGGTGGCGGCCACGCCGAGCTGCTCGTAGCGCGCACGCACCGCGTCGCACATGGCGTGCCCGGTCTGGTGCACGATCTCGATCGGGCGACCGACCAACTTCTCGCCTCGCACCGCGAGCGCGAGCGCCTCGGGCACCACCGTGTTGAGCGAGCGTGCGCCCTGCGAGCCGCCGATCACCAGCACACGTCGCGCGCGCATCTCGAACCCGGAGGGGTCCATGCGCGCCATGTTGCCCGCGGCGACGAAGCTGCGCCGAACCGGGTTGCCGAACAAGTGCGCCACGCCCTTGGGGAACGCATCGACCGTCTCGTCGAAGCTGACGTAGGCGCGGTCGACCACACGCGCGAGCAGACGATTGGTGAGTCCGACACTCGCGTTCTGCTCGAGCAGTGCGGTGGGGATGCCGAGCGCCGCTGCCGTGGCGACCATGGGACCGGCTGCGTAGCCGCCCACACCGATCACCAGGCTCGGCCGAAAGTTGCGCAGCAACTTAGCCGCCTCGTAGCCGGCGG
>JBEGTL010000197.1:0-12957 GCA_041179425.1 Pseudomonadota bacterium | reverse complement strand
GACCGCCAAGGTGGGCGAAGCGGTGACCTTGCGCGTGGCAGCCACGGGCGTGGGCAACCTGCGCGCGCTCACGCTGCGCGGACCTCGTTTGGCCGGCGTCGACGCGCTCGAACCCGAGATCGACGACCGGCTCAATAACCAGCTCGACGTGATCGGCGGCGAGCGCACGTTCCGCTGGCTGATCTTGCCGCGTGAGCCGGGCACGCTGAAGATCCCGAGCTTCGTGGTCGACGTGTTCGATCCGCAGCAAAAGACGTTCGGCACGGTGCGCACCACGCCGCTCACGCTCACCGTCACGGGTGCCAGCGCAGACGACGCCTCCGCCAAGCCCGCTGGCGACGACAACAGCACCGAGGTCCGGTTTGGACCCCTGCGCGGCGAGAGCGAGCTCTTGCGGCGTACGCCCGAGCTACGTGAGCGGGCCTGGTTTTGGCCCAGCGTCGCGGCGGCTCCACTGCTCTTGCTCGCCCTGTGGTGGGTGCGCCTGGCGCAGGGCAGGCTCGCGGCACGGCGTGCGGCCGGCCGCGGCGACGCCGCCCAGCGCGAGGTCGACGACAAGCTCAGCGCGGCCCAACGTGCGACCCAAAATGGCGACGCCAATGGCGCCCTCAGCGCGCTGGCCAGTGCGCTCAAAAAGACGCTCGAGGTCCGGCTCGGCGAGCCCGTGGGCGGCCTGACGTTGCGCGCGCTCGAAGAACACCTGCAGAAAGACGCGCTCGATCCGCGGCTGGTCGAGCGCGTGATCGGCCAGCTCGGCGCGATCGAGCGCGCGCGCTTCGACCCCGGTTCCCAAGGCACGGTCCAGCTCACACACGCCCTCGAAGGGGTGCGCGGCGTGGTGCGCGAGCTCGCCAAGGCGCGCGCCAAGAGGTCCGCGTGAACCGCTCTTTTGTCTCGCACTCGCTCGTGGGGCGCACCTGGGCGCTGCTCGCGGTGGCCCTGATCGCGCTGCTCGTGAGCAGCTCGACGGGCCGTGCCGACTCGCTACGCGACGTGTTTACGCGGGGCAACGCGGCCTACGCGCGCGGCGACTTTGCGGCGGCCGTCAAAGAGTACGAAGCGCTGAACGACGCCGGCATCGACGACCCCGACCTGGCCTTCAACCTGGCCAGCGCGTACGGGGCGCTCGCCAAGTACGGCCAGGCGATCCGCTACTTCGAGCGCAGTTTGCGGCTCTCGCCCGGGGACGCCGAGGCCCGCGCGGGCCTCAAGGCGGCGCGCGACGCGCTGGGTGAAAAGCAGGCCCAGGCCAGTGGCGAGGCGATCGTGGTCGACCGCCCGCCGCTCACCGAGGCCGTCTTTTCTGGGCTGTCGGAGGGCACGCTTTCGGTGTTGTTGCTGGTCTCGATCTGGCTCGCGAGCGGCCTCTTGGTCGCGCTGAGCTACGTCAAGATCGAGGGCGCGCGGCTCGGCGTCGGCATCGCCTCGGCTGTCCTGTTCTCGCTCGCGTTGGTCAGCGCGCTCGGCGTGGGGGCCAAGGCCTCATTCGGACGTGCCGGCAAGCGGGCCGTGATCGTCGGCGAGACCGCGGCGATCCGTGAGGGCCCCGACGATCGTGCACGCTTGCTCGGCGAGCTGGTGGAGGGTGAGAGCGTGCGCGTGCTGGGCCGCGAAGGCGCTTTTGCCCGCGTTCTGGCGCGCGGGGAGCGTGAGGCCTACGTGCGCGTCGGAGACGTCGGAGAGATCTGACGTCCGCGAGATCACGCGACGTTCTGTCCTCCGTGCTGTGCTACAACTCGACGGCGGTGCGCTGGCGCGCGTGCCGAGGCGCGCGGTGCCTCCGCGAGCGAAAGTTGGAGGATACGCGGATGGCGAAGAAAGCCCCGGAGAAGATCTCGATCTTGGTCGCCGACGACGACGTCGACATTTTGGCCCTCGTGGTCGGCCACCTGAAGGGGCGCGCATCGGAGCTACACCAGGCGTCGGACGGCGAAGAAGCCCTCAAGCTGGCGCGGGCCAAGAAGCCCGACCTGGTGGTGCTCGACGTCATGATGCCCGGCATGAGCGGCTGGGAAGTGTGTCGGTCCATTCGCGACGACGCGACCTTGGCGCACACGCGCGTCATCATGCTCACGGGCATCGGCGAGCGGCTCAACGAGATGACCTCTCCCCTCTACGGTGCCGACGCGTTCATCGACAAGCCGTTCGAGTTCGAAGATCTCGACAGCAAGATCGACGAGCTGATCAAAAAGAAGCGCTGAGCCGCCCGGTACCCGAATTTTGCCCACTTCGGGGCATCGTGTACCGTTCTCAAGCTCCCCGAAGGGGCTCCGAGCCCGAGTCTATGCCCCGTTCCGCGCGTTTCAGCAGCCCATCCAGTGCAGCCTCTTCGACCCTGCTGGGCTCGCTCGTGCTCGCCGGCGCCCTGCTGCTGGCACCCGCGTGTAGCGACAAGCCGGCCGCCGACAAGGCCGCCACGGCCGCAAAAGGCAAGAAGGGCGACACCAAGCACGGCCTGACGCGCGAACAAGCGGCAGAGCCCCTGGTCGTCATCGGGGACACCACGGTCACGGTCGGCGACTTTGCCGAGCAGCTGGCCGACAAGAGCCCGTACCTGCGGGCGCGCTACGCCAGCCCCGAGCGCCGCCGCGAGCTGCTCGACGAGCTGGTCAAGTTCGAGCTGCTGGCCAAGGAAGCGGCGCGGCGCGGCTTGGACAAGAGCGACGAGGTGGTGCGCACCAAAAAGCAGCTGATGGTGCAGCAGATGATGAAGGCCGAGTTCGAAGACAAGGTGAAGCTCAGCGACATCACCGACGACGAGATCAAGGCTTACTACGACGCCCACCCCGAAGAGTTCAACAAGCGGGCCCAGGTGCGAGCCAGCGTGATCGTGGTCAAAGACCAGGCCCGCGCCAAAAAGCTGCTCAAGCAGCTGCAAGACAAGCCCGACGACAACGAGCTGTTTCGCGAGCTGGCCAGCGCCCAAAACGACGACCCCGCGCTCAAAGAGCGCTTCGGCGATCTGCAATTCTTTTCGAAGCCGGGCGAGCAAACCGCGGGCGACCCGGTGGTGCCCCGAGCGGTCGCCGAGGCCGCCTTCAAGCTCGACAAGATCGGGGAGCTCGCGCCCGAGCCGGTGAAGTTCGAGCAGGGCTACGCGGTGGTCAAGCTCACCGGCAAGCGCAAAGAGCTCGCGCGCACGCTCGACCAGACCCGGCGCACCATCCAGCACAAGCTGTGGCGCGAGCGGCGCGAGGCAGCCGTCGACGCGTTCGTGAAGGAGCTGCGCGCCAAGGCCAACGTGCGCGAGGACTGGGCGGTGCTCGCCCAGGTGAAAGTCGAGCCGACGGTGCTATCAGGCAGCGATGCAGGGGTGGGCAACGCGCCCAAGCCGGCCGGTCGCAAGGCCGCTTCTCTGCCCGGAAAGTAGGCTGTCATGACACCGAAGGTCCGTTTGCTCGCGTCCTGTGCCCTCGTCGGTTTGCTGGGGAGCCTCCTCGTCAGTGGGCCGGCGCGCGCCGAGCAGGGGCTGAGCGACACCAGGGCGGCCGAGGCCAAAGCAGCCGAGGGCGAGGTCATCGAGCGCATCGTCGCCGTCGTCAACGGCGACCCCTTGTTGTTGAGCGAGCTGCGCACGCGTGCGGCGCCGTTCCTCGCGCGGGTCATGCAGGCGCCCGAGATGCAGCGCATGCAGCTCATGCAGCAGCTGTACGGAGACCTGCTCACGCAGCTCATCGACGAGCGCCTGCTCGAGCAAGAGTCGCGCAAGCTCTCGATCTCCATCACCAGCACCGACGTCGAGCGCGCCATCACCAACGTGCAGCGGCAGAGCGGCCTCAAAGACCCCGAGTTCTGGGAAGCCGTTCGTGGTCAGGGCTTCCAGCCCGATCAATACAAGAGCGACGTGCGGCGGCAGCTGGTGCGCCTCAAGGTGATCAACCAAAAGGTGCGCTCGCGCATCAACATCACCGAAGACGACGTGCGGCGGCGCTACGACGAGCAGCTGCGCAGCGCGCGCAAGTCGGCCAAGTTCGACGTGGCGCACGTGTTCATGGGCGTCGAGGGCGACAGCGTCACCAAGCTGTCGGCCGCGCGCGCCAAGGCCGACGCGCTCAAGGCCACGCTCACGCCCGAGAACTTCGATGCCGCCATGAGTGAGTACGGCGGCGGCAACCTGGGCTGGGTGTCGCAGGGCGATCTGCCCGAGGCGCTGGCCACCGCACTCATCGCACTCGAGCCGGGGCAGATCAGCGAGCCCGTGCGCGGTCCGTCGGGGCTGCACATCTTCCTTTTGCGCGAGCGCAAAGAGGGCGAGTCTTCCATCGGCGCGTTCGAGACGGTGAAACAAAGCATCTTTGGCGAGCTGCTCGACAAGGCGATGGCCAAACAAGAGGCCGCCTACCTCAACGAGCTCCGCAAGCAAAGCCTGATCTCGCGTCGCTTGTGATAGAACGGCCACGTGCTGCCGGGCCGACAAGCCGAATGCCCCAATTGCGGCGCACCCATCGAGTGGCGGCTCGCCAGCTCGTCGGCATTGGTGTGCAGCTACTGTCGCTTCGCCGTCGTCCGCTCTGACCGCGCGCTGAACGCCGGGGGTCGTATGGCCGACCTGGTGCCCACCGCCTCGCCGATCGCGGTAGGCGACGAAGGGTCACTCTCCGGCAAGCCCTTCGTGGTGCTGGGCAGGCTCCAGCTCGATCACGGACGTGGCCCCTGGGACGAGTGGTACCTGGGCTTTTCAGACGGCAGCTGGGGCTGGCTCGCGCGCGCCGAGGGCCGCTGGTACGCCACCTTCGAAAAGCCGGCTGGCACTCCGCCCGGCTGGGAAACGCTCGCCCCGAGCACGGTGATCTCGCTCGAGGGCACGGGCAGCGTCGACTGGGTCGTCACCGAGCGCGGGGGCGCGGCCACCGTGTCGGCCGAGGGCGAGCTCCCGTACGCGGTCGACCCCAAGGGCAGCGGCCGCTACGTCGATCTCGAAGCCGAGGGCGGCGCGTTCGCGACGCTCGACTTCGGCGACGGCACGCTGCCTCCGTTGTTGTTCGCGGGCCGCGAGCTCGCCGCGTCCGATCTGAGACTCAAACAGACTGCCGTCGGCCCGCGTCCAGTCGAGCAGGTCGAGGTCGCGCGCCTCGCGTGTCCCACCTGTGGTGCGCCCATCGACATCGTGGTGCCGAGCGAGGCCGAGCGCTGCGGCTGCGCGCACTGCGGCTCGTTGCTCGACTTCGACAAGGGCGCACTCAAGCTCCTCGAGCAGCTCGAGCTGCCCGCCATCAGGCCGCTGATTGCGCTCGGCAGCGTGGGCGAGCTGCTCGGCGTGTGCCGCACCGTGATCGGCTTCATGCAGCGGTCGCTGACGGTCGACGGCGACCTGTACACGTTTCGTGAGTACCTGCTGCACAGCGAGCAGGGCTTTAGCTGGCTGCTCGAAGAAAACCATCACTGGCTCCACGTCGCGCCCATCTCCACCGGCGACGTCCAAGAGTTCGGGCAGAGCGCGCGCTGCAAGACCGTGAGCTACCGGGCCTTCGCCAAGGCCCTCCCCAGCGTCGACTTCGTGATCGGCGAGTTTTACTGGAAGGTCTCGCGAGGCGATCAGAGCGAGACCATGGACTACGTCGCGCCGCCGCGGCTGCTCAGCGTGGAGCGCACCGACAACGAGGTCAGCTGGTCCGAGGGCGAGTACGTCGAGCCAACGCAGCTGGTGCGTGCCTTTGCACTGTCTGCCCCGCTGCCGCGCCCCGTCGGCGTCGCGCCGGCCCAGCCCAACCCGTACACCGGCCGCGGCGCGACCATGGTGTTCGCGTTGCTTGCCGCGCTGTGGCTGGTGATCGCGCTCGCGTACGAGGTGTTCGACGGCGAGCGGGTGCTCGCCACGGCCACCCTCGAGCTGCCGCGACGCGAGGCCCTCGGCGTTCCGGCGGGCGTGTTGCAGGGCAGCGTCGCGTTCTCCGAGCCGTTCGAGGTCCGGCGCGGACCGACCACGCTCAAGGTCGACTTGCACAGCAACGTGTCCAACGGCTGGGTGCAGGTAGACACTTCGTTGGTGCCCGAGCCGGGCGGCACCACGCGCGACCTCAAGCTCGTCAGCGAGCGCTACACGGGCAACGACGACGGCGAGGGCTGGGCCGAGGGCGACAGCGCGTCGAGCGGATACTTTGGCCGCGTGCCCAGCGGTCGCTACACGTTGCGCTTCTTCGGGAGCTGGCAGCCCAACGACAACGGCTGGGCCGCCCAAGCCACGCCGCCCACCACACGGCTCGAGGTGTCACAAGGCGGACGCAGCCCCGCCTGCTGCTGCGGTACCCTGTTGCTGATCGCCCTGCCCTGGCTGCTCTCGCGGCTCAACCGGCTGAGCTTCGAGCTGCGCCGCCGGCAGAACGAGAACCTGTGATGCGGCACAACGGCGGCTACCTCGTGTTTGGTCTCTTGGTGATCGCCAGCTACTGGTACACCGTGCGCAACGGCATCGTGTTCTGGAACTTCGATCAATCGCCGTCGGCGCCGGCACTCAGCACGGGTGGCTTTGGTCGCACGCATTCGTCGTCTTGGGGCGGCGGTTTTCAAGGAGGAAAGTGATGGACCTCAAGCTCGACTGGTTGCTGCACGCGGTGCTGTCCTCGTCGGTCTTCACGGCCCTGGGCCTCGCACTGTTCGTGCTGGCGTACTTGCTGGTGCAAAAGCTGACGCCCTTCTCCATCCGCAAAGAGATCGAAGAAGACCACAACACGGCGCTCGCGATCGTGCTGGCCGCCATCATCATCGGCATCGCGATGATCGTGTCGGCCGCTGTGCACGGCTGACGGCGCATGCAGAGCTCGCGCCGTCCCATGCTCTTGTACCTCACGGTGCTGGTCATCGCGACGGCTGGGCTCGTCTACGAGCTGCTCGCCGGTGCGCTCGCCAGCTACGTGCTGGGCGACTCGGTCACGCAGTTCTCCACCACCATCGGCGTGTACCTGTCGGCGCTCGGCCTCGGCGCGTTCCTCTCCAAGTTCATCCGCGACCGGCTCGCGCAGCGCTTCGTCGAGGTCGAGCTCGCGGCCGCGCTGATCGGCGGCTGCTCGGCGCCCTTACTGTTTCTTGCGTTTGGGCGTGCCGAGTTCTTCTCGGTGCTGCTGTACACCACGGTCATCGCCATCGGCACGCTGGTCGGGCTCGAGCTCCCGCTGCTCTTGCGCATCCTGCGTGAAGAGGTCGAGTTCGAGACCCTGATCGCGCGCGTGCTCACGTTCGACTACGTGGGTGCGCTCGTGGGCTCGTTGCTGTTTGCCCTGGTGTTGGTGCCCAAGCTCGGGCTGGTGCGCACCTCGCTGTTGTTTGGTGGTCTCAACTGCGTGGTCGCATTGATGACCACCTACGTGCTGTCCGACCGCATCTACGCCGCCGAGCAGCGCCGCCTGCGTCTCCAGGGCGGCTTCTTGTTGGTGGCGCTCGCCGTGGCCTTTGGGTTGTCGGACCACATCGTCGCCTACTCGGAGCAGGCGCTGTTCGACAGCAATGTCATCTACGCCGAGCAGACCGACTACCAGCGCATCGTCATCACCAAGGGTGGCGGTGGTCAGCAGCTGTTTCTCAACGGCAACCTGCAGTTCAACAGCGTGGACGAGTACCGCTACCACGAGGCGCTGGTGCACCCGGCGCTGTTCGCGGCCGCGCGCAAAAAGAGCGTGCTCGTGCTCGGTGGCGGCGACGGCCTCGCGGTGCGCGAGATCCTCAAACATCACGAGGTCGAGCAAGTGACGCTGGTCGAGCTCGACCCAGGCATGATCAGGCTGGCGCGCGAGTCCGAAGCGCTGCGCACGCTCAACCACGGCGCGCTCGCCGACCCGCACGTGAAGGTGGTCGTGCGCGACGCGTTGGTGTGGCTCGATCGGGAGCTCACACAGCAGTACGACGTGGTGATCGTCGACTTCCCGGACCCCAACAATTTCTCGCTCGGCAAGCTGTACAGCACGTGGTTTTACACGCTGCTGCAGAAGGCCATGCACGAAGACAGCGTGGTCAGCGTGCAGAGCACCTCGCCGTTGTTTGCGCGCAAGAGCTTTTGGTGCGTGGTCGCGAGCATGCGCGCGGTGGGGCTCGCCACGCTGCCCTACCACGCCCTCGTGCCGTCGTTCGGCGAGTGGGGCTACGTGCTGGCCAAAAAAGGAACGATCGTTCCACCTACGCACGTCACACTCTCGGGCCTGCGCTACCTCGACGACGACAGCCTGCGCGCGCTGTTTTTGTTCAGCCCCGACATGGGTCCCGTGCCGGTCGAGCCCAACCGCCTCAACAACCAGCTCTTGGTGCAGTACTACGATCAAGACTGGGATCGGTGGAACTAGTGCCTCGGTCGAGCCGCTAGTGTCGCGGGTCACGCCGTCACGGCGCGCCTTTTTGCAGCGGGTGTTCGGCGCGCCGCTCGCGGCATCATGGCTCGCGCACGGCTGCGCTCGCACGCTCGACGAGCGCGCCACGTCGGCCATCCAGGGCAAGCTGCTGGGACAGGACGTCGCGGCGGGCCACATGCTCCGCGGAGATCTCCACGATCGCCTGGAACACCTGGCGACCCTGCCGCCAACACGCACGGGGACCCTCATCGTCGGCGGCGGGCCCGCGGGCCTCAGCACCGGGTACACACTCGCGCGCGCCGACTACCACGACTTCTGCTTGCTCGAGCTCGAGCCGGAGCTCGGCGGCACCTCCCTCGGCGGCCAGTCGACGGTCACCGGCTATCCGTGGGGCGCGCACTATCTGCCCGTCCCGCATCGACACAACACGGCGCTCGTGACGCTGCTGCGCGAGATGGGTGTGGTCACCGGCGTGGGCGACGATGGGGCGCTGGTCGTGAGCGACCCGCACCTGGTGCGAACGCCCGAAGAACGCCTATTTTATCGCGGATTTTGGTACTCCGGGCTGTACCTCGAGGCGGGCGCGAGCGGCGCCGACCTGGCCGAGCGCGCGCGCTTCGAGAGCGAGGTCGCGCGCTGGGTTGCGTATCGAGACAGCCAGGGACGCCGCGCGTTCACCCTGCCGCTGCGGCTGGCGAGCGACGCGCCCGAGGTCGCCGCGCTCGACCTGCTGTCTGCCCAGAGCTGGCTCGCCCAACGCGACTTTTGTTCGCCGCGCCTGTTGTGGTTGCTCGACTACGCGTGCCGCGACGACTACGGGCTCAGGCTCGCCGACACCAGCGCGTGGGCGCTGTTGTTCTACTTCGCGGCGCGCATCGAGCAGGTCGGGCAGACGCCGAGCGATCTGATCACCTGGCCCGAGGGCAACTTCGCGCTCGTCAAGCACCTGCGGCGCGCCGTGTTGCCTCGCGTGCGCGCGCGTGCGCTGGTGCTCGATGTGGTGGAGCGCGCGGACGCCGTCGAGGTGCTCGGCTGGGATGTGGGCCAAGACCGCGGCTTTCGTTACCTGGCCGAGCGCACCGTGCTCGCCACGCCTCGCTTCCTCAGCGAGCGCATCGTGCGCGCGCGTCGCGAGCAGGCAGGTGCGCGCGACACACAGCACGCGTCGTACGCGCCGTGGCTGGTGGCCAACCTGCACCTTCGCGAGCGCCCTCGCTCGTCGGGCGTGGGGCTCGCGTGGGACAACGTGCTCCACGACAGCCCCTCGCTCGGGTACGTGTGCGCGACCCACCAGCGCGGCAGCGACTACGGCCCCACCGTGCTCACCTACTACCTGCCGCTCAGCGACGCGGACCCCAAGCGGGCGCGCCAGAAGCTCTACGACGGCGACTACGCGGCGTGGCGCGACGCGGTGCTGCTCGATCTCGGGCGCGCGCACCCGGACTTGTCCGGCCTGGTGACGCAGCTCGACGTCTTCCGCTGGGGTCACGCGATGGTGCGACCCGAGGTGGGCGCGCGCACCCGCAGCGGGCGGGTCGAGGCGGCGCGCGCTTCGGGGCGGCTACACTTTGCGCACAGCGACCTGTCGGGCGTGTCGTTGTTCGAAGAAGCGTTCGATCACGGCGTGCGCGCGGCCGGCGAGCTGCTCGCGGTGCTGCGCCCGAGTGCACTGGGGCGTACACCGTGAGTGGCCGCGTGTTCGCGGTCGAGGGTCCCTGGCTGTTCTCGCGGCAGATCGACCTGTTGGCCTTTGGCGGCAGCGCGCTCGCCGCCTGGCTGCTGATCGCGCTGGGCGCCGCGTTCGGCTGGCTCGGCACCGACAGCCCCGAGTGGACGTGGCTCTTGTGCGTGGTGGCCATCGACGTGGCGCACGTGTGGTCGACGGGCTTTCGGGTCTATTTTTCCCGCGCGGAGCTGCAAGGGCGTCCGTTGTTGTACGCCGCCGTGCCCGCCCTTGCCTACCTCGCGGGCGTGGCGCTGCACGCCCTGAGCCCGCTCGCGTTCTGGCGCGGCCTTGCCTACCTGGCCGTGTTTCACTTCGTGCGCCAGCAGGTCGGCTTCATGAAGCTGTACGGCCGCCGCAATGTCGCGCAGACGTCGCTCGACACGGTGTGCGACCGCGCCGCCGTCACGCTGTCGATGGTGTACCCGCTCATCTATTGGCACGCGCAGCTGCCGCGCGCGTTTACCTGGTTCGTGCCGGGGGACTTCGTCTCGGCGGCCCCCCTGCGCGAGCTCGCGCGCGCGGTCTTACCGTTTGCCCAGCTCGGCTGTGGGGTCGCGCTGGCGGCGTTCTTGGGGCGACAGCTCGTGCTGTTTCGACGCGGCACCTGGGTGCCCGGCAAGGTCGTGCTCGTGATCGCAACGTGTAGCTGCTGGGTGCTGGGGATCGTGGTGTTCGACAGCGACTACGCCTTTACAGTCAGCAATGTGATCTTGCACGGCGTGCCCTATTTTGTGCTCACGCATCGTTATGCGCGCGCCTCGAGCCAGTCCTCGTGGGCGCGCCGAATCGCGCTAGCCGGTGTGGGTCCCTCTGTGCTGCTCTGCGTCTTTTTTGCGGTCTGCGAGGAGACGCTGTGGGACCGCCTGGTGTGGCATGAACGTCCCGAATATTTCGGGGAGGTATTCCCGCTGTCTGCGCTTACTCTTGTGTTCGTGGTTCCCCTGCTCGCCGTGCCGCAGATCACACACTACGTGCTGGACGGCTTCGTGTGGCGCGTGCGATCGGAAAACCCCGTGCTACGCCGAGAGCTCGAGTCAGCATGAAGCTTGCAGTCATCGGCGACGTGCATCACGCGTGGACCGAGGTCGATACGGCCTTCTTCAACGCATCGGACTACGACGCGCTCTTGTTCGTAGGCGACATCTACAATTTCTCCCTGCAGCGGGGGCTGCAAGCGGCCTCCGAGTTGGCCGAGCTCGACAAGCCGGCGCTGCTGGTGCCCGGCAATCATGACGCGGTGCATCCGGCCCAGCTGGCCGCGGAGATCACGCGTCGTCCGAGTCTCATCCGCTGGACATCGATGGGACACACACAGCGCGTGCGTCTGTTGTGCGAAGCGGTCGGCGGCGTGCAAGTGGGGGGCTACAGCGTGCACCCGCTCGGCGAGGGCATCGACGTGATCGTGGGTCGCCCGCACTCGATGGGTGGCTCGGTGATCAGCTTCGCGCCGCATTTGGCCGAGGCGTACGGGGTCTACACGCTGGAGGACAGCGTGCGCAGGCTCAAGCGCTGCGTGGATGAGAGCGACGCCGAGCGGGTGGTGTTCTTGGCGCACAACGGTCCTACGGGTCTAGGCGAGCGGCGGACCGATCTGTGGGGCGCCGACTTCCGGCGCGAGGAGGGCGACTTCGGGGACTACGATCTGCGGATTGCCATCGACTACGCCGTAGAACGCGGCAAGCGGGTGGTCGCGGTCGTGGCAGGGCACATGCACCATCGTCTACGGGGCGGTGGCACACGCAACTGGTGCGACTATCGCGACGGGACGCTGTACATCAACGCAGCTCGCGTTCCTCGCATCTTCGAAGATGCTGACGGGCTTCATCATCATCATGTCGATCTGGTGATCGAAGGTGATCAGGCACTCGCTGTCGAGGTCTTGCGTCGTGGTGATGAGTAGCTGCGTCTGCTGGGTAGCGGATAGCTGGTAGCTGCGGAGCTTGCTGGTGGCTCTTGCTAGTAACTTCTCTCGGATCTCTCGGCTCGCTTCGCATCGCTGCGGACGAGAAGGTGCTCTGGACGCTTCGGGGCATCTGTCAGTCTGTCTTTTTTTGGGGGGTTACGGGACATCGTTCCGCTTCGCTCCACTCGTCATCAACGGGACTTCGCTCCGCTCGTCCGCAGATCCAGGTCAACGTAAACGGGGCGCTTGCGCGCGCCGGTACCTGGGAGCGTGAGCGCGTGGCCGCGTGAGCGCGTGAGCGCGTGGCCACGGGAGCGCCGGTTGTGCGTTTCTCGGTTTCGGTGGAGGACGCTCGGACGCTCCAACGAGCGTGCGAGGAGACCGGGTGCAGTCTGAGTTCTCACACGGGTCTGATACAGACTGCGTGCGCGCACTGGACCTGAGCCTTGTGCAGACACCACCCAGCTGCGGCGGCTTCGCCTTGGCGAATCATCGTGTTGGGTGCGATGAGACTGATCGTCTCGAGCAGGCTCGTCGCACCCAACACGCACTGGCACTTCTCGCCAAAAAAAGCGAAAGCAGTCTGTGAACCCAACACCCCTCCCGCAGCGCCAAGGTAGAGAAAGCCTCAAGACCACTAGGAAACGCCCCAAATCACAGGCGCGCGGCCCCAAGGCAAGAGAGGAGAGAGAGTCAGCGTGTCGAAGAAGTGGTCTGCTGAAGCTTCTGATACCTGGTGCAGGCTAGCTGAGCCGTCGCCATGTCCCCCAGCTGCATGCTCAGACTACACGCGCCGTGCTGGACCTCGGTAGAACTTGGATAGCGGTCCACCAGCGGCCTCAGGTACTGCCAAGCGGTGGCTGCGTCGTCCTCCGCGAAGGCACGCTCGTAGGCACGGTAGGCCGCAGCATCGGCAGCCGTGAGTCCCCCTGGCGCGCTCTCCGCGGCGTTCGCCTGCTCGGCCACATGCGCTGGGGAGATGGCGCTGGGGTTTGGGCGAGCGGCGGGTGGCGCGGTCCCCCTACTTTGGAGACCCTGCGGCGCTGGCGCAG